>DASTUE010000116.1:0-13389 GCA_035759805.1 Lysobacter sp. | reverse complement strand
TCGGGCTTCAACGCCGGATTACCCATGATGTCGGGGTTGAGTTCCCGATTGTTGGTGGAGGTGTACGGTCTCGGGGTCAACAGGCGGAGTGCCGGAGCGCGGTAGGTGCGACTCAGCCCCAGACGGATCTGGTCTTTCGTGTCCGACAGCTTCCATCGTGACTGCAGCACGGGCGACAGCACGCTGGCGCGGCTGCGTACCGGCACGAATTGGCCGCCTTCACTGCGCGTTTCGATGTGTTCCCAACGCGCCCCGAGGTACACGGACCAAGCGGGCGTTACCGTCCACTCGTCCTGCGCGTAGATCGCGGCGCGACGGACCTGTGCATCGAACGACAGGTCGCTGGTGCTTTCCGGAAATCCGTCGAACGCCAGCAGATGCTGCCTGCGTGATTCCCGTCGGCGGTCCAGGCTGGCCTCCCACCCCGCCTCCAGGGCGTGCGCTCCTTTGCCGGTCCAGGTGTACTTGCCGCGGGAGGCGAGGTTGTGCACGCGCAGCCATCCGTCGGTCGCATCGTCCAGGTTCTGCGTGCCATCGACCGCATACCCTTGCTCGCGGAAACGGGAGTTCTCGCGATTTCCACCCAGGCTCAGTTTGCTGGAGAGCTTGCCGGCGTCATCGAACTCATGCGTCCAGCTCAGGTTGGAGCGCAGCTGGACGACGTCGATGCCGGTGAACTGGCGGTATCGCATGTGTTCCAGTGCCGGCCCGGACTGCGTCTGCCAGCCGATATCGGCATGCTTGTTGTAATTGCTGGCATCCAGGAAGGTCTGCCAGTTCAGCGTGTCGCTATCTCCCAGGGTGAAGTTGAAGTGGGGAGACAGCGAAAGCACATCGCGGAATCCCTCGACGCGCAGACCCGTTGTGCGATGCAGGTCCCGCACACCGTCGGCGGCATGACCGGTTTCGATGCCGGTTTCCTCCACCAGAAACTCGCGACGCGACAATGCCGCATTCAACGCGTAACCGCGATATTCGCCACGGCGGGATTGACTCCAGTTGATGCTGGGCGTGAACCGGCCATTGGACTCGGTCAGGCCGATCTTGAGTTCACTCGAGTCCGAACGCGCGGTCTTGGCCAGCACGATGTTGATCGTTCCGGCGATGGCTTCGGTGCGCATGTCGACAGTGGCCGTGCGAAGAATCTCGACCCGCTCGACCATGTCCGGGGACAGCGAGCCCAGGTCGAACCCGGCTGGCGCGGCTTGTCCATCCACTAGAATCTGCGTGTAGCCATTGCCCATACCACGCAGGGTGATGGCGCCGGCGCTTCCGGGCGCTCCGGTTGTGACGGTTACACCAGGCAGCCGCTTGATCGCATCGGCCAAAGTGGCGTCACCGTAGCGGACCAGTTCGTCCTTGGCCACGACCAGGCGCGAGGCCGTATCGTCGCGGCGCGGGTCGTAGCGCTCGCCCTGCACCTGCACTTGTGGCAGGTTTGTCGGAGCCTGCGAGGTGTCCGCGGGGATCGATACCGGATCGCTGGCGACAGCCGTCGCACGGATCTGAGTGCTGGTCAGCACTGCAAGGGAAGCCAGCGCCATCTGCAAGCAGGTAAGTAGCGATGGTTCTGGCAATACGAAGTGCAGCTTCATCTGCTGGGTCGGCTCTCTAGTCGATGGCGTTATTGGTGCGCGCGATGTAGTCGACGCGCTGTTTCGTCAGGCAAGCACCACCCCTCCTGAGCTTCAGGAAAAACGCGGCAAGTGATGAGTAGGGAGGTGCCGGCAGTCGCCGGTGCTGCGGTGCGAACAGTGCTGCCTGCTTATCCGCTCATCGCAGCAAAGGCTCCGGGTCGACGCGCTGCCCGTTCAACAGCATCTCCATATGCACGTGCGGTCCGGTCACTTTTCCGGTAATGCCGGCGCGGCCAATCTGCGTACCGGCCGTAACCCGTTGACCGGGCTGGACGTCGAAACTATCCAGATGCGCATACAGGGATTGCCAGCCTCCGCCGTGGTCCAGCACGACCACCGTCCCGTAGTCGGGGCCATCTGGATACTGTGTGGTCGCCGCCGTAACCGTGGCGTTCGCGGGCGCGTAAACCGGAGCCCCACTTACCGCGGCGAAATCCAGGCCCCGATGCGGGCGTGTACGCGAGCCGCCATCGGCACCGTATCGGCTGGTGATCCTGGGCTTGGCTACGGGAAAACCGAAACGTATCGCGGGGTTGGCAAATACATCGTTGATGGCATGCGCCATGACCGCTTCATCACTGGGCAATGGTGATGCCTCCGGAGCGACGGGCATCGATGGGCTGTCACCGGCCACGGCGACAACGACTTGGCTGCGAGCCGGTGTCGTCACCCCTATCTGCACGGCTGCTAGCGCGCTACCAGCCGCCAGCGCCAACCCGATCAGCGCGACACTCAGCCACAGAGGCAAGCTGCATCGCGAATCGCCCTGCACCATGTGGCGGATTCTCAGCTTGTGGCTGCCGGGGTCATGCCGCGAGAACGCCGCGACAAGAGACGGCGTCGCCGCTCGTGCCGACAGACGCAAGGCTTCCAGATATGCGGCTGCATAGGCACGACGAGCCTCCAGTCCCGACCTTGTCGCTACGGCATCGCAACACAGTTCAGCGGCGATCTGGACCCGGTCTGCGATCAGTCGCAGGAACGGATTGAACCAGAGCACCACTCCCACTAGACGCATCAATGCCGCGCGTTGTGGGTCGTACTGGGCCAGATGGTTCGCCTCATGCCGCAACACCATCTGCAGCTGGCAATCGCTCAGACGTCCCATCAAGGCGGTTGGAACGATGATCGTCGGTTGCGGCCAGCACACTGCAAACGGACTGATCGAACGGGTAGTCGAGCGTAGTGCGATGCCGACATCACGCAGACGTTGCTGCTCGGCGACGGCCAGCGAACCGGGCAAGTCCGTCGAATCGACCGGACCCGCCCCCTGCACGATCCGGCGAACGGCCAGCACGCCCTTGCCCCAACGCAACGCCGCGACGCCGGCACCGGTCAGATACAACAGCCAGAGCAGCGGCTCCAACCAGTCCCGCACGCTTGAAGACGCCCGTACCTCGTGCGACCGGAATTCAAAGTCGCTGGACCACTCCTCCAATCCGGCTACGGACGGCAACGGCAACGGGGTGGAGATCGGCCAACTTTCCGGGGCGAGGTAGTGGAACGCGATCACCAGTCCGGTCGGCAGCACCGCCAAGGCCCAGACGATGAGCCAGTAAATGCGCGCTGCGTGCGAGATACGCAAGCCGCGATGCAAGGCCAGCCCCAGCGTCCAGGCCAACATTCCGGCAAACATGCAGGCACCGACGTGCAGCCACCACATATCGGGTATGGGCAGACTCATGCCTGCCCGTCCAGATTCGAATCGCGCAGCAGCGCGGCCAACTCGTCGATCTCGTCCTCATTAAGCAGACGACTGTCGGCGAACGCTTGGGTGGGCAAAGGACCCTCGATATCCAGCACGCGGCGGGCAAAGTCCGCGCTCAACGCCGCCAAGGTCGCGACCTTTCCGATAGCCGCGCGATAAACGTACAGACCATGTGAATCGCGTTCTTCAACCAGACCCTTCTCCACCATCCGCTCCAGCGTTTTGCGCGTGGACGAATAGGACCAGCCCAGGACGGAAACCACGTGATTGTGCAGCTCACGAGCGCTGCAGGCATCGTTCCGCCACAGGCACTTCAGCAGCTCCAGCTCAGTGTTTGAGGGGTGAATCATGGAGGGCACGCTCGACAAATATAGTGTCGCGACTATACGACACATGTCGCACACCCAGCAACTCCGTTGCCGCGATCAGTCCGAAAGCTGCTGCAACGCCGCCAACTCGTCGTCGCCGAAGCCCGCGGCACTTCGCGCCTCCAGATTGAACGGGCCGTACAACACGTCGCGCGCGTACTCGGCCAGCAACCGGCGAAACGTCGATCCCGGCTCGACGCCCGCGCGCTCGCAATACCACCGGAACCAGCGCGAACCCGCAGCGACGTGGGCGACCTCCTCGCGCAGGATCAGCTCCAGGATCGCGACCGTCGCCGTGTCGCCCAGCCCGCGCAACCGCTCGATCATCCCCGGCGTCACATCCAGCCCGCGCGCCTCCAGCACCCGCGGCACCAGCGCCATGCGCGTCATACCGTCATGCGCCGTCTTCACCGCCATCTCCCACAGACCGTTGTGGGCATCGAAGTCGCCGTAGTCGTGGCCCAACTGCCGCAGACGTTCCCGCAGCATCGAGAAATGCCGCGCCTCGTCCACCGCGACCCCGATCCAGTCCGAATAGAATTCCGGCGGCAACCCGCGAAAGCGATACACCGCATCCCAGGCCAGATCGATCGCATTGAACTCGATGTGTGCGATCGCATGGATGAACGCCGCCCGGCCCTCGTCACTGCCCAGGCCACGCTTGGGCAACTCGCGCGGATGCACCAACCGCGGTCGCATCGGACGCCCCGGCATGTCGATCAGCTCCGCCGGCGGCGCATCGTCCGGAATCGCCAACACCCCACGCGCGAACGCCTCGGCCGCAGCCATCGTCGCCTCGACCTTCCCGTCCGGCGTGTCCGCATCCAGACACCCGCGGGCCGCTTCAAACAGGTTCATCGTCATTTCCTGCCCAACCCGACTCCACCACCAGCCCGGCCCTCAAAGAACCCGCAACGCCGACGAACCGTCCAAGCGGCTGTGGGGGGCGCATTCCAACAAAGCGAATATCGTGGAGCGACCTGGAATGTGCCCCACAGCCGCTACCCATGAAACCAACCGCGCGCTTTTACGAAGCCCGACGCGTCGTCTTCGCCTCGTCCGAACGCAGACGCTTGACCCGCTCGAAATAGTCGGCCTCCGCACCCGTCACGTACTCGCCGTTGAAACACGACGAATCGAAATGCTCCAGCCGATGCTTCGGCCCCGACACCGACTCCTCCAGGTCCGCCAGATCCTGGTAGATCAGCCAGTCGCACCCCAACAGCGTCTCGATCTCCTCCTCGCTGCGCCCGTGCGCGATCAGCTCCTCGCAACTGGGCATGTCGATGCCGTAGATGTTCGGATGCCGCACCGGCGGCGCCGCCGAGGCCAGGTAGACCTTGCGCGCACCTGCATCGCGCGCCATCTGCACGATCTGCCGCGACGTGGTGCCACGCACGATCGAATCGTCCACCAGCAACACGACCCGGTTGCGGAACTCCAGCGGAATCGGATTGAGCTTGCGACGCACCGATTTCACCCGCTGCTCCTGCCCCGGCATGATGAACGTGCGGCCGACGTAGCGGTTCTTGATGAACCCCTCGCGGTACTTCACCCCAAGCACGTTGGCGACTTCCAGCGCCGCATCGCGCGAGGAATCGGGAATCGGGATCACCGTGTCGATGTCGTGCCCGGGCCGCAGGCGCAGGATCTTCTCGCCCAGCTTCTGCCCCATCCGCATGCGCGCCTTGTGCACCGAGATGTCGTCGATCAGCGAATCCGGCCGCGCGAAATACACGTACTCGAAGATGCACGGCGTGTGCACTCCCGGCTCGATGCATTGGCGCGCATGCAGCACACCGTCGGCGGTGATCACGATCGCCTCGCCCGGCAGCACGTCGCGCACCCGCTTGAAGCCGGTCAGGTCGAACGCCACCGACTCCGACGCCACCGCGTACTCGTCGCCCGCCGCGCCGGTGCGCTTGCCCAGCACCAGCGGCCGGATGCCGTTGGGATCGCGGAACGCCACCAGCCCCAGGCCCAGCACCGTGGCGACCACCGCGTAGCCGCCCACGCAGCGCCGGTAGACACCGGTCACCGCCTTGAACGCCGTCTCCGGCGACAACGCATCGCGGCTGCCCAGCTCGTGCGCGAACACGTTCAACAGCACTTCCGAATCCGACTCGGTATTGATGTTGCGACGGTCCTGCTGGAACACCTCGCTGCGCAACGCGTCGGTGTTGACCAGGTTGCCGTTGTGCGCCAGCGCGATGCCGTACGGCGAGTTGACGTAGAACGGTTGCGCCTCGTCATCGCCCTCGCTGCCGGCGGTCGGATAGCGGCAATGGCCGATGCCGACGTGCCCCACCAGCCGCCGCATCGACTCGTCGTCGAACACCTCGCTGACCAGGCCGTTGCCCTTGTGCAGCAACAGGCGACTGCCGTTGGCGATGGCCATGCCGGCCGCGTCCTGGCCGCGATGCTGGAGCACCATGAGGCCGTCGTAGAGTTGGGCCGCGACGTCGTGGTGGCCGACGATTCCGATAATGCCGCACATGGTGGTGGATCCTGGATGGCTGGAAGTTGGTCAATGGTCGCCGCGCTGGCGGCAGGGTTATTGCGGGAGTTGTTGCAGTTACGGGCGGGCAAGCATCAATCGCCGGGCGTGGGAGGCATGGCCGACGTTGGCAATTCTGGTGCTGGTAAATCCGGTGCAGGCAAGGTCGACCCCGGCAGCATCGGCAGGCTGGCCGGCGACAACAGCGCCGCGCCTTCCGCCGCGCCGTGCAGATCCACTCGCCGGGCCACCCAGTCGGGCAACCAGGCACTCATCCACTGCGCTCCGGGCACGAACAGCGGCACCACCCGCGACGCCTGCCACGAGGCTTCGCGCGGGAGCTCGGTCAGTCCCAGCAGCAGCAGCAACGCGCAGGCGATGAAGGCCCCGCGGGCCGTCCCGAGCAGCAACCCGAACATCCGGTCCAGCCCCGACAGGCCGACCGAGTGCACCAGCTTGCGTACGATCCAGCCGACCAGTCCGACCACCATCAGCACCACGATGAAGGCCAGTGCGTAGCCGCCGAACAGCTGGCCCGCGCCCGGCTCGCCATCGCTGGCCAGCAGCAACGCGACCTGCGCACCGAACTGGAACGCCGCCCAGCCCGCCAGCAGCCACGCCGCCAACGACGCCAGCACACCGATCAGCCCGCGCATCAATCCGAACAGGGCCGACACCGCGACGATCGCCAGCAACACCCAATCGATCGCACTCATTGCCGCGTCACGCCACGCCTCACGGGTGCGGACGCACGAAGCCGGAAATGCCCAGCTTGCTGGCCGCCTGCGCCTTGAGCTGGTCGGCGGCGGCACGGTCGGCCACCGGTCCGACCTGCACCCGGGTCAAGGACTTGCCTTCGGCCGTGTTCACCGACTCGACAAACGCGCTCAGGCCCAGGCTGCGCGCGCGGTCGCGCAGCGCGATCGCCTCAACCTGGTTGCTGAACGCCCCCAGTTGCACGGCGAAGCCGACATTCGCGGCGGCGGGCTTGGACGGCGCCGGCACCGCGGCGGGCTTCGGCGCTGGCTTGGCGACGGCCGGCGGGGTGACAGGTGTCGTTTCCGCAGGCTTGGCGGCAACCGGCGCGTCCGGCTTCTTGGCCGGGCGGGACTCGGGCAACGGCACCGGCTTGGACACCGGGGCCGTCGATACCGTGGCGCTGGAAGACGTGGCACCGGCGGCGTCCGCCGGAACCGCATTGAGCACGACCACTTTCGCGCCGACGTCATCGCGCACCTGGCTCGACTGCAGCCGCGCCGCCTCTGCCGCAGCCCGGGATTCGTACGGGCCGATGCGCACCCGGTACAGGGTGCGGCCATTGCTGGTAGTCGCCTCCTGGTAACCCGGCAGCCTGGCGGCCTGCAAGGCGGCGACCACCCGCTGCGCGTCCGCCGCACTGGCGTAGCTGCCGAAGCTGACCGCGTAATCGCCGGCGGCCGTCGATGCCGGAAGCCGGCCCGTTTCCGCTTCGCCCGGCTGGGCATCAGCGCCGTCCGCGCGCGCGGCGCGGGTATCGACCGTGGGCAACGCGCCGGGGTCGGCTGCAGGCCCGGCATCCGGCCCGATCACGCGCGAGCCGCTGGCGGCACCGGGCGTCACCAGGGGCAGTTCGCGGGTCTCGAACCCGTTCTTGGGCGTGCTGGGCAGATCCAGCGAAATGTCCGACACGCCGCTCTCGGGCGCGGGGCCCTTGATCAGCATCGGCAGGAAGATCACCGCGATCGCGACCAGCACGGCGGCGCCGATCAGGCGCTGTTTCAGGGCAGGTTCCATCGGATCTCGCAGGCAACGGGAGAAATGCCCGACGAATTATACCCTTGTGCCGGCAGCCCGCCGGGGCGCTGTCCGGTGCGCCTCAACCCGTCATTCAGGCGGTCGGCAGTTGCCCTCGGCCTGCAGCCAGGCCAACGCCGCCGAGGCGGTGTGGAATGAGCCGAACACCAGGATGCGATCACCCGGTTTCGCCCCGTCGCGGGCCGCGGCGATGGCGTGCGCGACATCCGCATGCCGGCTGCCCGATGCCGCCGCGGTGCCGGCAAGGCGCGCGGCGAAGGCATCGACCTCGGTCCCGCGCGGTGCCTGCTCGACCAGTCCCGCCAGATGCCAGGACCCGACCGCCCCGGCCAGCTCGGCCACGACGCCGATCGCGTCCTTGTCGGCCAGCGCGGCATACACCGCATGGGTGGTGCCGGCGATCGGCGTCGCTGCCAGCCAGGCCGCCAACTCGTGCGCGGCCTGCGGGTTGTGGCCGACATCGACCACGGCCTCCACGCCATTGCAGTCGAAGCGCTGCAACCGGCCCGGCAGGTCCGCGGCTGCCACGCCGGCGACGATGGCCGCATCCGCCGGCGGTGTGTCCAGCGCGCGCAGCGCGGCGATCGCAACCGCGGCGTTGCGCAACTGCACCGCCGCCAGCAGGCGCGGGAACGGCAGGTCGACCCGGTAACCGACCTCGCGCCAGCGCCAGTGACCGGGTGGCACGTCGTCCGGATCAATGTGGTCCGGATTCAGGTCGTCAGGGCCATCGCCGTCGGCCGCGCGATCGATGAAGAAGTCGCAACCGATCCGCACCGCCGACGCACCGATCGCGTAGGCATGACGCAGCACGCTGGAGGGCGGATCGTCATCGCCCAGCACCAGCGGTTTCCAACCGCGCGCGATGCCGGCCTTCTCGGCACCGATCGCCTCGCGGTCGTCGCCCAGGTAGTCCTGGTGGTCGAGCGCCACCGTGGTGATCACCGCCACGTCCGGATCGACGAGGTTGGTCGCATCCAGCCGGCCGCCCAGCCCGACCTCGAGGATCGCCAGGTCCAGCCCGGCGCGCTCGAACAGCCACAACGCCGCCAGCGTGCCGTACTCGAAATAGGTCAGCGGGGTGTCGCCGCGGGCGGCTTCGATCGCCTCGAACGCGGCGACGATGCCGGCATCGTCCACCGGCTTGCCGTCGATCCGGATGCGCTCGTTGTAGACCCACAGATGCGGTGAGGTGTAGGCACCCACTTTCCAGTCCGCCGCACGCGCGATCGCCTCGATGAAGGCCACCGTCGAGCCCTTGCCGTTGGTGCCGCCGACGGTGATCACCTGCCGCGCCGGCCGGTCCAGCCCCAGCCGGCCGCCGACCTCGCGCACGCGGTCCAGCCCCATGTCGATCGACTTGGGGTGCAGCTGCTCGATCCGCTCGAGCCATCGGGTCAGGTTCATTGCAAACGGCCAAAAAGGGGGATGCGCATGATCCGCGCTTACAGCGCGCGATGCACCGCTTCGCCAAACAACGGGGTGTGGTGGCTGCAGTCGTTCAGGCGGACCACATCGAGGTGATCGACATCCGGCCCTTCGAGCAGGTTGAGGGTGGTCGGGGCCTGGCGGAACGTCCACAGCCGGCCGAACGGAATGCCCAGCACATGGCACAGCAACACCCGGTTGACCGCGTCGTGGGCGACCACCAGCAGGGTGTCGTCGGCGGCCATCCCGTCGGCGGCCCGGGCCAACGCCAGCCAGGCGCGATCGAACACGTGCTGCAACGACTCGCCTTCCGGCATCAGCACTTCGTGCGGTTCGTGGCGCCAGGCCAGCAGGCGGACGGGATCGCGCTCGTGGATCTCGCTGGCCAGCAGCCCCTCCCAGGTGCCGTGGGCGATCTCGGCCAGGCCCGCATCGAGGGTCAGCATCCCGGCGCGGTCGCCCAGTGCCAACTCGGCGGTGCGGCGCGCGCGCGACAACGGCGAGGCGACCGCGCGCGCGATCGCGACCCCGCGCAGGCGCTCGCCCAACGCACGGGCCTGCGCCTCGCCGGTCGCGGACAGCGGGATATCGGCCTGGCCCTGGTAGCGGCCTTCGGCGTTCCAGCTGGTTTCGCCGTGGCGGGCGAGCAGGATCTTCATGGCATCGGCTCTCGAAGCGTATTTGCGGGGCGGATATCAGCGCCCATTCTGGCCCAACTCCCGCGCCGCTGGCGGCCTCGGCAGGCAGCGTGCAGGATGTCGGCTTTCTGGCATAGCCGAGGTCCACGATGAACCGACACGCCCATGGCAGTTTCGAGGTCAGTGCCGAGCGCGAGCCGCCGTACGACTCCGCCGATGACGTCCGGCTCGGCCGCACCCGCATCAGCAAGCGGTTCGAGGGCGACCTGCAGGCCACCAGCTCGGTCGAGATGATCAGCGCGGCGAACGCCCACGCGCAGGGATCGGCGGGCTACGTGGCGATGGAACGGGTCCGCGGCACGCTCGCCGGCCGCAGCGGCAGTTTCGTGCTGCAACACAGCGGCACGATGGACCGCGGCGCCGCGTCACTGTCGGTCACCGTGGTGCCCGACACCGGCACCGGCGAACTGGCCGGGCTGCGCGGGAAGATGGCGATCAAGGTCACCGAGGACAGGCACCTGTACACGTTCGAATACCGGTTCGGGGACGAAGGCACTCCCGGAGCAGCCTGAGTCCGCACGGCCGGCAAGTGAAAAAAGAACGCCGGTCATTCGACCGGCGTTCGTGCAATCACCCTTTGCGAGGCTTATTTCTGGTTCATCTCCCGACTCCGGGGAAGTCGGGAAGACGGGCCGGGGCGCGACCTGCAGGTCACGTCGGTGCTGTCGGATCGCAGAGGTACGCGGACAGCCCGGCAGCCGGGCCTGCGCTTCTGGAACCCCCGCCACGCTGGGACGACGGGTGCGAATGTCCTTGGGTGTGAAATAAAGGAGGAGGCACCGGCTTCATCGGTGCCGGGGGACATTCGCAGACAAGGGCATGCGCGCCCGGCACCCCGGCCACCCCGCAGATGTCGCGCTTTCCCCCTGGATGGGAGAAGAACCTTATTTCTGCGCGGGCACGCCAAGCTCCTGCAGCACCCGCGGGGCCGGGAACGCCTCCTGCATCACCCAGCGCAGGTAGCGGCCGTCGACCGCGATCACCCGGGTCATGGCCGGATCGAACACCCAGTTCGAACTGACGCTTTCCCAGTTCATGTCGAACACCAGGCCGACCAGCTCACCGCGCGCATCCATCACCGGCGAACCGGAGTTGCCCCCGGTGATGTCCAGGTCGGCCATGAAGTTGACCGGCACCGTGCCCAGCTCTTCGCTGGCCAGACCGCCGTAACGCTTCGCTGCGATCGCGTCCAACTGCGCTTGAGGGGCATTGAACGGCTCCACGCCGGTGGCCTTGGCGGCGACCTGTTCCAGCGTCGTGAACGGCGGCAAGCGCGTGCCATCGGGCTTGGTGTAGCCCTGCACATTGCCGAAGGTGATACGCAGCGAGGAGTTCGCGTCCGGGTACACCGACTCGCCGCGGCTGGCCTTGTAGTCGGCGACCGCCTGCAGGTACGCCGGGCGCGCCTGCAGGATGTCGCCGGTACGGACCTCGTCCTGCTGCTTGTTGGCCAGGATCGTCGGCATCAGCGCCACCGCCAGTTGCAGCGCGGGGTCCTTGCTCGCCTCCAGGGTGCTGCGGTCGGCCTTCATGAGCGCCAGGCGCGTATCCAGATCGCCCAGCTGGGTGCCGGCCAGCCGGTCCAGCGCCGCCTGCACCGCGGCCTCGTCGTTGCCGCCCAGCCACGCGTCGAGCGCGGCGATGTGCTGCGCCTGCGGCAGCTTGATGTACTCGCGCAGCCAGTACTGCTGCAGCTGGCGATCCATGCCCGCGTCGTAGCGGCGCTCCATCTGCTTCAGCGAGCCCTCGAAGCCCGGCAGGTCACGCGCCTGGTAGCCGGCATCGCGATCGGCGTCGGGCTTGTCGGCCTCGATCGCAAAGCGGTACAGCCCGGTCGCGGTGCCGATCACGCCGGTACGCACGAGCTGGCCGAACACCAGGTCGCGATCGCGGGTGGCACTCTCGGCCGCGTGCAGTTCCAGCAATTTGGCGTGCGCGGCCAGCGCCGGCTTGCCTTTCGCGCCCTGACCGCGCAACCACGCCAGCACCGCGGCTTCCTCGGCGTGCTTGGTCTTGCTGGCGTCGATGCGCTCGAAGCCTTCCAGCTGACCGCCGTAGTTCTTCATCGTGTTGTGCCAGCCGCGGATGGTGCTGGCGTACTTGACCTTGATGCCCTCGTCCTTCGCACCGGCCGCCTCGACCAGCGCCACCAGGTTCTCGTAGTGCGCCTTGACCGTCGGGTAGGTCCACTGCTCGGTCTCGTCGAACTCGTCGGCCAGCGCGTAGCGCGCGGTGCGGCCGGGGTAGCCGGCGACCATCACGAAATCGCCGATGTCCAGCGGCTGGCTGGCGAACTTCAGCCAGTGCTTCGGCTGGAAGGGCACGTTGTCGGTCGAATACGCGGCCGGCTTGCCGTCCTTGCCGACGTAGGCGCGGATGAACGTGAAGTCGCCGGTGTGGCGCGGCCACATCCAGTTGTCGATGTCGCCGCCGAAGCTGCCGATGCTGTTGGGCGGCGCGTAGACCAGCCGCACGTCCTTGATCTCGAGGTTCTTGAACAGGCGGTAGTCGTTGCCGCCGGCGAAGCTGTAGAACTGGCAGCGATAGCCGGCGTCGGCCTCGCAATCGGCGACCAGTTGTTTCTGGATCGTCTCCAGCGCCTTGGTGCGACCGAGCGCATCGGGTGCCGCGGCAATCGCCGCCTTGACCTGGGCGGTGATGTCCTGGATCGAGTCGAGCGCGAAGATGCGCGCATTCGGGCCCGCAGAGACTTCACGTTCGGTCGATCCGGCATTGAAGCCGTCCTCGATCAGGTTGTTTTCCGGCGTCGAGTTGAGCTGGATCGCGCCATACGCGCAATGGTGGTTGGTCACCACCAGCCCCTGCGGCGATACGAAACTGGCGGTGCATCCGCCCAGCGACACCACCGCGCCCATCGGGTCGCCGGTCAGGTTCGCCAGTTGTTCGGGCGGCAGTTCCAGTCCGGCTTTGTCCAGCGCAGCGGCGATCTGCGGCAATTGCTGGGGGACCCACATTCCTTCGCCGGCCGTCGCCGAACCCGTGACACCCGCCAGCGCGATGGCGGCGGCCAACATCGAATAACGCATGCACCTACTCCTGCCCGAGGATCAATCGGCGATTTTAGCCCGGTAGCCACAGCAGCGACCTGTAACTTCCGGCACGGGTGTGGGCAGGCGCGCCGACGTGGAGTTGCGCGGGCACAACGGCTTCCAACAGTGAAGCGCCGATTTACGCGGGCAGTGCCTGCCGGGTATCCCGATCAGTCGCTCCACGATATTCGCTTGGTGATCGGAACACC
>DASTUE010000115.1:0-5934 GCA_035759805.1 Lysobacter sp. | reverse complement strand
AAGGGACATTTCATGTCTCCACTGTGTAGGGGCGACCTTGCAGGTGCGTTGTAGGAGCGGCTTCAGCCGCGACGTGTTGTCGGGACAGGTCGCGGAAGCCGTCGTGTCGCGGCCATCCCTGGCCGGGCGTTCGCAGACGCGTCAGCTCACCCAGCTCAACACGATCTTGCCGGACCGGCCGGCCTCCATCAGGTCGAAGCCCTGCTGGAATTCGTCGATCGGCAACTGGTGGGTCAGGGCCTTGCCCAGCGGGAAGCCGCCCAGCACGAGCTGGGTCATCTTGTACCAGGTCTCGTACATCTTGCGGCCGTACATGCCGTGCAGGGTGAGGCCCTTGAAGATGATCTTGTCCCAGTCGGCGCCCGCACCCTGCGGCATGATCCCCAGCATCGCGATCTTGCCGCCGTGGTACATGCAGTCGAGCATGTCGTTGAACGCGCGCGGGTTGCCGCTCATCTCCAGGCCGACGTCGAAACCCTCCATGTGGAGGTCCTTCATCACGTCCTTCAGCGAGGTGTTGGCGACGTTGACCACGCGGGTCGCGCCCATGTCGGCGGCGAGCTTGAGCCGATAGTCGTTGACGTCGGTGACCACCACGTTGCGCGCGCCGATGTGTTTGCAGATGCCGGCGGCGATGATGCCGATCGGGCCGGCGCCGGTGATCAGCACGTCCTCGCCGACGACATCGAATTCCAGCGCGCAATGCGCGGCGTTGCCGTAGGGATCGAAGAACGCGGCCAGCTCGCTCGGGATCTGGTCCGGGATCGGCCACAGGTTGGTCGCCGGCATCACGATGTATTCGGCGAACGCGCCGTTGCGGTTGACGCCGATGCCGACGGTGTTGGGGCACAGGTGCTGGCGGCCGCCGCGGCAGTTGCGGCAGTGGCCGCAGACGATGTGGCCCTCGGCCGAGACGCGCTGGCCGACGGTGTAGCCGGTCACGCCGGGGCCGATCTGCACGATCCGGCCGACGAACTCGTGGCCGATGACCAGGCCGGGCTTGATCGTGCGCTGGCTCCACTCATCCCACAGGTAGATGTGCAGGTCGGTGCCGCAGATCGCGGTCTTCTCCAGCTTGATCAGCACCTCGTTCGCACCGGCCTGCGGCACCGGCACCTGCTCCATCCAGATGCCCTTGGCGGCTTCGCGCTTGACCAGCGCCTTCATGGTCTGCGGAATCGATGTGGTGGATGTTTGCGCGGTGGTATCGGACATTTCGAGCCTGGCGGGGACGGGCGAATGAGGCGCCAATTGTACCGCCGTGCCGTCGCGGCGCCGTGGCATGACCGTTGGCGGTTGCCGACTCCGC
The DNA here is from genome assembly GCA_035759805.1 of Lysobacter sp. Classification (GTDB taxonomy): domain Bacteria; phylum Pseudomonadota; class Gammaproteobacteria; order Xanthomonadales; family Xanthomonadaceae; genus Novilysobacter. The sequence goes on along the minus strand of DASTUE010000115.1, from coordinate 4,625 downwards.
CACCGTTTGCCTATGGTCGGGGATTCGACCATGCATACCGGGGCCACCGTGAACCTTCGAATCCTGCCCGTGGCGTTGATCGCCGCGCTCGTGTCCACCGCTGTCTGTGCCGACGAAGGCATGTGGCAGCCCAGCCAGATGCCCGAGCTTGCCGCACAGCTCAAGGCGCGGGGCCTGCAGATGGATCCCGCCGCGCTGTCGAACCTGGCCGGCAAGCCGCTGGATGCCGTGATCAGCCTCGGCGGCTGCACCGCCAGCTTCGTGTCCCCGCAGGGGCTGGTGGTGACCAACCACCATTGCGCCTACGGCGCGATCCAGTACAACTCGACCCCGCAGCGCGACCTGCTGGCCAATGGCTTTGTCGCGGGCAGCTTTTCCGACGAGCTGCCGGCCGAGCCGAACGCGCGCGTCTACGTCACCCAGGACATCCGCGACGTCACGCCCGCGATCACCGACGGGCTGGCGGCGCTGGACGGCAAGGCGCGTTACGACGCGATCGATGCCCGCAGCAAGGCGCTGGTGGCCGACTGCGAGCAGCCCGGCGGCCTGCGTTGCAACGTCTACAACTTCAACGGCGGCCTGCAGTTCTCGCTGATCCGGCAGCTGGAGATCCGCGACGTGCGGCTGGTGTATGCGCCGTCGGATGCGATCGGCAAGTTCGGTGGCGACGAGGACAACTTCGAATGGCCGCGCCACACCGGCGACTTCGCGTTCTACCGCGCCTACGTCGGCAAGGACGGCAAGCCGGCGGCGTACGCGAAGGACAACGTGCCCTTCCAGCCCGCGAGCTGGCTGACGGTGTCGCAGGAGCCGCTGGTCGAAGGCGATTACGTGATGGTCACCGGCTACCCGGGTTCGACCAACCGCTATCGCCTGCCCGACGAGGTGAAGGAAGCCATCGACTGGCGTTACCCGGTGATGGTGAAGTATTTCCGCGACTCGCTGGAGACGATCGCGCGCACCACGGCCCAGGACAAGGCCGCCGCGCTCAAGTACGCCTCCACCGTGGCCAGCTACAACAACGTGCTCAAGCTGTACCAGGGCAACCTCGACGGCTTTGCGCGGATGAGCGACCCGGTCGGCATGAAGCGCGCCCGCGAAGACGAGCTGAAGGCCTGGCTGGCGGGTCGTGGCGCCGACGGCAAGTCGGCCACCGCCGCGATCGCCGAGCTCGAGCGCGAACTGGCCGCCGACCGCGTCACGCGCGAGCGCGACCTGTGGTTCGGCAACGTGGTCAACGGTGGCCTGGCCGGCACCGCGGTGCGTCTGTACCGCAATGCGATCGAGCAGGTGAAGCCGGATCCGGAGCGCGAGGTCGGTTACCAGGACCGCGACGCCCCGCGCATCAAGGGGGCGATGGAGGCCTTCGACAAGCGTTACGACGCCAGGGTCGACCAGGCATTGATGGCGCTGCGCCTGCAGCGTTACGCCAGCCAGGTGCCGGCCGCCGAGCGCGTGCCGGAGCTGGATGCCTGGCTCGGCATCGGTCCGCACGACACGGTCATTCCGGATCTGGACGCACGTCTGGATGCGCTGTACGCCGGCACCCAACTGGGCGATGCCGCCAAGCGGCTGCAGTGGCTGCAGGCCGACCAGGCGGCGATCCAGTCCGCCGACGACAGCGCATTGGCGTTCGCGGTGGCGATGATGCCGGTGATCCTGCGCCAGCAGGCGGACAACGAGGCGCGCAGCGGCCGGATCTCCGCACTGCGGCCGCAGTACATGCAGGCGATGATCGATTTCAACAAGGCGCAGGGCAAGCCGGTCTATCCCGATGCCAACAGCTCGCTGCGGATCACCTTCGGCACCGTCAACGGCTATTCGCCGCGCGACGGCGTGCGGATGACGCCGTTCACCACGCTGGCCGGCATCGTCGCCAAGACCACTGGCGTCGAGCCCTTCATTACGCCCAAGGCGGAGATGGACGCGATCGTCGCCGGCAAGGGCGCGCAGTACCGGATGGACTCGCTGGGCGACGTGCCGGTGAACTTCCTCAGCGACGTCGACACGACCGGCGGCAACTCCGGTTCGCCGACGCTGAACGCCAAGGGTGAACTGGTCGGCCTGCTGTTCGACGGCAACTACGAAAGCCTCAACGCCGGCTGGATCTTCAACCCGGAACTGACCCGTTCGATCCACGTCGACACCCGCTACATGCGCTGGGTGATGGACGAGGTCGACCACGCCGAACGCCTGCTGCAGGAGATGGGGCTGCCACATGACTGAGCACAACCGAGGTTTGACCATGGCCCTGCGCATTGCGTTGCTGGCATCCGCTGCCGGACTCGCGTTCGGCGCCAAGGCCGACGAGGGCATGTGGATGCCCTCGCAACTGCCGCAGATCGCCGAGCAACTGGCGGCCGCGGGCTACCAGGGCGATCCGGCCGCGCTGGCCGACCTGACCCGTCCGCCGATGAGCGCGGTGGTGTCGCTGGGCGGCTGCACGGCGAGCTTCGTCTCGCCCGAAGGCCTGGTGGTCACCAACCACCACTGCGCGTACGGCGCGATCCAGCTCAATTCCACCGCGAAGGACAACCTGCTGGCCAACGGCTTCATCGCCGACACGCGCGCGCAGGAAGTCTCCGCCGGGCCGGCCGCACGCGTGCTGGTGACCACGGCCTTCGACCGCATCACCGACCGGATTCTGACGGATGCGCGCGGCAAGACCGGTCGCGCGTATTACGAGGCCGTCGATGCAGCCAGCAAGGCGGCGGTGGCCGAATGCGAGCAGGAAGCCGGCGTCCGCTGCAGCGTCGCCAACATGTACTACGGCACCGATTTCTACCTGATCAAGCAGCTGGAACTGAAGGACATCCGGCTGGTGTACGCGCCGCCGGAGTCGATCGGCGGCTATGGCGGCGAGATCGACAACTTCATGTGGCCGCGCCACAGCGGCGACTTCGCGTTCTACCGCGCCTATGTGGGCCAGGACGGCAAGCCGGCCGCGTTCGCGACCGACAACGTGCCGTACCAGCCGAAGGCCTTCCTCGAGGTGTCCACCGATCCGGTCGCCGAAGGCGATTTCGCGATGCTGGCCGGCTACCCGGGCCGCACCTTCCGCCACCGCACGGCGGCGGAGTTCGCCGACCAGGTCGGGACTCAGTTGCCGGCGCGCGTCGACCTGTTCGGCTCACTGCTGGCCACCATCGCCCGCGCCACGGCGGGCAATGCCGAGGCCGACGTGCTGTACGCCTCGCAGGTCGCGAGCCTGAAAAACAACCTCAAGCGCGCCCAGGGTGAACTGGACGGCCTGCGTCGCAGCGATGCGGTGGGGGTTCGGCAGCGGGACGAGGCGGCGATGCTGGCGTGGTTGTCGAAGCAGCCCGCCGCGGCCGACACCCGGCGCGACATCGACGCCGTCCAGGCGGTGATCGCCCAATCGCACGCGACCCGCGAGCGCGACCAGTTGTTCGCCACCATGCGCAGCCAGACCCAGTTGCTGAAGAGCGCGATGCAGCTGCAGCGCCTGGCCATCGAGCGCAGCAAGCCGGACGCGCAGCGCGAAAGCGGCTACCAGCAACGCGACGAGGCCTTGATCGAAGCGTCGTTGAAGCAGGTGCAGCGCCGCTACGACCCGGCCGTGGAGAAGGCCGTGCTGGCCGGGTTGCTGGCGCGCTACCGCCAGTTGCCGGCAACGCAACGTATCCCCGAACTGGATGCGGTGTTCGGCACCGACGCTGCCCAGGCGACGGCGGCGCTGGATGCGCTGTATGCCGGCACCGGGTTGGGCGCGGAAGCCGAACGGCTGCACCTGCTGGCTGCATCGCCGGCCGAGCTGGCCGCCTCGACCGACCCGTTGATGCAGGCGGCGGCGACGCTGCTGCCGGCGCAACTGCGGATCGAGGATGCCGACAAGGAACAGGATGGCGAACTGCTGCGCCTGCGCCCGGCCTACATGCGCGCACTGATCGGCTACCGCGAGTCGCAGGGGCAGGCGGTGTACCCGGACGCCAACTCCACCCTGCGGGTGAGCTACGGCAAGGTCAGCTCGCTGGCCCCGCGCGACGGTGTGCACTACACGCCGCTGACGACCGTGCAGGGAATCATGGAGAAGCACACCGGCGAGGAGCCGTTCGATGCGCCCAAGCCGTTGCGCGAGGCGATTGCCAAGGGCGATTTCGGCAGCAGCATCGACCCGGTGCTGGGCACGCAGACGGTCAACTTCATGACCAACCTGGACACCACCGGTGGCAATTCCGGTTCGCCGGTGATGGATGCGAACGGCAAGCTGATCGGCCTGAACTTCGACAGCAACTGGGAGGCGGTCAGCGCCAGCTGGATGTTCGACCCGCGCTACAAGCGCGCGATCCACGTCGACGCGCGGTACCTGCGCTGGCTGATGGCGAAGGTGTATCCGGCACCGCATCTGCTGAAGGAAATGAACCTGCCGGTGGAGTAGGTCGACACCGATGTCGCCCTCGTTGGTGGTGGCGACATCGGCAACCTTGAAGCGGAGTGCGGGTTCAACAGCAACAGCAACAGCGGCTTCAATGGCCTCGGCTGGAGCGTCGCCCTGCCGGGGTGCTTGCTGCCCGGTTCGGGCGGCCCGCTCCGCGGCCCGGTCCGGTCCGGCGCAGCGCGCCGGCCGTTCGCGCAGGCGCGCGGCAGTGCCGCGCAAGCCGCCT
>DASTUE010000114.1:0-9853 GCA_035759805.1 Lysobacter sp. | reverse complement strand
CTTGCCGGGTTCCTTGCGGTCCCACGGGTAGATGAAGATGCCGCCGCGGCTGAGGATGCGATGCACGTCGGCCACCATGCTCGCCACCCAGCGCATGTTGAAGTCCTTGCCGCGCGGACCCTCGCTGCCGGACAGCAGGTCGCCGATGTAGCGCTGCATCGGCGCTTCCCAGAACCGCTGGTTGGACATGTTGACCGCGAATTCCCTGGTTTCCTCCGGGATCCGCATGCCGCGCGTGGTCAGGATGAAGCCGCCGATCTCGCGGTCCAGGGTAAAGGCGTGGGTGCCGTTGCCGACCGTCAGCACCAGCATCGTGCTCGGGCCGTAGGTGCAGTAGCCGGCGGCGACCTGCGCGGTGCCGGGCTGCAGGTAGTGTTCGTCCTCCGGCTCGGTCACGCCCTCCGGGCAGCGCAGCACCGAGAAGATGGTGCCGACCGAGATGTTGACGTCGATGTTGCTGGAACCGTCGAGCGGGTCGAACAGCAACAGGTAGTTGCCGCGCGGATACACGTCGGGGATCGGCTGCGAATGGTCCATCTCCTCGGAGGCCAGGCCGGCGAGGTGGCCGCCCCAGGCGTTGGCCTCGAGCAGGATCTCGTTGCTGATGACGTCGAGCTTTTTCTGGGCCTCGCCCTGGACGTTGATGCTGGCGCCGCCCGGTCCCCCGGCGTCGCCGAGCACGCCGCCCAGCGCGCCCTTGCCGACGGCGATGGAAATCCGCTTGCAGGCACGCGCCACCACTTCGACCAGCAGCCGCAGATCGGGTTGGATCCGGCCGGCGCGCTGTTCCTCGATCAGGAAACGCGTCAGTGAACAGGGCTTGCCGTCGTCGTTACCGGTCATGGCGCATCCGCAACTGGGTGAATGCGCCATTGTCGCCCAGCCACGGGTGCTTTGCAGCGGCTCAGGCGGCCGGGCGCAGCCTCGTTGCGGCCAGCCTGCGGATCAGCGCGGCCAGGTTGTCGCGGCAGATGCGCAACATCAGCAAGGGGGCTTCGGGATCGGCCGCGTGCATCGCGCGTTCGGCCGCTTCCATGGCGTCGGCGGCGACCGCGGCGTGGTCCGGTTCGAGCATGCTGCGCAGGCTCCGCAGGTGCGCGCCGAGCCGGCGTTCGAAATCGGGATCGCCACCGGTGCCGGCGCGGCGCGCGGCTTCGTCGAGGGTCAGTTCGACACGTTCCAGTTCAAGCAACAGTTCATCGGCGGCAATGTCCATGGCAGTCACTCTGGCGCGCTTGGGTCGCACCGGCTGATTCAGCGAATCATGGATTCAGGGCGGTGAAGGAAATGTGGGAGCGGCGCTCGCGCCGCGATTCGCGCCACCCCGGACAAGCCATCGCGGCGCCAGCGCCGCTGCTACACGTCGCCGCCTTGTTCCCAGCCTTCGCCGGTGCCGCGGTGGTAGACCTTGTCGGTGTCGAGCACGCTGCCGGCGGGCAGCGACTCCTGCATGGCCAGCTTCGCGTAGATCGGTGCGAAGTCCGGCTCGGTCGCCTGCATCAACTGCTCGAAGCTGTCGATCACGAAATAGGTCTTCTGGTAGGTGTCGATCCGGTAGCGGGTGCGCATGATCCGCTCCAGGTCGAACCCGATCCGGTTGGGCGCGTCGCTTTCCAGGCTGTGCACGCTCTCGCCGCTCGAAGAGACGATGCCGCTGCCGTAGATGCGCAAGCCGTTGCGCTCGCGGATCAGCCCGAACTCCACCGTGTACCAGTACAGCCGGGTGAGGAACTGCAGCGCCTCGGCGCCGATCCCGTGCGCCTTCACGCCGCCGCGCCCGTAGGCTTCCATGTAGTCGGCGAAGACCGGATTCATCAACAGCGGCACGTGGCCGAACAAATCGTGGAACAGGTCCGGTTCCTCGATGTAGTCGACCTGGTCGGGGCGACGGATCCACCAGGTCACCGGGAAGCGGCGGTTGGCCAGATGGTCGAAGAAGTCCAGTTCCGGCAGCAGCCCTTCCACGCCGACCAGCGTCCAGCCGGTGGCATCGCGCAGCACCTTGTTGAGGGCGGAGAACCTGGGAATGCGATCGGGGGTCATGCCCATTGCGTCCTGCGCGGCGAGGAACGCTTCGCTGGCACGGCCGACCAGCAACTTGCGCTGGCGCGCGTACAGGGTCGCCCACGTGGCGTGGTCGTCGGCCGAATAATCGTCCCAGGGCTGCTCCACGACACCGGTGGCATACACCGGTACCTTGCCCTTGTCGGTCTGCAGGTTCTCGACGCGGCGCGGAGTGGCGAACATGGCAGATCTCCGGTTTCGTGCGATTGTCCACTTTACCCGCCGCGGCGCGCAACGGGCGGCGGCGTCCCCGTCCGATCGGCGATGGGGGCAGCGGCGCGCCGGTTCGTCTTGCATGAGGGGGGGCGGAACAATGGCGATGACATCCAACAATGGGGGAATGGCCGTGCGTGGACTGTGCATGTCGTTGTGTGGGTTGCTGCTGGCCATGCCGGTCGTCGCGGGCAATCATGAACGCGCGCCGGGGCAGGCGATCGACCAGGCGTATACCGCGCTGATCGCGGAATACACCACCGACCCCGCGCTCAACTCGCCGCTCACCGATTACCTCCCCGCCTCGGACAGCGTGCCCACGCCGCTCGAGATATTCGGCCGGATCGCCGGCGCGGAAGGCTGGCTGCCCTACAGCGCCGACGTGCACCGCTACTTCCGCGAGCTGGAGAAGGCCAGCCCGCGGGTGCGCGTGATCCGCATCGGCGAGAGCGAGGAAGGGCGCGAGATGATCGCGGTCGCGATCGCCGACGAAGCGCTCATCGCCGGACTCGACGCCAACGCCGCGCGCCTCCGGGAGTTGGCCGATCCGCGCCGGATCGGCATGGACGATGCGCGCGCCGCGGCGCTGATCGAGCAGTCGACCCCGGTCTACTACATCACCGGCGCCCTGCATTCGACCGAAACCGGCTCGCCGACCGCGCTGATGGAGCTCGGCTACCGGCTGGCGGTGGACGAGGCGCCGTACATCCGCGAGATCCGCGCCGGGGTCATCACCCTGATCACGCCGGTGGTCGAGGTCGATGGACGCGACCGCAAGGTCGACGTCTACAACTGGCATCTCGCCAATCCCGGGAAGAACTACCCGTCGCTCGCGTACTGGGGCCATTACGTGGCCCACGACAACAACCGCGACGCGATGGGATTGACGCTCAACCTCAGCCGCGCCGTGCTCGACACCTACATCGGCCAGGGCGCGCAGGTGATCCACGACCTGCACGAGTCGTACGCGTTCCTGTACGACAACACCATCGGCACCGGCCCGTACAACGCCTGGATCGATCCGATCCTGGTCGGCGAATGGCAGCAGCTGGGCTGGGACAACGTCCAGCAGCTCACGAAGATGGGCATGCCGGGGGTGTGGACGCATGGCGAGTTCGACGCCTGGAGCCCCGGCTACCTGATGTTCATGGCGGCCACCCACAACGGCATCAGCCGGCTGTACGAAACCTACGGCAACGACGGCGCCGACACGGTCAGGCGCATCCTGCGGCCGGACCAGTATTCGCGCACCTGGTACCGGCCCAACCCGCCGTGGCCGGAGGTGCTGTGGTCGGCCCGCAACAACAACAACTACCAGCAGACGGCGTTGCTGTCCGCGTTGCATTACTTCGCCGGCAACGGCCCGATGTTCCTGCGCAACTTCTACGCCAAGAGCAAGCGTTCGATCGAGAAGCCGCGCGAAGCGGGGCCGGCCGCCTACGTGTTCCCCGCGGGCGAGAAGCGCAGCGGTGCGCAGGCGCGGCTGTTGCGGATCATGCAACTGCAGCACGTCGAGGTCAGCCGCTTGGCCGCGGCGGCAACGGTGGACGAACCGGAACGACGCAACGAAACCGGCAAGGAGACCGGCGACGCCGCCGGCAAGCGCCGGTTCCCCGCCGGCAGTTACGTGGTGCGGATGGACCAGCCTTACTCGCGGATCGCCGATACCCTGCTCGACCGCCAGTACTGGTCGCCGAAGGACAAATACGACAACCCGTACGACGACACTGGCTGGTCGATGGGCGACCTGTTCGACGTGCAGGTCGCGCGGGTGACCGACACCGCGATCCTCGACGCGCCGATGGAGCGCATCGACGATCCGGTCGCCGTTCCGCAGGGCCTGGCGAGCGTCGACGTGCCCAACGCCGGCAAGCCGCTGCCGCGCATCGCGTTGATGCACACCTGGCTGAGCACCCAGACCGAGGGCTGGTGGCGGATGGAGCTGGACCGGATGCAGGTGCCGTACGCCTACATCAGCACCCAGGACATCACCCGCGACCCCGACCTGCGCGCGAAGTACGACGTGATCCTGTTCGCGCCGGTGGGTCGCGGCAACACGCGGCAGATCATCGACGGCCTGCCGATGTGGGGCAACGCGCTTCCGTGGAAGACCACCGAGCTGACGCCGAACCTGGGCCGCATCGACGCGACCGACGACACTCGCCCGGGCATGGGCGAGACCGGCGTGGCCAATCTGCGCAAGTTCGTGCGCGAGGGCGGGTTGCTGGTGGCGGCGGAGGACAGCGCGGTGTTCGCGATCGACGTCGGCCTGGCCCCCGGCGTCCTGGTCACGCCCACCGAGGACCTGAAGGTCGTCGGCAGCGTGCTTCAGGCAAAGTTCGTCGATCGCGACCACCCGGTCGCAGATGGCTACGACAGCGACGACCTGGCGGTCTACAGCGCGGAGGGACTGTCGTTCCAGGTCTCCAACGTCGCTTCGCCGGGCGCGCAGGGACGCAGGCACGGCAGCCTCGCCATCGCCGGCAACTACGAGCGGCCCACAGGCCGCGGCGGCAAGCAGGACGTGGACGTGCCGCAGGGCCGGCCGTTCGTCGCCGCCGCGCCGCTGCCGGAGGCGGAGCCCTGGGAAGCGCCCGCGCTGAACGAGGAACAGGCGCGCAACAACCCGTGGGTGATCCCCCCGGCGCTGCGGCCGCAGGTGGTGCTGCGCTTCGCCGACGCCGACGAACTGCTGGTGTCGGGCCTGCTCGACGGCGGCAGCGAGATGGCGGGGCGCGCCGCGGTGGTCAATGCGCGTTACGGCAACGGCAACGTGCTGCTGTTCGCGATCAATCCGATCTGGCGCGGCGGCACCATCGGCAGCTATCCCCTGGTGTTCAACGCGATCCTGCACCACGACGCGCTGGGCAAGTAGCGTCGGGGCGGCTCAATCCCGGCGCCGCCGGAATGGCAGCACCGTGCGGCGCTCCGGGCGGGCGTCCCGCTGCCACAGCACCGGGACGTCGTCGGGCGAGGGCGGTTCGAACTGGGCCAGGTCGCGGCCGGCCTGTTCGGCGGCGAGCTCTTCCTCGATCTCCCAGCTGTAGCGCTTGCGCGGCGGCACCGGGTCGCTGCGGCGGAACAGCCAGGCCGCCAGCAACCCGGCCAGCGCGCCGCCCAGGTGCGCCTGCCAGGAGATGCCCGGCTCGCGCGGCAGCACCGTCAGCAGCATCCCGCCATAGAACATGAACGCGATCATCCCGGCCGCGACCGCGGCGCGATCGCGCCGCAGCAGGCCCAGCGCGAACACCAGGAAGCCCAGGCCATGGGTCAGCCCGCTGGCGCCGAGGTGCACGCTTCCCGGGTCGCCCAGCAGCCACGCGCCGAGGCCCGAGCCGAGCCACAGCAGCGGCAGCGCGCGCACGGTGGCACGCGGATAGACGATGCCCGCCAGGGTGCCGAGCATCAGCAACGAGATCGCGTTGGCGCCCACGTGTTCCGGGGAGCCGTGCAACAGCGGCGCGCCGACGATGCCCTTCAACCCGGCGAGGCTGTGCGGCGCCACCGCCCACGGCCGCCAGTCGAATGCGTGCTGCGCGGCGAACACCACCAGCAGCAACAGCACGAACGCCAGGCTGGCGTTGAACGCCCGCCACACGCGGCCGGCATCGGCCCGGCGCTGGGCCACGGGATCGGGCGGGGAGTCGTGGGTCGGCAGGTCCATGCCAGCTAGATGGGCTCCGGAGGATCAAAGGCAAGGGCGATAATGCGCGCATGAACCAGTCCAATCCCGTCATCCGGCTGCGCAATCCCTGGCGCTCGGCCCACCCGTGGATCTTCCAGAAGCTGGTCGAGAAGCCGGCGCAGCGGCCGAAACCCGGGACCATCGTCGACATCGTCGGGACCGAAGGCGAGTGGATCGGCCGCGGCTTCTACAACGGCCACTCGCGCATTGCATTGCGGATCCTGGAGAACGACCAGGCGGTGGACGTCGACCAGGCCTGGTTCGCTCGCAAGATCGCGGCCGCGGTGTCGCTGCGGCGCGGCCTGCTGCAGCTCGACGACCTAAGCAACGCCTGGCGGGTGGTGCATTCGGAAGGCGACGGGCTGTCCGGCCTGGTGGTCGACCGCTACGACGACCTGCTGGTGGTGGAGTTCTTCAGCGCCGGCATGTTCCGCCACCGCGAATGGATCTACGACGCGCTGCGCGCGCAGTTCCCGGGCTGCCGTTTCCACGCGTTCGCCGACGAACACGTGCAGAAGCAGGAGTCGTTCGACTTTCGCGGCACCGAGCCGGCGGCGCCGGCGATCATCACCGAACACGGCATCCGCTTCCGCGCCGACCCGGCCGGCGCGCACAAGACCGGGTTCTTCGCCGACCAGCGCGAAAACCGGCAGTGGCTGTCGGCCCACGTCGAAGGCAAGCGGGTGCTCGACCTGTGCTGCAACACCGGCGGCTTCGGCGTCTACGCGGCGGTGCGCGGCGCGGCCGAGGTCACCGGCGTGGACATCGACGAGGCGGTGCTGGAGATCGCGCGCGGCAACGCGAAGTTGAACATGCCGTTCGTCACCGGCATCAAGCCCCGGTTCGTGCAGGCCGACATCTTCCCGTGGCTGCGCGACGCCGCCGCGCGCGGCGACCAGTACGACGTGGTGGTCCTGGATCCGGCGAAGATGACCCGCGACCGCGACCAGGTGATCCCGGCGCTGAAGAAGTACCTGGACATGAACAAGCTGGCGCTGGGGGTGGTCGCGCCCGGCGGGCTGCTGGCGACGTTCTCGTGCACCGGCCTGGTCAGCGAGGACGAGTTCCTGGGCATGCTGCGGCGCGCCGCCTTCTACGGTGGCCGCAACGTGCAGGTGCTGAAGGTCGCAGGTGCCGGCGCCGACCATCCGTTCCTGGCGCACGTGCCCGAATCGCGCTACCTGAAGGCGGTGTTCTGCCGGGTGGAGTAGGGCTCGTGGCGGGACGCTCGCGGCGGCTCGTCGAGCTGGCTGGCGTAGCGGCGGCCGACCCGGCGGCTGATGTAGCTGTACAGCCCTTCGCCGGCCTGGGCCAGTTCCTTCATCCGTTCCACGTGCTGCGGCCCGGGGCAGTCCATGTCGTAGAGGTAGATCGCGCCGTCGGCGAACTTGACCGCGATCGACTTGGCAAGCGCCGCGTACTCGGTGACGGCCGAATGCCCGCGCTTGTTGCTGTATCGCCGGAACCGAGGCAGCGATTGATATTGGGCGCTGTCCATGGGGGCAATGCTAGGCGGGTGGCGGTATGCGCGCGATGACGGGCCGGGGCGGTCTCATCACATGGGACCAACGGGGATAAACTGGCGCCATGGCCGACTCCACCCTACTGCTCCTGCTGCTGGCTGCCGTGGGCCTCGCCGTTGCGATCGCAATCGTGTTGCTGGTCGTGTTGCTGCGCCGGGGTAGCCAGGCGACCGTCGAGTTGCAGGCCGAGCGCGAATCCGCGCGCCGGCTGGCCGAGGAAAGCGGGCAGCTCAGGGGGCGGCTGGCATCGCTTGAAACCGGCCACTCGGCACTGGTCGACGAACGCGACCAACTGCGTGCGAGCCTGCAATCCTTGCGCCACGAGCACGCACAGGCAACCGCGAACCTCGAGCACGCACGCGCCGCGCAGGCGGAGATGAAGCGTTATGTGGACGAGGCGCAGACGCGCCTTTCCGCGATCTTCGCCGAGCAGGCCGGCAAGGCGTTCCAGCAGCGTGGCGAACAGTTCGAGAAGGAGGTCCGCGCAGCAACCGAACAGGGCCGCAACGGCTTCGAGGCCTTGTTGAAGCCGTTCGCGGAGCGGATTGGCGAGTTTCGCGAGCGTGTCGACATGCTCTACTCCGAAGAGGCCAAGGAGCGCGCGTCGCTGGCTGGCGTGGTCAACGAGTTGAAGACGCTCAACCAGGACATGGCGGCCAAGACCACGGCCCTGACCCAGGCGCTGCGCGGCAACGCGAGGGTCCGCGGTGACTGGGGCGAGCTGATGCTGGAGAGTGTGCTGCGCAGTTCCGGACTGGTGGAGGGCGTGCACTACGAGCGGCAGCAATCCACGACGGACGAGGACGGACGCCGCCTCCGGCCCGACGTCGTCGTCCAGCTGCCGGACGAACGGCGGGTGGTGGTCGACAGCAAGGTCAACCTGGTGGCCTGGCAGGACGCGATGAACTCCGTGGACACGCCGGAGCTGCACGGCATCGCCTTGCAGCGCCATTGCGAGGGCCTGCGCCGGCATGTCCGCGACCTCGCCGACCGCAACTACCCCAAGGCCATCGGTGAAGGCGCGCTCGAGGTGACCGTTGCCTTCGTGCCGATCGAGGGCGCCTTGTCCGCAGCCCTGGGAACCGATCCCGCGCTGCAGAACTTCGCCTTCGAACGCGGCATCGTGTTTGCGTCACCGAACACGTTGATGGCCATGCTGCGGGTGATCGACCGGCTGTGGACGCGGGACACGATGCAACGCCGGGTGCTGCAGATCGGCGAAGCGGGCGGCAAGGTGCTGGATGCGTTGACTGCGTTCCTGGGCGACTTCGACCAGGTGGGCAAGCGCCTGGAGGAGGCCAAGGCGCGGTTCGACTCCGCACGCAACCGCCTGAGCGAGTCGAGCCAGGCGGTGATCCCGAGGGCGCGCCGGCTCAGCGAACTCGGCGTCAAGGGCAAGCGCGTGATTGCAGCGGAACTGGAGGCGGAGGTGGTGGCGTTGGCGGCTCCCGGCCAGGGGGCCGACGAATCCCGGCACGACGGGGATGACCCGGCCTAGTTCCCGCCCGGCAGCACCGGCAGCGCGTCCACCGGGACGGTCGGGTTGCTGATGTCCTCGCGCAGGTAGTCGGGCAGCGATTCGTCCTCGGGCAGTTCGTCGCCGGCGATCTGGTAGTTGCGGCGCTGCAGCCAGGCGTCGCGTACCAGCGCGTAATCGTCGGTGGCGCCCTCGCGCATGCTGTCGACCGCGAACAACTGGGTGCGCACGTCCACCAGTTGCAGGCCCTGTGCGAAGACCCGGACGGTATCCTCCTCGACCTGGCGCAGCGGCGACAGCGGCGCATCGCCGATCAGGCCGAACACGTCGCGCACGGTGCGTGGGCCGAACAGCGGCAACTCCACGTACCGCGACTTGCGCCAGCCCCACTTGCCCAGGGTCTGGCCGAAGTCCTCGTTGCTGCGCGGCAGGTTGGCGTCGGTGGCCGGGTCGAAGATGCCGCCGATCCCCAGCGTGGTGTTGAGCAGGAACCGCGCGAGCGCCTGTCCGGCTTCCTTCGGCTTGCCCTGCAGCAGCGAGTTCAGCGCGTTGACCGGCTGGCCCAGGTTGCTGAAGAAGTTGCGCACGCCCAGGCGCACCGGGCGCGGCACCGCCTCGGCGTAGGCGTGCGCCAGCGGGCTGGCCACGTAGGTGTCGACCACGTTGTTGAAGCTGTGGACGCGGCGGTTGAGCGGCTCCCACGGGTCGTAGCTTTCCGGCAGTTCCACCGGGGCCGGCAGGCTGGGGTCGGCAACCGGGTTGTAGCCCTGGGTGCCGTAGATGGCGGCGAAGTCGAGTTCGGCTTCGGTGGGGGCCAGTTCGGCGGTCGACGCGGGCTCCGCTGCCTCGGCCGGCACGTCGGCCACGACCGGTGCGGCGGCCACGGTGACC
>DASTUE010000113.1:0-17934 GCA_035759805.1 Lysobacter sp. | reverse complement strand
GGGCGGTGTCGGTACCGTAGCGTTTCATCAGCGCGGTCACCGACGCATCGCGGGGATCGTCGTCGCCGCCGCGTTCGAGCATGTCGTGGAGCACGCCTTCACGCAGCGCCGCCTTGCTGACGGCCATGCGCTGCAGGCCCAGCGCGTCGAACGCCGCCTCCAGCACCAGCAGCCCGCCGGCGATCACCGGGCGGCGCTCGGCGGACAGGCCCGGCAGGTCGATCGCCTCGATCCGCGAGGCCTGCAGCAACCGGTCGCGCACCTGCGGAATGGCGTCGGCCAGGACCGAGCCCTTGGTCAGCTTCATCGCCGCGCAGATGTCGCCGATCGCCTTGTTGGTGCCGGACGTGCCGATCGCATCGTCCCAGCCCAGCTCGCGGTAACGGGCGGCGAACTGCTGGAACTCGGCGGTGACCTCGGTCCGCGCGTCGCGCCAGCGCCGGGGGGTGATCCTGCCGTCGCTGAAGAACCGGCGGCTGGTGGCGATGCAGCCCAGTTGCAGGCTCTCGCGCTCGATCGCCTCGAAGCCGCTGCCGATGATGCACTCGGTGGAGCCGCCGCCGATATCGAGCACCAGCCGCAGCCGGTCGCGCTTGGACGGTTGTGCATGGGCGACGCCGAGATAGATCAGGCGCGCCTCCTCGCGGCCGGCGACGACTTCGATCGCGTGGCCCAGCGCGCTTTCCGCCGGCATCAGGAACGCCTGCGGCGCGGCCAGCCGGCGCACGGTGTTGGTCGCGATGGCGCGCACGCGCTGCGGTGGAATGCCGCGGATGCGCTGGCCGAACCGCGCCAGGCACTCGTAGGCGCGCTGGCGGGCTTCCGCCGACAATCCGCCGCGCGCATCCAGGCCTTCGGCCAGACGGATGGTCTCGCGCAGGCGGTCGATCACCCGCAGCTGGCCGAGCAGGTATTGGGCGACGACCATGTGGAAGCTGTTGGAGCCCAGGTCGATCGCGGCCAGCAGGTCGCCGTCCTGCATCGGCAGGACGGTGGTCGGGGAGGGATCCATCATCGCGGCATGATCGATCATCCGCACAGTTTGGCCAACAGGCAGGCCTGTGCCGAATGCGGCGTGGCGCCCTCGGTACGCGGCACGCGGGTGTAGCCGCCGTCCTCGCCCAGCGACCAGGCATTGAGGTTGTCGTCCAGGTAATTGCCCAGTGCCTCCTCGAACACACGCGCGGCGAGTTCGGGATCGAGCACCGGGAAGCAGGTTTCCACCCGCCGCAGCAGGTTGCGCTCCAGCCAGTCGGCGCTGGCGCAGAACAGTTCCGGCTTGCCGTCGTTGGCGAACCAGTACACCCGGCTGTGTTCGAGGAAGCGGCCGACGATCGAGCGCACCCGGATGTTGTCGCTGATGCCGGCCACGCCCGGGCGCAGGGTGCAGGCGCCGCGCACGATCAGGTCGATCTGCACGCCCGCCTGCGAGGCCTGGTAGAGCGCGCGGATCACCCGCGGCTCGTTGAGGGCGTTCATGCGGGCGATGATGCGTCCGGTCCTGCCGGCGCGCGCATTGCCGGTTTCCCGTTCGATCCGCTGCAGCACGCCGGCATGCAGGGTGAACGGCGATTGCATGAGCCGCTTCAGCGTCATCGACGGGGCCAGCCCGGAGAGCTGCTGGAAGATCAGGTGGACGTCATTGCCGATCTCGGGGTGGCTGGTGATCAGGCCGATGTCGGTGTACAGCCGCGCGGTGCCGGCGTGGTAGTTGCCGGTGCCCAGGTGGACGTAACGACGCAGCTTGCGGCCCTCGCGGCGCACCACCAGCATCATCTTGGCGTGGGTCTTGTAGCCGACCACGCCGTACACCACCTGCACGCCCGCCTCCTGCAGGCGATCGGCGAAGCCCAGGTTGGCTTCCTCATCGAAACGCGCGCGCAGCTCGATCACCGCGGTCACGTCCTTGCCGTTGCGCGCGGCCTGGATCAGCGCCTCCACGATCGAGGAGTTCTTGCCCGACCGGTACAGGGTCTGCTTGATCGCCAGCACGGCCGGGTCCTCGGCGGCCTGGCGCAGCAGATCCAGCACCGGGGTGAACGCGTCGTAGGGGTGGTGCAGCAGCACGTCGCCCTTGGCCACGGTCTCGAAGATGTGCTCGCTGCCCGGCAGCGCACGCGGCTGGAAGGGCGGGAATTTCAGCTCGTTGCGATCGACCAGGCCGTAGACCTGGATCACCCGGTTGAGGTTGACCGGCCCCTTGATCCGGTAGACCGCGTTCGGCGGCAGGTCGAACTTGTCCAGCAGGCTGCGCACGATCGGCTCCGGACAGTTCTGGGCGATCTCCAGCCTGACCGCGCGCAGGTAGCCGCGGCCGACCAGTTCGTCGCGCAGGGCCAGGGCGATGTTGTCGACTTCCTCCTCGTCGAC
This sequence comes from Lysobacter sp., assembly GCA_035759805.1. Lineage (GTDB taxonomy): Bacteria > Pseudomonadota > Gammaproteobacteria > Xanthomonadales > Xanthomonadaceae > Novilysobacter. Next base: position 15,564 of record DASTUE010000113.1, on the reverse strand, counting down.
CAGCAGCTCGGAGTTGCGGGTGACCCGGAACTGGTAGGCGCCCTCGACCTCCATCCCCGGAAACAGCTCATCGACGAACGTGGACAGCACCGCCGACAGGAACACGAAATCGTGCGGGCCGCCGCTGACCTTCGGCGGCAACTGGATGATGCGCGGCAGCGAGCGCGGCGCACGCACGATCGCCAGCCCGCCCTTGCGGCCGAAGGCATCGCGACCGTTGAGCACCACCACGATGTTCAGCGACTTGTTGAGGATCTTCGGGAACGGGTGGGCCGGGTCCAGTCCCAGCGGCGACAGCACCGGCATCACCTCGTCGCGGAAGTACGCCCGCAGCCAGCGGGTCTGCCGTGCATTCCAGTTGCCGCGGGCGAGCACCCGCACGCCGCTGGCGTCCAGCTCGGGTCGCAGCACCCGGTTCCAGCAGTCGTACTGCGCCTCGACCAGTTCGGCGGCGCGGTCGTGGATGCGCGCCAGCACGGTGGCGGGCGACAGGCCGTCGGGGCCGGGCACCAGTCCCAGGTCCTGCGCGTGCTGCAGGGTGCCGGCGCGGATCTCGAAGAACTCGTCCAGGTTGGTGCAGCTGATGCACAGGTACTTCAGCCGCTCCAGCAGCGGTACCTGCGGATCCTGCGCCTGCGCCAGCACGCGGAAGTTGAAGTCGAGCTGGGACAGTTCGCGGTTGAAATACAGCGACGCATCGCGCAGCGGGTCGTTGTCGGCGATGTCGCTGTACAGGCCGACGTCGAGCGGGGCGTGCTCGGGAGCGATCTGCTCCAGTTCGACATGCGTCGGCGGCAGCGGCTTGCGTGCCGGGTCGGCGGGAGCGTTCATGCGGGTGCCTCGCTGGAAGTGGGGTCGGTGCCGCCGGCCGCGCCGGGTCTGCGTGCGCGCAACCGCTCGGCGCCGAAGTGGCAGGAAAACGTGCTGCCGCGGCCGACCTGGCTGCGGATCTCCAGCCGCGCCTGGTGCCGCTGCAGGATGTGCTTGACGATCGCCAGCCCCAGGCCGGTGCCGCCGCTGTCGCGCGAGCGGCTGGTGGACACACGGTAGAAGCGTTCGGTCAGGCGCGGCAGGTGCTCGGCGGCGATACCGTGACCGCTGTCGATCACCTCCAGCACCGCACCGCCGGGGCGTCCGGCGATCAGTCCGTCATCCGCATTGCCGGTGCGGAAGCGGATGATGATATCGCCGCCGTCGGGCGTGTAGCGCACCGCGTTGCCGACCAGATTGGAGAACGCACTGTGCAGCTCCCGGGTCGAGCCGCGCAGGTCCAGGCCGGCGCTGTCCTCGACCTTCACGCGATGCCGACCCTGGCTCAGGGCCATCGCCTCGCGTCGCAGGGTGTCGAGCATCCAGCCCATCGGGACGGTTTCCTCCGCCATGAGGGAGTCCTGCGACTCCAGCCGCGACAGCACCAGCAGGTCTTCCACCAGCTGCGCCATGCGCTGCGACTGGCGCTGCATCTCGCCCAGCATCGGTGCGAGTTCCGCGTGTTCGCCGGGATCGATCATGTCCAGATACCCGTGGATCACGGTCAGCGGCGTGCGCAACTCGTGCGAGACATTGGCGACGAAATCGCGTCGCATCTGCTCCAGGTGCAGCAGCCGGCTGACGTCGCGCGCCACCAGCAACCACAGGTTTTCCGAGTACGGGATCAGCCGCAGGTTCAAGCGGATGGCGGGGTTTCCCGGGGCGCCGACTTCCAGCGTTTCGGCATGGCGGCCGGCGGCCAGCCAGTGGGCGAGCGGCAGCGGTTGCAGGCGTTGCACCAGCGGTGCGCCGATGTCGTCGGGGTAGCGCAGGCCCAGCAGCGGGGTGCCGGGCTGGTTGAACCACAGAATCCGCTGGCTGTTGCGATCCACCACCACGATCGCGTCCGGCAGCGCGGTGGCGGCGGCCCGGTAGGCGCGCAGCATCTCGATCAACCGACGCTTGCGGCTGCGCATCTCGGCCTGGCCGCGGTACAGCAGCCGGTCAAGCTCCCGCCAGGCGCCGGGAGCGTCCGATGGCGCCGGGCGATGGCGCAGCAGCAGCCGCTGCGTCAGCCGTTCCAGTTTCCAGCTGTGCCAGCCGAGCATCGCCAACGCCGCCAGCGCCACGGCCTGCCACGGGTAACCGGTGGCCAGCCCAAGCGCAGCCGCCAACGCCAGGCCAAGGGCGAACAGGCCGAGCGTACGGAGCCAGACGGGGCGGACAGACAGGGTCATGGCCCAAGTATCCAACAGTTGTCCGCCGCGGGTTTCAGGCGTCGATGGTGGCCGAGAAACGGTAGCCGCTACCACGGACGGTCTGGATCATCCGATCCAGGCCGCTGGGCTCCAGGGTCTTGCGCAAGCGCCGGATATGCACATCCACGGTGCGTTCCTCCACATACACACTGCCGCCCCAGACGTGGTCCAGCAGTTGGGAGCGGGAGTACACGCGCTCGGCGTGGGTCATGAAGAAATGCAGCAGCCGGTATTCCGCCGGGCCAACCTGGATTGCCTGTTCTTCGCCCGTGCCGTCGCCATCGGCCTCGGCAAACACGCGATGCGCTGCGCCATCGATGCGCAGCCCGCCAAGGCGGATGCTGCCGTCCTCGTCGTCCTCGCGGGAGCGCCGCAGCACCGCGCGGATGCGGGCCAGCAGTTCGCGCGCGGAGAACGGTTTGACCACGTAATCGTCAACGCCGGCTTCCAGTCCGCCGACGCGGTCGTCCTCCTCGCCGCGCGCGGTAAGCATGATGATCGGGGTCTCGCGGGTCAGGCTGTCCTTGCGCCAGCGACGGGCCAGCTCCAGCCCGCTGGTGCCCGGCAGCATCCAGTCCAGCAGGATCAGGTCGGGGATGCGCTCGGCAATCGCGGCCTGTGCCTCCAGCGCGTTGCCGGCGTGGATCGGCTCGTACTCGGCCTTCTTCAGTGCGAACGCGACCATGTCGCGGATGGCGGGTTCGTCTTCGACAATCAGGATGCGTTTGTGCACGGGTCACCGCTGACAGGGAGGGGCGCGAGGAACCGACTGCGGCCGGCCGCGGGTGGCGGTCGATGGCCTGGGTCGATGGCCTTGGCGTCGTCGCAGTACATCACCATTTTGTGACACTGCAATGACAGCAGTGTTTCTGGCGCATGGCCAGGGTGCATGTCCTGACAGCGTGCCCAGACAGCAATGTGTCCGCAGTTGCCGGTTTACGGCGAGCGTTACTTGCGTTCCAGTACCTGGTCGTGGATGCCCTGGCGGTGCAGCTCCAGCACGGTCGGGGTGATCCGGGCGATGCGTGCCTCGATCCGTGCACGCGCGTAATAGTCCACTTCCGGGCGCTTTTTCAGGCTGTTCAACTGCACCAGTGCCTGCTCGGCGCGACCGCTCAGGAAGGCCGCCTCGGCGTAGGCCTCGCCGGCGCGGATCGGCTCGCCGGCGATTTCACTGGCACGGGCGAAGGCGCGCTGGAATTCGGGGTCGGCCGCCGAGCGTCCTGCCAGCGGCCGCAATACCGCCTGGGCGCGTTTCCCCGCCTCCACCGTATTGCGCTCCAGCAAGGTGCCGGCATAGGTCAGGGCGACGGCGCGGTTGTTCGGCAGGCGCCGCGAAAGGGCCTCGAAGCGTGCGTCGGCCGCGGCATGGCGGCCGCTGCGCGACTCCGCCTCGGCCAGACCCAGACTCACCCAGAGGTCGTCGGGGCGCTCTTTCAGCAGGCCGGCCAGCAGATCCACGGCCGCCGCCGGCTCGCTGGTGCGCAGCCGGGCGATGGCCAGGCCATAGCGCTGGGCCGGATCGAGTTTTCCGCGCTGCGCCATCTGCTCGTACTCGCGAACCGCCGCCCGCGGTGTGTCGGCACTGAGCACGCGCAGGCGTTCGCGGGCGAGATCGAAATATCCGGTACCGCCGCTGCTGGCAACGGTGTCGATCATCAACCCGCTGGGCAGCAGCGGGTTGTCGGTGGCGATCGGCCCGGCGCGGAAGCTGGCCGATGCGCCCGCGATCCGGTCGGCGCGTTCTTTCGCTTCGCTGATGCGGGTGGTGGTGACCGGGTGGGTCATCAGGTAATCGGGGATGTCGTAGGCACCGGCGGCATTCACCCGCGAGCGGGCCTGCATGATGGTGAAGAATTCGGCCATCGCCTGCGGGTCGTAACCGGCGCGGGCGAGGGTCTGGATGCCGATCCGGTCGGCCTCGTGTTCGTTGGACCGGGTGTAGTTGATCTGGCGTTGCTGGGCCAGGCCCATCGCCGACATGATCGCGGCCTGGGTGGCTTCGCCGGAGGAATTGCCGCCTGCCGCCTGCGCCGCCACGATCGCACCGAGCATCGCCAGCAGGATCGGCAACTGGTCGCGCTGCGCCCGCTCCACGCCGCGCAGGACGTGCTGCTGGGTGACGTGCGAAATCTCGTGCGCCAGCACTCCCGCCACTTCGTCCTCGCGGTCGGCCGCCAGCACCAGTCCGGCGTTGACCCCGATGTAGCCGCCCAGCGTGGCGAAGGCGTTGATCTGGCGCTCGCGCAGCATGAAGAAGGTGAACGGCTGGCGCGGCCGGTCGCTGTTCGCGCCCAGGCGCGTGCCCAGGCTGTCCAGCCAGCTGTCGACCAGCGGATCTTCCAGGATGTAGCCGTAGTGGCGCAGCTGCGCCAGCATCATCGCGCCGTATTCCTCCTGCTGGTGCGGCGTGAGCAGTTCACCGGCGGAGGAGCCGATATCGGGCAGCGAATCCTGCGCCGGGGCGCAGAGGCTGGCCAGTCCAAGAGTGAGGGCAGCGGTGAGCAGGACGATGCGGCGCAAACGGGACTCCTGGGGCCGGGCTGGGCAGACCTGATGAACGAATTGCAGCGGGGCAGACGAAACGGGGCAGGTCAACGGTAGGGCGAGGATGCGGCCTGGCGGAGCGGGGCGGGTGAATTGCCGGTTAATCCGGGCGCCGATCCTGCCGGCAGGCGCGGCAGACTGGAAAAATCCGTTGTCCGCGCCCATGTAGGGGGATGATCTTCCAATGGTGCATGGCCAGACCATACGACCATCCATCCGTCCCCAAGTTCATTGCAGGAGAATTCCGTTGAACAATGCTGCCACCGCCAAGCCTGAAATCGTGATGTATACCAGCGCGACGTGCACCTACTGTGTCGCCGCCAAGAACTTCCTGAAGAGCAAGGGCCAGGAGTGGACCGAGGTGCGGATCGATCTGGATGCCGCCGCGCGCGAGAAGATGATGGCCCTGGCCAAGCGCACCAGCGTGCCGCAGATTTTTGTCGGCGACGCCCACGTGGGCGGCTTCGACGACATGATGGCGCTGCACCGCGCCGGCAAGCTGGAGCCGCTGCTGGCGGGTGGCGCATGAGCGATCCGTCTGCAACCGAAGGCCGCGCCAGCGAGGGCTTCGCCGAGTTCAGGCAGCGCATGAACGACCGCATCCTGGCCGAGCCCAACCAGGTCGTGCGCCGGTTTTTCGCGCTCGACACCCAGACCTACAAGGCCGGCGCGCTGGACGTGAAGACCAAGGAGCTGCTGGGTCTGGTGGCTTCGCTGGTGCTGCGTTGCGACGACTGCATCAGCTACCACGTCGCCCAGTGCCACAAAGCCGGCGCCACCCGCGAGGAGTTGTTCGAGACGTTTTCGGTCGGGCTGGTGGTCGGTGGTTCGATCGTGATCCCGCACCTCCGCCGCGCGGTCGATTTCCTCGACCGGCTGGAACAGGGTGGAGCGGCCGCACCGCCCGCGCATGGGCACGACTGAAGCCGGAAACGGACCTGTATGTGCCGGGATGGCTTGATGCCGTCCCGGCGGGACCGGTGTTGAAGTTGCGGCTTTCCGGTCGCCCGGGCCTGCAGGAAGTCCCTGATTCCGGCACAATTACGGGGCTGACCCCCACCCCGGCGCCGCATGGTTGATGCGCCAGCGCCCATCCAGTTGGAAGAAGACCCCCTATGACGCAGACGATTACGGTTATCCGTGGCGATGGCATCGGCCCGGAAATCATGGACGCCACCCTCTACGTGCTCGACGCGATGAAGCTCGGTCTGGAGTACGAGTTTGCCGACGCCGGCCTGGTGGCGATGGAAAAGACCGGCGAGCTGCTGCCGGCGGTCACCATGGACTCGATCCGCAAGAACCGCATCGCGCTGAAAAGCCCGCTGACCACGCCGGTGGGCGGCGGCTTCTCGTCGGTCAACGTCGAACTGCGCAAGCGCTTCGACCTGTACGCCAACGTGCGTCCGGCCAAGTCGTTCCCGAACACCAAGTCGCGCTTCCCCAGCGGCGTCGACATCATCACGGTGCGCGAGAACACCGAGGGCGCCTACAGTGCCGAGGGCCAGGAAACCGCCGCCGACGGGCAGAGCGCGACCTCGATCACCCGCACCACCCGCAAGGGCTCCGAGCGCATCGTGCGCTACGCCTTCGACCTGGCGGTGAAGACCGGCCGCAAGAAGGTCACCGTGGTGCACAAGGCCAACATCCTCAAGTCGACTTCGGGCCTGTTCCTGAAGACCGCGCGTGAAGTCGCCGCGCTGTACCCGCAGATCCAGTGCGAGGAAATGATCGTCGACAACGCCTGCATGCAGCTGGTGATGCGTCCCGAGCAGTTCGACGTGATCGTCACCACTAACCTGTTCGGCGACATCATCTCCGACCTGTGCGCGGGCCTGATCGGCGGCCTCGGCCTCATTCCGGGGGCCAACATCGGCAACGACGCGGCGATCTTCGAAGCCGTCCACGGCACCGCGCCGGACATTGCCGGCCAGGGCAAGGCCAATCCGTGCGCGCTGTTGCTCGGCGCCTCGCAGATGCTCGACCACCTGGGCATGACGGACCAGGCGCTCCGGGTGCGCGAGGCGATCGTGGCGACGCTCGAAGCCCGCGACAGCCTGACCGCCGATCTCGGCGGCACCGGCAGCACGATGGACTTTGCCAAGGCAATCGCCAGCCGGGTCTGATCAAGCTGGTTTGATCAGGCCTGGTTTGGCCAGGACGACCCGGGCCTGAGGGTTCGGGTCCGCATTGGCCGGCCTGCCATCCACCGCTCCATAGCTTTACATCCACAGCTTTACGTCCACGACTTCAATTCGGACCGAACGGGGTGCCTCAAAGGCGCCCCGTTTTTTTGTGTGCGCGGCGATATCCAGCATCCCATTCCTGCGCTCGACAGCGACCGGCCCAGTCGTCACACTGCGCGACTTGTTCCTTGTATCCGAATAAAGCGATGAATGATTTTTCCGGCCCGGATCCTTCAGCGCGCCCCAGTGCCTTGGCGCTGCTGCCGCTGCTGCTGTTCCTGGCGCTGTTCTTCGGCGCCGGGCTGTATTTCACCGCGCAGGGCGAACCGATGGGCTTCTACCAGCTGCGGGCCCCGGTCGCGATCCTGCCGGCGCTCGCGCTGGGCGCCTGGATCGCCTGGCGCCGCAACATCAAGCCGGTGGGCACCCTGCTGGACGGCATGGGCCACAACAACGTGATGCTGATGGTGCTGGTGTTCCTGCTGGCCGGTGCGTTCGCCACCGTGTCCAAGGCGATCGGTGCGGTGGATGCGGTCGTCGCGCTGGGTCTGGGAACCCTGCCGCCGCAACTGATCCTGCCGGGACTGTTCGTCGTCGCCAGCTTCGTGTCGTTGTCGATCGGCACCTCGATGGGCACGATCGCCGCCGTGGTTCCCATCGCGACGGGCCTGGCGGACGCGGCCGGGATGGACAAGGCACTGGTGCTGGGCGCCGTGGTCGGTGGCGCCATGTTCGGCGACAACCTGTCGATCATCTCCGATACCACCATCGCCGCCACCCGCAGCCAGGGTTGTGCGATGCGCGACAAGTTCCGCGAGAATTTCAAGATCGCACTGCCGGCAGCGGTGGCCACGATCGCGCTGCTCGCCTTCCTCGGCGACGCCGCGCCGGTGGCGACGACCCACCAGGCCGCTTCGGCCTGGCTGGTGCTGCCGTACCTTGCGGTGCTGGCGCTGGCGCTGCTCGGACTCGACGTGGTGCTGGTGCTTGCGATCGGGCTGCTGCTGGCGGGCGTGTTCGGCTTTTTCATGGCCGACGGCTACGACGTGGTCAGTTACGCCAGCGACATCTACACCGGCTTCGAGGGAATGGTCGAAATCACCCTGTTGTCGATCCTGATCGGCGGCCTGGCCGCGCTGATCAAGGCCTGTGGCGGCCTGGCCTGGCTGGCCGCGACGATCGCCCGGTTCGCCCGCGGCAACCAGGGGCGCCGTGCCGGCGAGTTCAGCATCGCCGCGCTGGCGGTCGGCGGCGATGTGCTGACCGCCAACAACACCGTGGCAATCCTGGTCGGTGGCAGCCTGGCGAAAGACATCGCCCAGCGGCACGGTGTGCCGCCGCGTCGCGCGGCCAGCATCCTGGACATCTATTCATGTGTCGCGCAGGGCGTCCTGCCATATGGCGCGCAGATCCTGCTGGCCGGATCGCTGGCCGGCCTGTCGCCGCTGCTGATTGCCGGCAAGGTCTGGTACTGCTGGTTGCTGGCCGTGGTGGCGATCGGCTTCATGCTGTGGCCATCGCGGGTTGGGTTGGCCGCAGGCGGGAAGAGCGCGCTTGCGGCGGGTTCTGCCAAGGCCCGGGAACAGGAATGACAAAAAAGGGCGCCTTGAGCGCCCTTTTTTCTGTGTCGCGACGACGGTCGTCAGCGCGACTGCAGCTTGGACAGCAACCGCAGGAACTCGATGTACAGCCACACCAGCGTGACCATCAGGCCGAACGCGCCGTACCACTCCATGTACTTTGGCGCCCCCTGCTCGACACCGGTTTCGATGAAGTCGAAGTCCAGCACCAGGTTCAACGCCGCGATGACGACCACCACCAGGCTGAAGCCGATACCGAGCAGCCCGGACTCGTGGATCATCGGGATGTTGATGCCGAAAAAGCCCAGCACCATGCTTGCCATGTAGACCAGGAACACGCCGCCGGTGGCGGCGACCACGCCGAGTTTGAAGTTCTCGGTCGCCTTGACCAGCCCGGAGCGGTAGGCGAACAACAGCGCAAACAGGGTGCCGAAGGTGAGCAGTACCGCCTGCATCACGATGCCTTCGTACATGTGATTGAACATCGCCGAGATCGCGCCGAGGAAGAAGCCTTCCACCAGCGCATACAGAGGCGCAGTGACCGGTGCCCATTCCTTCTTGAAGATCGTGACCACTGCCAGCACCAGCCCGCCGATCAGGCCACCCCACATGTAGGGCTGGGCACCCACGATTCCGGCTGGCGTACTCACCTGGCTCCACGCAAACGAGGCGGTCAGCACGCACAGCAACAACAGCATGCCGGTCTTGTTGACCGTGCCGTTCAGGGTCATCACGTCGCTGCGGCCGCGGACGATCGTCCCACTGTGCAGGTCGAGGAAGCTGGCGCCTTTCAACGCCGGATTGCTGCTGCGGATCATGCATGCCCCCTGGGCGGTCGTAGTGCGATCGGGCAAGCATACATCGGACGCCATTACCGGGATCCGGGCATTGACACCAGGCCGGACCGGGCGCAGAATGGTCGGCCTTTCGCGGCATCGGCGTGCTACGAAAGCCCGGATCGGGGCATAGCGCAGTCTGGTAGCGCATCTGGTTTGGGACCAGAGGGTCGGGGGTTCGAATCCCTCTGCCCCGACCACTTGTTCAACGGCGTCGGTAGGATTCACGCAGGCGCCCGTAGCTCAACCGGATAGAGCATCTGCCTTCTAAGCCGATGGTTGCAGGTTCGAGTCCTGCCGGGCGCGCCAACCGTGCAATAATTGCGTCACGTTGTCTGCAGTCGTTTTCCTGTGGTGGATGTAGCTCAGTTGGTTAGAGCATCGGATTGTGATTCCGAGGGTCGCGGGTTCGAATCCCGTCTTCCACCCCATCGTTTTTGTGGATTGTTGCTGTACAATTTTGCGAGTTGCGGGCCGTTAGCTCAGTTGGTAGAGCAGTTGACTCTTAATCAATAGGTCGAAGGTTCGAATCCTTCACGGCCCACCAAAATTGAAGCACCTGGTTCGCGCCAGGTGTTTTTTTTTGCCCGTCCGCGGCATAGGGTTGTCGTCGCCGGCCGTTGTCACCGGGCAGCGACGGAGCCCGTCTGGTCGCGGAAGGCACCAAGCGAAAGTGGCGGAATTGGTAGACGCCCTGGTTTTAGGTACCAGTGGGAGTGATCCCGTGGGGGTTCGAGTCCCCCCTTTCGCACCATCCAGGCAGGCCGGAACGTCGTCGCGGGTGGCAAACCACTGGAAGCGACGGCCGGAATCCGCCAAACTAGCGCGTTCGGCCGCCGGCAGAGTTCCGGCTTTCCGCGGCCAGCCAGACCCAACAACTATCGTGCCGTCGGCATCCGCCACGGTTGCAGGAGTGGATATGCAAGTTTCGGTCGAATCGCTCGGTGCCCTTGAACGCCGCATGACCTTCAACCTCCCGGCCGACCGGTTCGAGAGCGAGGTGGGTGGCCGCCTGCGCGAGATTTCGCGCGGGGCCAAGATCAAGGGATTCCGTCCCGGAAAGATTCCGGCCAAGGTCATCGAGCAGCGCTTCGGCCCGCAGGTCCGCGCCGAAGTCCTCGACAACCTCGTCCGCGAAACCTTCGGCAGCGCGGTGCGCGAGCAGTCGCTGCAGATTGCGGGCAACCCGTTCATCGAGCCTGCGGGCGATGCGGCCGCCGAACTCGCCTACGTGGCGACCTTCGAGGTGGTGCCGGACTTCGGCGAGATCGACGTAAGCAAGCTCAATGTCGTGCGGCACACCTCCGAGGTGAAGGACGCGGACATCGACACGATGGTCGAGAACCTGCGCCTGCAGCGCCGCACGTGGAACGTGGTCGAGCGGGCCGCGCAGGAAGGCGATGCGGTCGAACTGGAGACGTTCTCCACCGTTGATGGCGAGCGTCTGCCGGCCGAGGGTGCCGAGCGTGGCACCACCGTCATCGGCTCCGGTGCGATGTTGCCGGCGATCGAGTCGGCGCTGGTCGGCATGAAGGCGGGCGAGTCCAGGGACACCGAAATCGAGTTCCCGGCCGAGTGGCGCGTGCCGCAGTTCGCCGGCAAGAAGGTCCTGGTCAGCCTGTCGGTCGGCAAGGTGTCCGAGCCGCTGCTGCCGGAGGTGGATGAAGCCTTCATCAAGAGCTTCGGCATCAAGAGCGGCGATGCGGAGCAATTCCGCGCCGATATCCGCAGCAACCTGGAGCGTGAGCTCAAGGGCGCGCTGATGAGCCGCCTGCGTCGTGAGGTCGGCGAGCAGCTGATCGCCGCTTACTCGGGGCTGGAAATGCCGCCGAAGCTGGTCGAGAACGAAGCCCGCGACATGGCCAACCAGGCCCTCGAGCAGGCGCGTCGCCAAGGCCGCAACGTCGAGCTTCCGGCCGATGCGCACCTGCAGTTCCTCGAGCCGGCGCGCAAGCGCGTGCTGGTCGGCCTGCTGGTCGGCGAGGTCGCGCGCGCCAACGAGCTCAAGCTCGATCCCAAGCGCGTCAACGAGACGCTCAACCTGATCGCCTCCACCTACGAGGAGCCGCAGCAGGTCATCGAGCTGTACCGCAATGACCGCCAGCTGATGACCAACCTGCAGGGCCGGGTGATGGAGGAGCAGGTGATCGACTGGATCGCCGAGCGCGCCCAGCACACCGAGCAGCCGCTCGCTTTCGCCGACGCGATCCGCCAGTAAACCGGTTGCGCAAACCGCAACCCCAACGGTGCCTGCCTTCAGGGCGGGCACCGGGCGCCTCTTGCGCTATGGTCCGCTCGACCCCACGTTGATCGGGTCCGCCCATATAACGTCAGCCAAGGTGCCGTCTTGATGGAAAACCAAACCAAAGCCCTCAACCTCGTGCCGATGGTGGTCGAACAGACCAGCCGCGGCGAGCGCGCGTACGACATCTATTCGCGTCTGCTGAAGGAGCGGGTGATCTTCCTGGTCGGTCCGATCGACGACCACGTCGCCAACGTCATCGTTGCCCAGATGCTGTTCCTCGAGGCGGAAAACCCCGAGAAGGACATCAGCCTTTACATCAACTCGCCCGGTGGCGTGGTCACCGCCGGTATGGCGATCTACGACACCATGCAGTACATCCGCCCGGACGTGAGCACGATCTGCGTCGGCCAGGCGGCCTCGATGGGGGCGTTGCTGCTGGCATCCGGCGCGAAGGGCAAGCGCTATGCGTTGCCGAATTCGCGGGTGATGATCCACCAGCCGCTGGGCGGTTTCCAGGGCCAGGCCACGGATATCGAGATCCATGCACGCGAGATCCTGGCGCTGAAGCAGAAGCTCAACGAGGTGCTGTCCAAGCACACCGGGCAGCCGCTGGAAACGATCGCGCGCGATACCGAGCGCGACAACTTCAAGGGTGCCGAGGCCGCGCGCGACTACGGCCTGATCGATGAAGTGCTGGAGCGCCGCCCGGAAGAGTCCATTCAGGCAAGCTGATTTTTCGTGCGCGCGGAACGGTTGGCGTACGTTCAACTTGTTGATTACAAAGAAAAATACCGGCGCCCCTCCGTCATTCGGGCGGGCTGGGGCGCTGTGCTATTCTCAGGCCCGAAACACGCATGAACACATCCGTCTGGCGGCAGTCGCCGGCGGAACGTTCTGCACACGATCATTCAGGCAAGCGCATGACCGATGACAGACAAGGCCGTGGTACCGGCGACAGCAACAAGATTCTCTATTGCTCGTTCTGCGGCAAGAGCCAGCACGAGGTGCGCAAGCTGATTGCGGGCCCCAGCGTGTTCATCTGCGATGAATGCGTCGAGCTGTGCAACGACATCATCCGCGAAGAGCTCGAGGAAAAGGCCCAGTCGGCGCGCAGCCACCTGCCCAAGCCGAAGGAAATCCTCGAGATCCTTGACCAGTACGTGATCGGCCAGGCGCGGGCCAAGCGCACGCTCGCCGTGGCGGTCTACAACCACTACAAGCGCATCGAGAGCCGGCAGAAGAACGACGACGTCGAACTGGCGAAGTCCAACATCCTGCTGGTGGGACCGACCGGTTCGGGCAAGACGTTGCTGGCCGAAACGCTGGCGCGGATGCTCAACGTGCCGTTCACGATGGCCGACGCGACGACCCTGACCGAGGCCGGCTATGTCGGCGAGGACGTCGAGAACATCATCCAGAAGCTGCTGCAGAAGTGCGACTACGACGTCGACAAGGCGCAGCAGGGCATTGTCTACATCGACGAGATCGACAAGATCTCGCGCAAGTCCGACAACCCCTCGATCACCCGCGACGTGTCGGGCGAGGGCGTGCAGCAGGCGCTGTTGAAGCTCATCGAAGGCACCGTCGCCAGCGTGCCGCCGCAGGGCGGGCGCAAGCATCCGCAGCAGGAGTTCCTGCAGGTCGATACCCGCAACATCCTGTTCATCGTGGGCGGTGCGTTTGCCGGACTGGACAAGATCATCCAGCGGCGCAGCACCGAAGCCGGCGGCATCGGTTTCGGCGCGAAGGTGAAGAGCAGCGAGCGCAAGATCGAGATCGGCAAGGTGCTGGCGGAGGTGGAGCCGGAGGACCTGGTCAAGTTCGGACTGATTCCCGAGTTCGTCGGCCGCCTGCCGGTGGTGGCGACGCTGGAGGAGCTGGATGAGGAGGCGCTGGTCACCATCCTCACCGAGCCCAGGAACGCGATCACCAAGCAGTTCAAGAAGCTGTTCGAGATGGAAGAGGTGGAGCTGGAGTTCCGCCCCGACGCGCTGGTCGCGATCGCGCGCAAGGCGCTCAAGCGCAAGACCGGCGCGCGCGGCCTGCGAACGATCGTCGAGTCGGTCCTGCTGGACACGATGTACGAGCTGCCATCGCTGGAGAACGTCAGCAAGGTCGTGGTCGACGAGTCGGTCATCGAGCACAAGGCCGAACCGTACCTGGTCTACGAGACCCCATCGGCGGCCCCGCAAAAGGCCGCCTCCGGCGACTGAACCGGCCGTTGCCCCCGGTTTTGCCCTGTCAGCCGCTTGTTTCCGCAAGCGGCTGATTTTATTGGGAAATCCGTGCGGATCCAACGGCCGCAACGGCTTTTGCTTGCAACCTTCCCGGTCGACCCCCATAACCGGGTGCATGGCCGGCGATGTCGGCGCATCCTCATTTTTCGTGGTCGGGCATCGAGTCCCGACTGCATGAACGACCGGAGTTCCCATGACCGAATCCACTGAACGCGAGTCCGCCCAGGACGAGCTGCTCAATCTGCCGGTGCTGCCATTGCGCGACGTCGTCGTGTTCCCGCATATGGTGATTCCGCTGTTTGTCGGCCGCGACAAATCCATCCGTGCCCTCGAGATCGCGATGGAAGCCGACAAGCAGATCCTGCTGGTCGCGCAGAAGGCGGCCGAGACCGACGACCCGGCTGCTGCGGACCTGTTCGAGGTCGGCACCCTGGCGCATGTACTGCAGCTGCTGAAATTGCCCGACGGCACCATCAAGGTATTGGTGGAGGGTGTCTCGCGGGTGCAGGTCGACCATGTGGTGGAAACAGACGGCGCGCTGAGCGGGCAGGCCCGCGAGATTGCGCCGGTGATCGATCGCGAAGAGCGCGAGATCGAGGCGATCATGCGGTCGCTGATGACCCTGTTCGAGCAGTACATCAAGACCAACCGCAAGCTGCCGCCGGAATTGATGCAGACCCTGGCGGGCATCGACGAGCCCGGGCGCCTGGCCGATACCGTTGCCGCCCACCTGGGCGTGCGCATCAGCGACAAACAAAAGCTGCTGGAAACCCACGGCATCGGTGCGCGGCTGGAGCAGCTGGTGGGGCTGGTGGACGGCGAGATCGATGTCCAGCAGCTGGAGAAGCGCATCCGCGGCCGGGTCAAGGGCCAGATGGAGAAGAGCCAGCGCGAGTACTACCTCAACGAGCAGATGAAGGCGATCCAGAAGGAACTGGGCGAGATCGACGACGCGCCCAACGACATCGAGGAGCTCACGCGCAAGATCGCCGAGGCGGGCATGCCCAAGCCGGTGGAGGCCAAGGCCAAGAGCGAGCTCAACAAGCTCAAGCAGATGTCGCCGATGTCGGCCGAGGCGGCGGTGGTGCGCAACTACCTGGAGTGGCTGCTCGGGGTGCCGTGGAAAAAGCGCAGCAAGGTGCGCAAGGACCTGAAGGCGGCCCAGGAAGTGCTGGATGCGGATCACTTCGGCCTGGAAAAGGTCAAGGAGCGGATCCTCGAATACCTGGCCGTGCAGACCCGGGTGAAGCAGATGAAGGGCGCGATCCTGTGCCTGGTCGGCCCGCCGGGCGTGGGCAAGACCTCGCTTGGGCAGTCGATCGCCAAGGCGACCAACCGCAAGTTCGTGCGCATGTCGCTGGGCGGTGTGCGCGACGAGGCGGAAATCCGCGGCCACCGGCGCACCTATGTCGGTTCGATGCCGGGCCGGGTGGTGCAGAACCTGACCAAGGTCGGCACCCGCAATCCCCTGTTCATGCTCGACGAGATCGACAAGATGTCGATGGACTTCCGCGGCGATCCGTCATCGGCCTTGCTGGAAGTGCTCGATCCCGAACAGAACCACGCGTTCAACGACCATTACCTGGAGGTCGACCTGGACCTGAGCGAGGTGATGTTCGTCGCAACCTCCAACTCGCTGAACATTCCCGGCCCGCTGCTGGACCGCATGGAAGTGATCCGGATCCCCGGCTACACCGAGGAGGAGAAG
>DASTUE010000112.1:0-18168 GCA_035759805.1 Lysobacter sp. | reverse complement strand
GTAGTGTGGCTTAAGCCATGCAAGAGTAGGTCATCGCTGAGCATTTACACCGAAGGCCGGACCCCGAAAGGGTCCGGCCTTCTTCTTGGGCGCGATACGGAAACACCACCATTGGCCGACAAGCGATGGCGCCCCGGAACGAAACGGGGCGCCTGGTGCCGGCGCTGCCCGGTCATGTGTTTATCCTGACCGCCCGTGGTTTTGCCGCGCACAAGAGAACCCGTTGATCCGGCGCGACGGTGGTGGCAGTAGCGCGGAAGGTTACGACCAGCACATCAGTGTGCGTCGGTACCGCTGCTGTCAGAGCAGCTGGGCCGGCTCGCCGCCGATGATGACCACGTCGGCCGGGCGGCGGGCGAACAGGCCCACACTGACGACACCGGGAATCTGGTTGAGTGCGGACTCCATGGCTACTGGATCGGTAATCGCCAGTCCGTGGATATCGAGGATCAGGTTTCCGTTGTCGGTGACGATTCCGCGGCCAGCGGCATCCTGGCGCCAGACGGGTTGGGCGCGGGTCATGCCGAGTATCTCCCGGGCGACCAGGCTGCGGGCCATCGGAATGACTTCGACCGGCAGGGGAAAGCGTCCGAGGATGTCCACCCGTTTGGCGGGATCAATGACGCAGACAAATTTCGCGCTGGCCTCGGCGATGATCTTCTCGCGTGTCAGTGCGGCACCGCCGCCCTTGATCAGGCGTTTATGGGGATCGCATTCGTCGGCGCCATCGACGTAAAGGGACAGTGGGCCGGTGGCATTCAGGTCGAACACCTCAATGCCGTGCGAGCGCAGGCGCTGGGTGCTTTGTTCCGAACTGGAAACCGCGCCCTTGATCCGCTCCTTGATCCGGCCGAGTGCATCAATGAAATAGGCGACGGTGGACCCGGTGCCGACGCCGACGATCATGCCGTCTTCCACGTAATCGATGGCTTTTTCGGCGGCCAGGCGTTTGGCTTCGGACATCTTCGGTTTACTCGAGGGAAAGGAGGTATCGGTATTGTGCGGCGGACACCGGGAATACCGACAGTCGGTTCCCCCGTCGTATCAGGGCGAATTCTTCGCCCAGCTCATCGGCGTGCTGCTTGATCTCGTCCAGTGAAATGGTGCGCGAGAGCTTGCGTTCGAAGGCGATATCGACCAGCTGCCAGCGCGGTTCTTCGCGGGTGGCCTTGGGGTCGTAATACGGCGACTTCCGGTCGAACTGGGTGTCATCCGGGTACGCGGGGCTGGCAACAGTCGCGGTGCCCACGATGCCCGGGATCCTGGTGTTGGAGTGGTAGAACAGCACGCCGTCGCCGACCCGCATGCCGTCGCGCATGAAATTGCGCGCCTGGTAATTGCGCACGCCGTTCCAGGGTTCCGTACCGACGCGCTGCAGATCATCGATCGAAAACGCATCGGGTTCGGACTTCATCAACCAGTATCGGCGGCGCGCGGTCATGGGTTCTTCGGCTTCCGGAATTCGTGGGTGCGCGACTCGGTGCAGACGGCGTCCAGCGCAACGTCCCAGTCGGCGGTATCCATTGGTGCGTCGATCTGCTGGATCGAAAATGCTGCGCCGACCAGCCAGGGCGGCGCAGGCCGACGCTGGCGGAAGGCGAAGCTTCGATCGTACCAGCCACCCCCCATGCCCAGACGCTCTCCGCACGGGTCAAAGCCGACCAACGGCAGAACCACGAAACTCATGTCTTCCGGCGCGAGTAGGGAAGCCGGTTCAACGGCGGGCTCCGGAATGCCATAGCGATTGCTGGCCAGCGGATCGCCCGGACGCCAGGGGGCGAAAGCGAGTCGGTCGCCTGCAATCACCGGCAGGCAATAGATGCAGTCGGCTGGCAGCTGGAGTTGCCAGGCATGCAGGGCAATTTCGCCATCCATGGCCCAATAGCCGGCGACATGGCCAGCGGGCGGGGCAAAGGGCAGGGCAAGCAGGCGTTCGGCGATCCGCTCGGCGGCAGCGATGCGTTCGGCCGCCGGCAGGGCGTGCCGGCGTGCGCGCAACTGGCTACGAAGATGTTGGCGATGCGCCGCAAGTTCGACGGTCATCCAGCACGGTCCTGATCGGTTGGCCTGGTACGGTGGGCGTCACAAGCCGGTCCACGATCCGGCTTGTGAACCGGTTCTCGAAGCCTGTTGGTCAACCGTGGAGGGCCCGCCGGGAAATAGGATCCTCCGCCGATGGCGATGCGCGCGAAACGACCTTGAACCCGTGGTTCAAGTGGGAACGCTTGGAGACCTTCGGGCTTCCCGCTACCAGGGCGGACTTGCACGCCGGGCTTCCGTTGCATCCCCGCGGTCGCAATTAAGGGACAAGGCGAATGTTTGCGCACGCTGTCGTCCACAGCAGAGGACGTGGGCCAAGTATAGCGCGGACGTCCGGATTCCGGGGTCCTCCGACGACACCCGCGTTCAGTTCGAAGCGGTGTCGAACAGGCCGTCGAGCTTGCGATTCAGGTCGCCCAGGGTCCGGCTGAGCTCGCGATCGCGGCCGCTGCTTTCAGCGCGGACCTGCTGCAGTTCGTGGGCCAGGTTGAGCGCGGCCAGGACGGCGACGCGGTCAAGTGCCGCCATGCGGTTGCCGCCGCGGATCTCGCGCATCTTGCTGTCGAGCAGCTTGGCGGCGGCCTGCAGGCTGTCGCGCTCGTCGGGTTCGCAGCCGACGGTGTATTCGCGATCCAGCAGGCGGATGACGACGGGCTGATTGGCGCTCACGTGTGCTGCTCCAGTGACTTCAACCGCAGGATCATGCCCTCGACCCGGGTGCGGGCCTGCTCGTTCTTGGCCAGCAACGCGGCGCGTTCCCCGGAGAGGGTTTCCTGTTGCTGGCGCAAGCTGCGGTTTTCTTCCTGCAGGCGGGCCATGCGGTCGGCGAGCTGATCGACGCGCTCAAGCAGGGCTTGCATTTGATTGAGCAGTTCGTCGCGATCCATCCGGGCACGATAGGCAGAGGGTGCGGGCCGGTCAAGAAGACGGGTGACGGCGCCGGGTGATCCGGTTCAGCCGCCGGGTTCAACCGGCAGGCGATTCGGCCGTCGCGGGCGTGGCCTCATGCTGATGCAGGTAAGCGCGCAACTGGTCCGACGGCATCGGCCGTGCCAGCCAGTACCCCTGGATCTCGTCGCAACCGTGCTGGCGCAGGAATTCGGCCTGCTCCTGGTTCTCGACGCCTTCGGCCACCACGATCAGGCCCAGCGAATGTCCCATCGCGATGATGGTGCTGGTGATGGCGGCATCATCGACGTCATGGGCGAGATCGTCGATGAATTCCTTGTCGATTTTCAGCATCGTGATCGGCAGCCGCTTGAGGTACGACAGCGATGAATAGCCGGTTCCGAAATCATCGATTGCCAGGTTGACGCCAAGCTGGCGGAATTCCTGCAGCGTGGTGGCGGTCTCGAACGGATTGGCCATCAGTACGCTTTCGGTCAACTCCAGCTCCAGGTGGTCGGCGGGAACGCCGGTCTCGGCGAGCACGCGCGTGACCACCTGGGGGAAATCGCCGCGCAACAGTTGCAGCGAAGACACGTTCACCGCCACCGGTACGTCCATCAACCCATCCTCGCGCCAGTGCCTGAGTGCACGACAGGCCTCGCGCAATGCCCATTCGCCGATCTCCAGGATCATCCCCGACTCCTCGGCCAACGGGATGAACTGTGACGGCGGGATCTCTCCGTGCACGGGGCTGTGCCAGCGCAGCAATGCCTCCACGCCGGTGATGGTGTTGCTGGCCAGTGACAGCCGGGGCTGGAACACCAGCGACAGTTCGCCGCGATCCAGCACCGTGCGCAACGCCGCGGAAAGCGTGGCGCGACGCTGGACTTCCGCGTCCATCGTGTCGACGTAGCGCATGAAGGTTCGCCGGCCGACCGCCTTGGCCCGGTACATGGCGGTGTCGGCGTGCTTGATCAGTTCGCTCGCGATCCGGGCATCGTCCGGGTACAGGCTGATACCGATCGATGGAGAAATCACCACGTCGTGGCGATGCTCGAATTCCAGCGGTGCCTCGAACGCGGCAATCAATTCGCCGGCGAGCCTGGCCGCCTGGGTGCCGTCATCGAGTTCTTCCAGGATCACCACGAACTCGTCGCCGCTCAGCCGCGCGACGGTCTGGCCGGCACCGATGATGCGCTGGATCCGGTTGGCCGCCGCACGCAGGATGCGGTCGCCTGCGGCATGACCCAGTGAGTCGTTGATGTCCTTGAAACGGTCCAGGTCCAGGAACAGCACGCCGATCTTTTTCTGGCTGGCGCGTGCGCGCACGATGGCCGCGGCCAGCCGCTCCAGCAGCAGGGTGCGGTTCGGCAATCCCGTCAGGGGATCGTAGTTGGCCAGGTAGCGCAGCTCCTGTTCGGTCCGCTTCTGGTCCGTGATATCGCCAAGCACGGCGACGTAATTGCTTTGCCGGCCCTTGTCCTGGACCACGACGCTCACCTGCAGCCAGCACAGGAACTCGCTGCCATCCTTGCATTGCTGCCAGATCTCGCCCGACCAGCGCCCATCGCGGCGCAGGTCGGTGCGCAGCTGCTGGTGGAAGGCGGGTTCATGGCGGCTGCTGTCGAGCAGGCTGGTGGAGTGGCCGATCACTTCGGCCTGCAGATAGCCGGTCATCCGGCTGAAGGCGGGGTTGATCGAGATGAAATGGAAGTCCTGGTCGAACACGGCGACCGCCTCGGCCATGCTGCGCAGGACCTCGCTCGCGATCCGCCGCTCGCGCTCGGCGTTGCGGCTGGCGGTGACATCGCGGGCGGTACCGGCGACCCTCAGCGCGCGGCCATCCGCGTCGCGCTCGACCACCCGTCCGCGGGCGCGCACCCAGTACCAGTCGTTGTCACCGGCATTGCGCGTACGGTGTTCGGACATGAACAGTGCGGTTTCGCCGCGCAGGTGCCGTCGCATGATCGCCTTGACCTGCGACAGGTCGTCGTCATGGATCAGCAGGTTGTTGGAAACCTGGCGCTCCATGCTGATTTCCGGTCGCGTGCTGGACGACTCGTGAACCTGCATGCGGTGCATTTCCTGGCGGCTCAGGTTGAAGTCCCAGAACTGCTCTCCCGATGCCCAGAGCGCCAGCTTGAGATGTTCGTCGCGTTCGCGCAGTTGCCGGAACCAGTTCTGCTCGTGCTGGCGGCGGCGGTGCTGGCTCCACCCCAGGGTGATCGCCAGCACCAGCATCGTGAGCAGGAAAAGACTGATGGCCAGCGGGTGGCGCCACCATGGCAAGGCGACTTCCACCGGTATCTGCAGTTCGTTCGGGCTCCAGACGCCGTCCCGGTTGGTGGCCTGGGCGCGGAATGTGTAGGCGCCCGGCGGCAGGCGGGTATAGGTGATGGCCGACTGCGTGCCGTTGTCGATCCAGCCGCGGTCGAAGCCTTCCATGCGGTAGCGGTAGCGGATATTCGCTGCCGGGGCGAAATCGAGTGCGCCGATCCGCAGCCGCAGGATGTGGACGCCATCGGGCACATCCAGCCGTATCGGCTGCCACAGGGCACTGGCATCGGTCGGACTGTCGGCACCGATCTTTGCCGACAGCAGGCGCAAGGGCGGTTGATAGGTGGAATCCGTCACCTTCGCCGGATCAAACAGGTTCAGCCCGCGCACACCCCCCATCGCGATCCGGCCATCGGCCAGCACGGCCGCCGCACCGCCGTTGAACTCCAGGTCCTGCAAGCCGTCGGCAAGGCCGTAAACGCGGACATGGCCGGCGCCGATATACAGCCTCACCACGCCGGTGTCGGTCCCCAGCCACAGCTCGCCGGGCGTGGCCGGGCTTTCGGCGATGCTGAACACCGTCACGTTGGGCCGTTCGTTGAATGCGTCGGTCAGCGGCTGGATGAAGTCGACGCCGCCGTCCGGACGGTCCACGGCCCGGCTCAGCCCGGAATGGGTGCCGATCCAGATCGAGCCATCCGACATCTGGTGCAGGGCCCTGACCAGATTGCCCGGCAGGCTGCGCTCCTGGTCCGGATCGTGGCGGAAGTGTTTCAGCGTGCCGCTGGCGGGATCGAGCCGGTCGACGCCATCGCCGGTGCCGAACCAGATCCGGCCCTGGCGATCCTCCAGCAATGCCCGCACGCGCGGGTGGGACAGCCGGCGGCCAGTGAGGCCCCCCCGGCTGCTGTAATCCAGCGAGAGTTTGCCGCTGCCGGGGTGGTAGATGAGCGCGCCCATCTCGTCGGTACCCAGCCACAGGTTGTCGTGGCGATCGACGAGGATCGAGTCCAGGCCGATGTCACTGAATTCTCCCAGGTCGATCTTTTCCACCTGGCCGGTATCGGGGGACAGGCGCAGGAGTCCGACGGCGGTGGCCAGCCACAGCCGGCCATCGCCGGCATCCACGATCCCGATCGCTTCCGGCGCATTGCCGGCAGTGACGGGAAGGCGGCCGGTCCAGTCCTCGAAGCGGTCTTGCGCGACGTCGTAGCGCAGCAGACTGGCGTGGTCGGTACTGATCCAGAGGATGCCTTTCTCGGCACCTTCATGGATGACGCGGATGCTGTCGTTGGCGGCCGGACCCTCTGCGAGCCGGCTCTTCTGATCGAAGACGTACGGGAAGCGGGCGCCGCGGGGATCGGTGACCGCCACGCCGCGCAGCAGGCCGCCGATCCACAGCATGCCGCCCTGGTCGACCATCAGGCTGCTGATCGTGTCCTCCGGCAGCCCGGCATCCATGGCCGCCATCTGGTTGATGCGACGAACACTTCCAGAGGCCACGTCGAAGCGACGCAATCCGTCGCCAAGCACCGAGAACCACAGGCTGCCATCGGGGGCCTGCACCAGCGCCCGGACATTCGTCGCGGCCTTGCCTGCGGTCATGGGCCAGGCCCGTTCCAGCTCGCCGTCGGGCTGGATGCGGAACAGCCCGTCGCTGCGTCCCACCCAGAGCATCCCATCGGCGTCCAGCAACAGGCCGCTGGTCATCGCCGCATCGCCGACCCGCTGCGCCTGCCCGTCGGGCCGGACCCGGTAAAGACCGGTGGAATTGGCGTACCAGATGGTTCCGGTGCGGTCGGCGACCAGGTGCTGGATCGACATCACGCGCAACTCGTCGGGTTCCAGCGGGATGATCTTCTCGCGTTGACCGGTGGCCGGATCGAACCGGTCCAGCCCGGCCAGCGTGCCGACCCACAGCTTGCCGTCCCGCGGCAGCACCGCCATGACCTGGCGCTCGGCCTGGCTGACCTTCAGGCCGGCGGAAAACCGGTCGATGCGCCCGGTGCCCAGATCAATGCGCGCCAGGAACTGCGAATACGAGCCGACCCACAATGCACGGTCGCCTTCCAGTGCCAGTGAGGTCACCAGGCTGTCCGGCAGGCTCGCTGGATCGCGGGGGTCGTTCCGGTAGGAGACGTAATGCTGGCCGTCGTAGCGGTGCAGGCCGCCCTGGGTGCCGACCCAGACAAATCCCTGCGGGTCCTGGATCATCGCGGTGACGGTGTTCTGGGCCAAACCCTGATCGCTGCCGATCCGGGTGAAGTAATAATCGCGCACGGTGGCGTGGGCGATGGACGGTAGTGCCATTCCGAGCAATACGCAGGCGATCAGGCCCGCGCGTAGGCGGACAAGCAGCCGGGTTGTCGGAGAGAAGTCGTGGCGCACGTCACCGTCGCACTGGGTGGACAACGAGCAGTGTAGGCACGCGCTCATGCCGGCAACAAGCTGCTGCGCCGATGCGTGCCGGTCAGGTTGGTAAACTGCAGCTCCATTAACGCGGTGATGGTCCATGTCGCAGAACAATCCCCCGCTCGAACTTCCGTCCTGCTCCGAGGTGGAAGCCGAAATCCATCGCCTCTCCCTGTCCAGCGCAGCCTCCGAACTGCATGGGGCGCTGTGTGGCTGGCTGGCCGGTGGCGGCGAGGACGTGCCGCAGTGGCCCGCCAGGGTGCTGGTCGATGACAGCATTGCCGCACCCGGAGAAGGCAGCCCGCTGGACCGGCTGCGCCTGGCCAGTGCGGCACAACTGGCCGATCGCAGCTTCGATTTCGCCTTGTTGCTGCCCGATGCAGACCACTCCCTGGCGGTTCGCAGCGGCGCGTTGTTCGACTGGTGCCGCGGCTTCCTGGGCGGGTTTGGCCTGGCAGCCGGCGCGAAGCCTCCCTTGTCGGAGGAAAGCACGGAGGCGCTGGGCGATCTTGCCAAGCTGGCCGCCGCGCAGCCGCAGGAGGATGGCGACGAGGAGGATGAGGCGGCGCTGGTGGAGATCGAGGAGTTCGTGCGTGTGGCGACATTGCTGCTCCATGGCGATTGCGTACTGGCGGCGCAGCACCGCCAGCGGTTGAACTGACATGGCTGTCCCCCTGGGCATGCCGGCCAAGGCCTTTGCGCGCCGGCGCAAGCAGCTGATGCAGGCCGCCGGCGAGGACACGATCCTGATCCTGCCTGCGGCATTGCAGCGCATCCGCAACCGCGACACGCACTATCCCTATCGGCAGGACTCCGATCTTCTGTACCTGACCGGCTTCCCCGAGCCCGAAGCGGTGCTGGTGCTGGTGCCGGGCCGGGAGCATGGCGAGACCTTGCTGTTCTGCCGCGAGCGCGACCCCGATCGCGAAGCCTGGGACGGTCCGCGGTTCGGTCCGGAAGGCGTGGTGGAGGCGTTCGGCCTGGACGACGCGTACCCGATCACCGATCTGGACGACATCCTGCCGGGCCTGCTGGAAGGCCGTTCGCGGGTGTATTACCACTTCGGCCGCGACGCCGAGTTCGACCTCAAGCTGATCGGCTGGGTCAACCGGGTGCGCGCGATGATGAAGATGGGCAACAAGCCCCCGCACGAGTTTCTCGAACTGGGCCATCTGCTCGACGAGTTGCGCCTGTTCAAGGACCGCGACGAGCTGCGGATGATGCAGCGTGCCGCCGACATCACGGTCGCGGCGCATCAGGCCGGGATGCGCGCGGTGCGTCCGGGAATGCACGAGTACGAGCTGCAGGCCGAGATCGAGCGGGTATTCCGCGCCAACGATGCGGTCCCGTCCTACGGCAGCATCGTCGGTGCCGGCGCCAACGCATGCGTATTGCACTATGTGGCCAACAATGCCCCGATCGCCGACGGCGATCTGGTGCTGGTGGACGCCGGCGCGGAGTACCGCGGATACGCGGCCGACATCACCCGCACCTTTCCCGCCAACGGCCGTTTCAGCAGGGAGCAGCGGCTGCTGCACGACCTGGTCGGCGAGGCGCACGCCGCCGCGCTCGCGCTGGCCCGGCCGGGCACGCCGTACGAGGCAGGCCATCTGGCGGCGGTGCGGACGCTGACCGAAGGGCTGCTCAGGCTGGGGCTGCTGAAGGGCCAGCTGGAGAAGAACATCGACGATGGCAACTATCGGCGTTTCTATCCGCACAAGACCGGCCACTGGCTGGGCCTGGATGTGCACGACGTCGGCGATTACCGGATTGATGGCGAATCGCGCCTGCTGGAGCCGGGCATGGTGTTCACGATCGAACCGGGTTTGTACGTGCGTCCGGACGACACCAGCGTCGCGGCCAAGTGGCGCGGCATCGGCATCCGTACCGAAGACGACGTACTGGTGACCCGCGATGGCCACAAGGTATTGACCGGCAAGCTGGCGCGCAGCGGGGATGAGATCGAGGCGTTCATGGCGCAGTCGCGGGCCTGAATAAGCGTGAGATTTCGATTGCGCGTGCTGGATGACAGCGGTATCTGAAGCGACCGGGAGGTGCGAATGGTCAGGGCGGAGCTTCGGCTGGAAGCGTCGCCCTGGCCGGATGCTTGCTGCCTGGCTCGGGCGGCCCGCTTCGCGGTCCGGTCCGGCGCAGCGCGCCGGGCGTTCACGCGACCCGCGCGGCAGTGCCGCGCAGGCCGCCTGCGCTCACCCATGGCCGGTTCTACGCAACACCCACCCAGCGCGCCGCACGACGGTTTGGCGATTCGGGCTTCTGCATAAAAACGGACTTTTTCGAGCGGGCCGTTTTTTTCAACATCGGCAGGAGTGTCGCTTGTCCCACCCTCGTGGCCGTCCTTAGCTCCCAGAGCGAATCCAGGTTTGTTGGCTGCGGCCACCAGGACAATCCGGGCGGCTGTCGGGTAGGCCGATCACCAAGCGAGTATCGGGGAGCGACTGATAGGCCTGCCCGACAGCCGCTGCCGCGTGACACCCCGCTGACGGGTCGTTCTGCTCCATGAAGGGGTCGGTGTGGCTGCTCCGCCCATCGAGCCAACAAAAAACCCGGCCGGAGCCGGGTTTTCCGCTTTCATGGATGCCGCAACATGGCTGTCGAACTATGCCGTCGCGGCGAACTCCTCGCGGGTCAGGTTGATCGGGTCGGCGTCGGTGCAGACCACGTCGTCCTCGATGCGGACGCCGCCGTAGGGGCGGAATTGCGCGACCCGGTCCCAGTTGACCGATCTGGCGTGCGCACCCTTGCGCACCTCGTCCAGCAGCATGTCGATGAAGTAGATGCCCGGCTCGATCGTCATCACCATGCCGGCTTCCAGCACGCGGGTGGTGCGCAGGAAGGGCTGGCCTTCTGGCCTGGGGATCACGCCGCCGGCGTCGGATGCGGCAAAGCCGGCCACGTCGTGCACCTGCAGGCCGATGCCGTGGCCGATGCCGTGCGGGAAGAACGCATTGCTGACGCCGGTTTCCAGCGCGGCTTCCGGCGACAGGTCGATGATGCCGAAGTCCTTGAGCACGCCGGCAAGCTTCAGGTGCGCGCCAAGGTGCAGCTGCCTGTAGTCGAAGCCGGCGCGGACTTCCGCGCACATGGCCAACTGGGCAGCATCGACCGCCGCGATCAGCGACTGGAATTCGCTGTCGCGATCGAACGCGTAGGTCCGGGTGATGTCGCTGGCGTAGCCGCCGAAGCTGCCGCCGGCATCGATCAGGAAGCTGCGGATCTCGGCCGGCGCGACCGTGTCCAGCTCGGTGTAGTGCAGCACCGCGCCGTGCTCGTTGAGCGCGACGATGTTGTGGTACGGCAGCTCGTTGGCGTCCTGGCGCGCGGCGGAGCAGTACGCCATGTGGATGTCGAACTCGCTCTTGCCGGCGCGGAATGCGGCCTCGGCGGCGCGGTGCGCGCGTACGCCGACCCGGGTCGCCTCGCGCATCATCAGGGTTTCGTAGGGCGTCTTGAAGGCGCGGTGGTACTCGAGGTAATTGACCACGGCCGCGGGGTTGTCGGGCACGAAATCGCCGAGCGTACTCTGCGGTTCGCCGAGGATCGCGCAGCGTGCGGGGTTGCCGGGCAGGTGCTGCAGCGCTTCGTCGGGCTTGCGGATGATGACGATGTCGAACTGATCGACCCAGTACCCGGCGGGGGCTTCAGGGACCACATGCCAGTAGTCGAACGGCTGCAGGTAGATGAGCCTGGGCTTCTGTCCGGGCGTGAACACCAGCCAGCTGCCGGGGGCGCGGGTCAGCGGTGCCCAGGCCTTGAACTGCGGGTTGACCGCGTACGGGTAGTCGCGGTCGTCGAACACCTGGTAATGGAGGGTGCCACTGGGTACGACCAGGTGGTCGCAGCCGCCGCGTTCCAGCGCCAGTGTGCTGCGGCGCTGCAATTCGGCGATGTGCTGCGGGTAGGCGTTCGCCAGGTCTTGGATTGCCATGTCGATCCTCTCGGGGGGAGTCGGAGGATTCTGACCGATCCGCCGCCGGGCCGCAGGGGCCATTGGGCACCCGGTCGGAATCAATCAGTGGGAACTGGAAAGCCAGTCGCGCAATCGCAGGCGGTGGGCGTCGGGCACGTTGATGAAGCGGAACCCGGCCCAGGTCTGGCCCGATGCGCTGGCGTGTTCCTGCCACAGCAGGTGCACGCCGACCTCGATCGGAGCGCGATGCGGTTCGGCGCCATCGAGACGGAAACGCAACTGGTACAAGGCATCCTCGACCAGGGGCACGTTGGCGATCAGCAGCATGCCGGTCTCGGAGAGGTTGCCCAGCAGGCCGATCGTGCGATCGGTCATGCAGTCGGCGACTTCCACCACCCCGGCAGCGGCGCGACGGGGGCTACGGCGGGACTCGATGGTGTCGTCGCTGGTTTCGAACGAAGCAGTGTCGATTGAGGTTGATGCGCTCATCGCAATGTCTCCTGCGGCAGGTCGCGGCCGGCCAGGCTGCGCAGCGTCCCCATCGCAGCCTGCCAGGCGCGGTCGACCAGTCCCGTGGGTTCGGTCGGCGCAACCACCCGCGCCTCGCCGATGGCGATCAGGCGGGCGATCTGGTCGAGGTTGTCGTGTCCGCGGGCATCGTCGATGCGCTGGCCGCGCTGGTTGACCAGCAGCACGCGGCCCGTGACCGGACTGAACCAGGCCAGCCGTCGGCGCACCATGTCGCCCTGCTGGTTGGTCGCAAACTCGATCCAGCTGCCGAATGGCAGGCTGCGCAGATGGGAGTAGCACGCTTCCTCGCGGGCATTGCGCGGTGTTGCCGGGGTCGGTGCTGGTGCCGGTTCACTGGCGCCCAGCCGTGCGCGTGCCTTGAGCTGGATGGCCAGTTCGGTGCGGGTGGCCGGGTCATCGCTTTCATCGGTCACCGCGGCCAGCCGTTTGGCAATCGCCGTCGCCTCGTCGCCCTGGTAGCCGACCAGTCCCAGCGCCTGCTCGATCCTGGGCTGCAGCCACTCCGGGGCGGTGGATCCGCGACTGGCCGCCACGATCTGCGCGGTGGCCTCGACATGCTCCTGCCACTCCCCGGAATCCTCGCCATGCCGGAGCAGGACCAGGCTGAGCACGTCGGCCCAGGCCTGGTCGAGCAGGTTGCGCAGGAACTTCGGCAGTGGCGTGTCGCCGATCGCGGTCTCGATCGACTCGGCCGCGCGCTGCTTCGCCAGTTCGAGTTTGTCGCGCCCGCGCGCGGCCTCGACATGGCGGCGCTCGCTGACTTCCGCCTTGCGCGCCATCGCCTCCAGGTGCCGGCTCAACGCCAGGTTGGCCGAGGCGAACACCTTGGCGTCGCCATCGTAGTGCTTGATGACGTGATCGACGGCGCTGTCCAGTTGGTGGTCCAGCCGTGGGTCGGCCTCGCCTTCGGCCTGCCAGGTGGTGCCGGCCTCGGCGACGGCGTTCAGCAGTTGCCGCGCCGGGTGCTGGTGGCGCACGAAGAAGCCGCGATCCTGCAGCGCAACCCGCAACAGCGGCACCTGCAGACGCTCCAGCAGGTCGGCGCTGCGGGTGCCCTGGCGCAACTCACGCCCGATCTCGGTGTACAGCAGGCCCAGCAGCTCGAAGGTTTCGTTGTCCTGTTGCGACAGGTTCGTGGCCGCGCCTCGCTGCAGCCGGCTCTTGGCCAGCAGCACCTGACGGATCTGGGTGGTGTCGCGGGGCGAATGCCCCATGGCTTGCAGGTCGCCCAGTGCCGCATCCACTTCGTTCGTGGCCAGGGCGATGCGGGGCTGGGCGGTGGTGAGTTCCGGAGCGGCTTCTGGAGTGCGTTCGTAAATGACTTCGGGAGTGGTTGCCTGGGGCGGCAGGCCGATCAGTTCACGACGCCTGGCCAGCAACTGCTGGAGTTCGTCCAGCGCCTGTTTCTCCAGCCCGGTCGTTGCTTCGGCCGTCGCGTGCGTGTGGTTGGCGCCATTCCACCGGTCCGTCGCCGGCCCGTTCCGGGTGCGGGTGCGGGTGCCGGTGCCGGTGCCAGTGCCAGCTGGCAAAGTGCCACGACCTGCGGCACCTGCCGGTCCGCCATTGCCGGCGGCAGCGGAGGCGTTGTCGCCCGCGCGGGGGCGACCCTCACCCGGCGTGCGTCGTCGGCGGCGGCTCGGAACGAACGCCAGGCCCGGCAGCAGGTTGGCGCCGTCCAGCTGGGCGTTCATGGTTTCCACCAGGGTCAGGTAGCCGGCCATCGACTGCCGATCGAACAGGCGGTAAAGGTGCAGCCGGGTGTCGATGTCGACGACCGCGTCCTTGCTGGCCAGGGCCAGCATCCGGCCCAGGGCCCGGGGGCCGACCGGCAGACGCGTGGCGTCGAAGGCGGGCTGGCCGGCCAGGACGCCAAAGCGCTGGCCCAGCAACAGCAGGGGCAGGCTCGCGCGTGCTTCATGCCGGCGCGCGATTTCGGTCAGCACGTTGTCTTCGGCGATCTCGTGGTGATCGACCAGACGCAGGCTCTCGACATCCGGCGAAGATGCCATGATGTCGTCCCGTGGTGGCTCGCGCAGTTTTGCCAGCGTGGTCGCCAGCCCGGACAGAAAACGCGGCACCACGGCATCGCGCTGGCTGCGCAGCGTCTGCAGGGCGGCCAGATAGACGGATTGCGAACCGGAGTTGCGGGCGCGGTCGGCCTGGCGGAACAGGTCCTGCTCCAGGGTGTCCAGCAGGCGTTCCAGCTCCCGGCCCAGTTCGGTGCCGATCAGGGACTGCAACTGCTCCAGCAACCGGTGCACTCGCGGAGGCATCGCCACCGCCGTCATCGCAGGCGTGGCCGGCACGGCCAACGGAACGTCGAAACTGGACATGTGGCTCAGGTCCCCCCGGGGTTTACTGCTCTTGCCAGCATGCAGGATGACGCTGGACACCCGCGAATTGTGACGCAATTCCGGTATTGCGGGGCGTGCCGGAACGGCTGCTGCGTCTCCGGCTCCTACTCCTCCAGAAACAACCCGACCACATCGTTGGTGAAACGGCGTCCCAGTTCGGTCGGGCGAACCCGGTCGGACTCCAGCGTCAGCCAGTGGTTTGCGAGCGCTGCCTGCAGTTGCGGCTCGATGGCGGCACGCGACAAGCCGGTGCGTGCCTCGAAACCGGTCAGGCTGAAGCCGTCGACCAGCCGCAGTGCGTTGAGCATGAACTCGAACGCGCGCCGCTCCGGCGGAATGCGCTCGTCGCCGCCGATGGCGCTGTCGCGACCGGCTTCGGCGAGGTAGCGGGTGGGGTGCTTGAGCTTCCAGCGGCGCAGGATCGACTGGTCGTGGCCCAGGGTGATCTTGCCGTGCGCGCCGGCGCCGATGCCGAGGTAGTCGCCGTACTTCCAGTAGTTGAGGTTGTGCGCACACTCGCGGCCGGCCCGCGCATAGGCGCTGACCTCGTACTGGCGGTAACCAGCCTGCGCGAGCAGGGCCTGGCAGTGCTCCTGCATGTCCCAGCTGCCGTCGTCGTCGGGAATCCCGGCCGGCGGCCGGGCCGCGAACACGGTGTTGGGTTCCAGCGTCAGCTGGTAATGGCTGATGTGCGTGGGCTGCAGCGCGAATGCGCGTTCGAGGTCGTGCTCGGCCATCGCCAGGGTCTGCCGCGGCAGCGCGTACATCAGGTCGAGGTTGAAGTTGTCGAAGCCCGCGTCCTGCGCGAGCTTCACCGCCGCCTCGGCCTCGGCGCTGTCGTGGATGCGGCCCAGGCGCTGCAGGCAACCGTCGTCGAAACTCTGGATGCCGAAGCTCAGGCGGTTGACGCCGGCATCGAGGTAACCCTCGAAGCGGCCGTGCTCGGCGGTGCCCGGGTTGGTTTCCAGGGTGATCTCGCAGCCCGGCGCGAAGCGCAGCCGGGAACTGGCGCCCTGCAGGAAGCGGTCGATGAACTCCGGCGGCATCAGGCTGGGGGTGCCGCCGCCGAAGAACACCGATTGCACCGTGCGGCCCCAGACCAGCGGCAGGTCGAAATCGAGGTCGGCCAGCAGCGCGTCCACGTAGGCCGCGAACGGCAGCTCGCCGCGACCCTCGTGCGAGTTGAAATCGCAGTACGGGCATTTGCGCACGCACCACGGAATGTGGACGTACAGCGACAGCGGCGGCGGAGCGAGGGTCATGCGGCTATTGTCCCATCCGGGCGACACGACGCGGGCTGTTTCGCCGCACCGCATGCCGCCGGCGGTTGTTGCAGGCGCGGCTTCAGTCGTGAACGTGCAGGGCCACGCGTGTATTGCGGCGTTATTACCCTGATGCCCGCATTTCATCGCTACGGACACGGCATCCGGATGTGCAGGTCGCGACTGACGTCGCTCCTACGGGGCCCCGGCAGGAGTCCTGTAGGACAACAGCGCAAGCTGCCCGCGCAGGATCGCCAGGGCCTGGCCGCGGTGGCTGATCCGGTTCTTGAGGGCCGGTTCCAGCTCGGCCGCGCTCTGGCCGCATGGATCAAGGAACAACGGGTCGTAGCCGAAGCCGCCACTGCCCCGCGGGGCGTGCAGGATCCGGCCGTGCCACTGGCCTTCGGCAATCAGCGGTTGCGGGTCCCCGGCGTGCCGCAACAGCACCAGCGTGCAATGGAAGCGCGCGCCGCGTTGCTCATCCGGCACACCGTCCAGCGCCGCCAGCAGCTTGTCGATATTGCGCACGGCATCGCCGGGTTCGCCGGCGTAGCGCGCTGAATACAGGCCGGGCGCACCGCCCAGCGCGTCCACGCACAGCCCGGAATCATCGGCCAAGGCCGGCAGGCCGGTGACCCGGGCGGCATGACGCGCCTTCAGCAGCGCGTTCTCGACAAACGTCAGGCCGGTCTCCTCGATGTCGTCGACGCCCAGTTCGCCCTGGGCCACGAACTCGAGGCCGGCCTCGCCCAGCAGACGATTGAATTCGGCCAGCTTTCCGGCGTTGCCGCTGGCGACCACGATCCGCTTCATGGCATTGCCTGTCCGTGCTGCATCGCTGCGGTCAAAGCCCCAGCGCGGCGCGCTGCATCGCCACCAGTTCGCCGATGCCGACCTCGGCCAGTGCGGTCATCGCGGCCAGTTCCTCGCGGCGGAACGCGTGGCCTTCGGCGGTGCCCTGGACTTCGATGAAGCCGCCGCCGTCATTCATCACCACGTTCATGTCGGTGTCGCAGTCGCTGTCTTCGGCGTAGTCCAGATCCAGCACCGGCACGCCGCGGTAGATGCCGACCGACACCGCCGCGACCGCGCCGAAGATCGGCGAGCGGCCAGCCTTGGGCTTGATGTCGCCGCGCTTGATCATCCAGTTCACCGCATCCACCAGCGCCACGTAGGCGCCGGTGATCGCCGCGGTGCGGGTGCCGCCGTCGGCCTGCAGCACGTCGCAGTCCAGCGTGATGGTGCGCTCGCCCAGCAGCTTGCGGTCGACGCAGGCCCTCAAGGAGCGGCCGATCAGGCGCTGGATCTCCAGCGTGCGCCCGCCCTGCTTGCCGCGCGCGGCTTCGCGGTCGTTGCGGGTGTTGGTGGCGCGCGGCAGCATGCCGTATTCGGCGGTGACCCAGCCCTCGCCCTTGCCGCGCAGGAAACCGGGCACGCGGTTCTCGACGCTGGCCGTGCACAGCACCCGGGTCTCGCCGAAGCTGATCAGCACCGAACCTTCGGCATGGCGGGTGAAGGCGCGTTCGATGCGCACCTCGCGCAACTGCTCCGGCGTGCGGCCGCTGGGCCGTGAAAAATCGTTCGTGCCGGGTACTGACATGGTGCGCACTGCCGTGGAAGTTAGGGGGTTCGGGGGGCGCGAGTTTACCATTCGCCCCCCGACGGCCTTCCGGCCGAGGTCCGTCCGCTCACCACACCACGCTCACCACACCATGGGAAATCCCGAATGATCCGCAGCATGACCGCCTTCGCCAACGGCGAGCGCGTCACCGAATGGGGCACGCTGGGTTGCGAGCTGCGCTCGGTCAACCACCGCTTCCTGGAGATCGGCGTGCGCCTGCACGACGACCTGCGCGCGCTGGAACCGGTGCTGCGCGAGCGCATCGCCGCGCGCATCAGCCGCGGCAAGCTCGACGTCACCCTGCGGCTGCGTTCGCCGGAAGGCGAGGGCGGCCTGCATGCCGATCCGGCGCGGCTGGCCGAATTGGCAAGGCTGGCGCAGGAGCTGGCATCGCCGTTTCCCGGCCTGCGGGTCGAATTCACCCAGCTGCTGCAATTCCCCGGCGTGCTGCAGGCGCCGGCGACCGACGCCGCGGCCTTGCAGGCGCAGGCGCTGGCGTTGCTGGATGAGGTGCTGGACGAGTTCATCGCCGCGCGTGAGCGCGAGGGCGGCAAGCTGGCGACCGGCATCGGTGAGCGCATCGACGGCATCGCCGCGATCGTCGCGCAGGTGCGTGAGCTGATGCCCGTGATCCGCGCCGGCCAGCGTGCCAAGCTGGAGGCCCGCCTGGCCGACCTCGCCCAGCCGGTCGATCCGGGCCGGATGGAGCAGGAACTGGTGATGTGGCTGCAGAAACTCGATGTCGACGAGGAGCTCGACCGGCTCGACTCGCACGTGGCCGAAGCGCGGCGGGTGCTGAAGCTGCGCGAGGCGGTCGGCCGCCGGCTCGACTTCCTGCTGCAGGAGTTCAACCGC
>DASTUE010000111.1:0-5157 GCA_035759805.1 Lysobacter sp. | reverse complement strand
GCGCGTTTTCCGACGCCTGCCTGTCCCAGGGTTACGACAAGTCCTCGCTGATGGACCTGCACGTGCTGGTCGAGCACGTTGGCCCGCTGCGCGCCGGCGAGCACGTGTTCCGCGAGGGCGACCCGTTCGAGGCCATCGCCGCGGTGCGCGCCGGCACCGTCAAGACCTACGTCATCGACCGCGACGGGCGCGAGCACGTGCTCGGCTTCCACCTGCCCGGCGAGGTGATCGGGCTCGACGCGATCGACGGCGACCACTACCCCTGCAACGCGGTGGCGCTCGACACCGTGATGCTCTGCCGGTTCTCGTTCCCCAAAATCGCCTTGCTGGCCACTCGCCTGCCTGGCCTGCAGCGCCAGCTGTTCCGCCTGCTGAGCCGCGACATCGGCCGCGCCGCGCTGCTCGCGGGCGACTGGTCGGCCGACCAGCGCCTGGCGGCGTTCCTGGTCGGCCTGTCGCGCCGCCTGGTCGCGCGCGGCTTCTCGCCCACGCGGTTCCAGCTCACGATGCCCCGCACCGACATCGCCAACTACCTGCGCCTGGCGCCGGAAACCGTGAGCCGCGTGCTCAAGCGGTTCCAGCAGGACGGCCTGCTCAATGTCGAACGGCGCGAGATCGAGCTTGCCGATCGTGCCGCGCTCGAGGCGCTCGCGTCGCCCATCCTGCGGGACTGATTGACTTGACCTGCGTCAAGGCGGACTGACGCGTCGCAGCAGACCATTCCCGGCAATGAAAGGGAGATCGCGATGAGCAACATCCGGAAGCTTTGGATCGGGCTGGCGACGCTGTTGGTGCTGTCGTTCGGCGTGCTGTTATGGGCCGGCACGGAGATCTTCCGCGCTGCGCCGCCGGTGCCCGAGCAGGTCGTGGGCGAGGACGGCACGGTCGTCTACACGCTTGCGGACATCCAGCGGGGACGCCAGGTCTGGCAGTCGATGGGCGGGATGCAACTGGGCTCGATCTGGGGCCACGGCGGCTACGTCGCACCGGACTGGAGCGCCGACTGGCTGCATCGCGAAGCAGTGGCGATGCTGGACGGCTGGGCGCGCGCCGACCGCGGCGTGGCCAGCTACGCCGACCTCGACGCCGAGACCCAGGCCGCGTTGCGCGGGCGCCTCGAGCAGCAGATGCGGCGCAACACTTACGATCCAGAGACCGGCACGATCACCCTGTCGCGCGATCGCGTCGCCGCGGTGTCGGGCACGGCCGCGCACTACGAGCGCCTGTTCGGCAACGATCCGGCCACCGCCGGCCTGCGCGAAGCCTATGCGATGAAGAACGACACCGTGCCCGATGCGGAACATCGCCGGGCGCTGACCGCATTCTTCTGGTGGACCGCCTGGGCCGCGGGGACCGAACGCGCCGCCGCAGAAGGCGAAACGCTCGGGTTGGACAAGGCGGGGGTCGAATCCAAACGGGTGACCTACACCAACAACTGGCCCAGCGAGCCGCTGATCGGCAACACCCCGCCACCTTCGATGTGGGTCTGGTCCGCCTTCAGCGTGCTGTTCCTGATCCTGGGCATCGCCTTGCTGGGCTGGCACCACGCGGTCAGCCATGACGACACCAACGAGCCGCATGTCATCCCGGCGACGGACCCGTTCGCGGCGCTGCGCATCACCCCGTCAATGCGCGCGACCGCCAAGTACTTCTGGCTGGTGCTGGCGTTGTTCCTCGTCCAGATCCTGCTCGGCGCGATCACCGCGCACTACCAGGTCGAGGGCCAGGAGGCGTACGGCTTTGCCCTGTCCGACGTGCTGCCGTACTCGATCACGCGCACGTGGCACACGCAGCTGGCGGTGCTGTGGATCGCCGTGGCGTGGCTGGGGACGGGACTCTACATCGCGCCGGCACTGTCCGGGCATGAGCCGAAGTTCCAGCGGCTAGGCGTCAATTTCCTGTTCGTGTCGCTGATCCTGATCGTCGTCGGATCGTTCACGGGCCAGTGGCTGGCCGTGATGCAGAAGCTCGGCCTCGAGCACAACTTCTGGTTCGGCCACCAGGGCTGGGAGTACGCCGACATGGGGCGCTTCTGGCAGTGGTACCTGTTCATCGGCCTGCTGCTGTGGCTGACGCTCGTGGGGCGCGCGCTCTGGCCGGTGCTGATGGGCCGCGGCGCAGACGGCAAGGCGCACGATTCCCGGCACATCGTCGCGTTGCTGTTCCTGTCGACGGTCTGCATCGGCCTCTTCTTTGGCTCGTCGCTGATGTGGAACGAGCACACGCACCTGTCCGAGGTCGAGTACTGGCGCTGGTGGCTGGTGCACCTGTGGGTGGAAGGCTTCTTCGAGGTGTTCGCGACTGCGGTGATGGCCCTGATCTTCACCCGGCTGGGATTGATCAGGACCTCGACGGCGACCGTTACCGTGCTGTTCGCGACCATCGTGTTCATGGCTGGTGGCGTGCTCGGCACGCTGCACCACCTGTACTTCGTCGGCACGCCGACGGCGGTGGTGGCCCTGGGCGCGAGTTTCAGCGCGCTGGAAGTCGTGCCGCTGGCGTACATCGGCTTCGAGGCGTACCACACGTGGAAGCTCGGCAAGGCGACACCATGGATGGCGCGCTACCGCTGGCCGATCATGTTCTTCCTGGCGGTGTCGTTCTGGAACCTGGTCGGCGCGGGCCTGTTCGGCTTCCTGATCAACCCGCCGCTGTCGCTGTACTACATGCAGGGCCTCAACCTGACCCCGCTCCACGGCCACACCGCGCTGTTCGGCGTGTACGGCATGCTCGGCATCGCGCTGGTGCTGTTCTGCATGCGCGGCCTGCGCGGACAGATGGTCTGGAACACCGGTGCCTTGAAGGTCGCGTTCTGGTCGCTCAACATCGGCCTGGCGATGATGGCGGTGTTCACCCTGCTGCCGCTCGGCACGCTGCAACTGCTCGCCGCGATCGAGCACGGCTACTACTACGCACGTTCGGCCGAGTTCATGCAGCAGCCGATCGTCGACCTCCTGGTCTGGATGCGGGTGCCTGGTGACACGATCTTCAGCGTCGGCGCGTTTGCGCTGGCCTGGTTCGTCCTGCGCCTGTGGGTCGCACCACGGCGCGAGTTGCCTGGCGGCGCGACCGACGCAGACTTGCTGCCCTGATGGACGCCGGAACGGGTCGCGCGCGAGCTTCGGCCCGCCTTCTCGCAGACGCGCCCCACCGCCTCATGTTCTTCGTCGGCGCCACCAATCTGTTGCTGGCCATGGCCTGGTGGGCGATGTGGCTGGCCGATGCGCGCTGGCAGTTGTTCGGCCTGCGACAACCGCAGCCGTGGGCCGGCTGGCTGCATGCCTTCGTGATGCAGTACCAGGTGTTCCCGAGTTTCATCTTCGGCTTCCTGCTCACGACGTTTCCGAAGTGGATGGGGTTGCCGGACATCGCGCGCGTCCGCTACCTGCCGGTCGGCATCGGCCTGTTTGGCGGGCAGTTGCTGACCATCGCCGGGGCATTCGGCTGGACGCCCGGGATCGCGTCGGGATTCTGGCTGACGCTGGTTGGCTGGGTGGCCGGCGTCGCGACGCTGGGTCCGCTGTTGTGGCGCGAACGCGGCAAGACGTGGACGGCGCGCGCCTGCTTCGGCGGCCTGGTGCTCGGGCTGGCAGGCCTCGTCGCGTGGGGCGTCTTCCTGCACGGCGTGGACGCGCGTGGCGCGTTCGCCAGCATCAAGCTCGGCACGTTCGGCCTGCTGCTGCCGGTGTACTTCAGCGTCGCGCACCGGATGTTCCCTTTCTTCGCCGCCAACGTGGTGCCGGGCTACGTGGCATGGCGACCGATGTGGCTCCTGGGCGCGGTGCTCGCGTTGTCCGTGGCCCACCTGGCGCTCGAACTCGCGCACGCGTACGCGTGGCTTTGGCTGGCGGACCTGCCGCTGCTCGCGCTGCTGTCGCTGGCGCTGTGGAAGTGGTGGCCGCGCGGCCCGGTGCCCGGCATCCTGCGCGTGCTGTTCATCGGCCTGGCGTGGCTGCCGGTGGCGATCGCGCTGTATGCGTTCCAGAGCATCGCCTACGAGCAAACCGGCCAGTTCCTGCTAGGGCGCGGACCGGCGCATGCGTTGTTCGTGGGCTTCTTCGGCAGCGTGCTGGTCGCGATGGTCACCCGCGTCACGCAGGGGCATTCGGGCCGGAAGCTGGTGATGCCCGGAGCCGCCTGGTTCGCGTTCGTGGCGATCCAGCTGGTGGCCCTGGCGCGCGTGTTCGCGGAGGTGCTGCCGGACATGTGGGCCTGGCAGGCGGCGGCAGCGGTTGGCTGGCTGGTGGCGTTCGCGCCCTGGGTGTTCCGCATAGGCCGCATCTACCTGTCGCCGCGCGTCGACGGCAAGCCCGGATAGATCCCGGCGATGATCGAGTTCTACACGCAGATCAAGCAGTTCCACGTCTTCGTCGCGGTGCTCAGCGGTGCACTCTTCGCGGTGCGCGGTGCGTTCCTGCTGGGGGGCGCGCAATGGCCGCAGGCGCTGCCGGTGAAGTGGCTCAGCTACGCGGTCGACACCGCCCTGCTGACCGCCGCGCTGATGCTGCTGACCATCCTGCCGTGGGCGATGTTCGCCAATGGCTGGCTGCTGGTGAAGGTCGCCCTGTTGGTCGCCTACGTCGTGGTCGGCGTCTTCGCGCTGCGCCGCGGGCGGACCAGGCGCACACGCGCGCTGTGCTACGTGGCGGCACTGCTGGTGTTCGGTGCGATCTACTCGATCGCGCGGGCCCACCACCCGCTGGGGGCGTTCCTTCCGCTCTTCGGTTGACCCAGGTCAATGCGCCGAAACGGGGCCGGGATCATCGTGTCCGCCATGGACACGACTCCTTCCCACCCGCGCCCGAGGGCACCCATGAACGCTGCACTCATCACCCCCTACGTCCAGACACCGGCCCAGGTCGAACTGGACAGCCACCATGCCGCCCGGGACTGGTCGGACCGCGTCGCCCACGGCATCACGCTGTGCCTGCGGTTCCTCGCCGATACCTTCTTCGCCAAGCGTTACGGCAACCGCGCGATCGTGCTGGAGACCGTGGCTGCCGTGCCGGGCCTGGTCGGCGCCGCCCTCGTCCACCTGCGTTGCCTGCGCTGGATGCAGCACGACCACGGCTGGATCCGCACGCTGATGGAGGAGGCCGAGAACGAGCGCATGCACCTGATGACCTTCATCGAGATCGCGCGGCCGAACTGGTTGGA
>DASTUE010000110.1:0-4623 GCA_035759805.1 Lysobacter sp. | reverse complement strand
GCTGGTGCTCTGCATCTGCGACACCATCATGTCCAGCGCCGTGAACTGGCGCGTGTAGCGGGCTTCGACGTCGTTGATGCGGCGGTCGAACATCTCGCGCTCCGTCTTGAGCGATTTCAGCCGCGAGTTGAGCGCATCGGTGCGGCCCTTGATCATGCCGTCGTCGCCCAGGTAGGACTTGAGCGCGGCGGCCATCGGCTTCTGCAGGGTGCCCTCGTCGCCGAGCAGGCGCTGTACGGCTTCGGGGTCGGCGGCGATGACGGTATCGAACTTGCTGCCGTCCAGGCTGAGCGAGCCGTCGACCCCGGTCTTCAGGCCCAGCTCGGCCAGTTGCGAATAGTTGGCACTGATCGCGCCGCGCAGGCTCTGGGTGATGGTGCGCGGCGCGGAGTCGCCGCTCAGGGCGGCGCCGGAGCTGTTCTCGCCGCCCGCCGCGCTCTGCGTGCGCAAGGCGCCCAGGGCGGTGTTGTAGGCGCTGATGAAGCTCAGCATGCTGGCTTTCAGCGGGCTGGCGTCGGCGGTCAGCGACAGCGAGAACGTCTCGCCCGGCCTGGCCTTGGTCAGGTCGATGGTGATCCCGTCGATGACCTCGTCCAGACGGTTGCTGCTGCCGGTGTGGGTGATGCCGTCGATCAGCACGCGCGCGTCGTTGCCGGCATCGGCGACGTGCATCGTGCCGCCGCTGGAGGCCAAGGCGCCCAGCCCGCCATCGCCGCCGCTCGCGCTGATCTGCATGCGGCCCTCGGTACCGGTTTTGGTCGACGCCAGCACCAGCACGTCGCCGTCGTCGCCGCGCACGAGGGTGGCGGTCACGCCCTTGCCGCCGGCCTGGGCGTTGATGGCGTCGCGGATGTCCGCCAGCGAACCCTTGCCCTCGGCAATCTCCACCGCGATCGCCTCGCCGTCGCCGACCGTGATCGACAGGCTGCCGTGGCCGAGCTGGGTGTCCTTGGCGACCGCGGCGGATTGCAGCTTGTGATTGGTGGCCAGGCTTTCCACCGAGATCTGGTAGCTGCCCAGCGCGGCCCTGGTGTTCGCCGTCGCGGTGAAGCCCGCGTCCGTGCCGACCGCGACCTTGCGGCCCAGCGATGCGCCGGTGCCCTCGAACTTCGCCAGCGTGCTCTGCAGCCCGGCCAGACCGCTGGTCAGTTTTCCGAACGCGGAAATCTGCGCGGTGGTCGTGCTTTCAATCCGGTTGAAGCGCGCATCGCCGGGAGCGCGCTCGGCCGCGACCAGCTGCGGGATCAGGCCGCTGAGGCCGGAGGAAAAGCCGGGATTGGAAATGGTAGCCACGTGCGTCTCCTTGGGGCGATCTGTCCGGCCAGTCCGGTTGATCCAACGGCATCAAGCAAGAAGCGTTCCGGTGGATTGCCGGCGCTTCGTGCGCGCCGCCCTGCGATGTAGATAACGGCAACGGCGGGTCAACCTTTAGCGGTTCCGTGATCGGCATCACCGTGGTTGCTGTGGACCGGCCGCTTGTCTCCCGCTCCTTCTCATCCCGCTGGCGGGAGATAGGGAAGTGGGCGCAGGAGCGGCGTCAGTCGCGAATGCGCTGACGTCCGATTTCGCCGTGCATTCGCGACTGACGTCGCTCCTACGTGGCGATGCCATGGGGAGAAACAAAAAACCGGCCAGTGGCGGGAGCCACTGACCGGTCGGGGTGCTCCCAGGGGAGGAGCGATCAACGCAGGAGGCTGAGCACGTTCTGCGGCACCTGGTTGGCCTGGGCCAGCATCGCGGTACCGGCCTGGGCCAGGATCTGGCTGCGGCTCAGGTTGGCGGTTTCCTTGGCGTAGTCGGCGTCGACGATCCGGCTGCGGGCAGCGGACAGGTTTTCCGAGTTGGTCTGCAGGTTGGTCACCACCGAGGAAAAGCGGTTCTGGATCGCACCCAGGTCGGCGCGGGCGGAGTTGACTTCCTTCAGCGCGGCGTCCATGGCGCGCATCGCGTTATCGGCGCCATCGACAGAGGAAATGTCGAGGCTGGCGAAACCGGTCTGGGTGGTGCCCGGGGTGGTGCCGGAGACCGTACCCGCGGTGGTGCCGGCGATGACACCGCTGACGTTGGTGAGGGCCGCCAGCGTCAGGTTGGCGTCAGTGGAGGTGATTTTTCCGGCGGCATCCATGGTCACGTTGGCCAAGCCGGTGTTGGCCGGGATTCCTTTGGCCGTATCAAACGCGGCCTTGAGGGCGGCAGTGGCTGCAGCGTCACTCGCCGCGCCGTCGGCGGTGGTGATGGCAACGCCGTTGATCTCCATCGACATGCCGGTGGCAAAGGCGGTGGCCGTGGCGGCTGCGGTCGTCTGCGTGTAGGTGTTGGTGTCGACCGAGGTCCAGCTGCCGAGCGCGTCGATATTCGCGTCGGCGATATTGTCGACGGTGATCAGCTGGCCCTGGTCGGCACCGACCTGGAACGCCTGCGCGGTGAAGCTGCCGTCCAGCAGCTTGGTGCCGTTGAAGTTGGTGTTGTCGGCCACGCGGTCGATTTCCGACTTCAGCTGCGCCACTTCCTTCTGCAGTGCGGCGCGGTCGTCGACGGAGTTGGTGGCGTTGCGCGACTGCACGGCCAGCTCACGGATGCGCTGCAGGTTGTTGCCGATCTCGCCCAGCGCGCCTTCGGCGGTCTGCGCCAGCGAGATGCCGTCGTTGGCGTTGCGGGCGGCCTGGTCCATGCCGCGGATCTGGGTGGTGAAGCGCTGCGAAATCGCCAGGCCGGCGGCGTCGTCCTTGGCGCTGTTGATGCGCAGGCCCGAGGACAGGCGCTGGATCGTGGTGCCCAGGTCGGCGCTGTTGGCGCCGAGGTTGCGTTGGGCGTTCAGCGACATCACGTTGGTATTGATGACAGACATGGTGTTGGTCTCCTGAAAGGGATGCCGGCGGTGCGCCGGTTAGCTCGCAGGGGCGTCCCGTTTTAGGTCCTGTCCGCTGCTGGTAAAGGTAACGGCGCGGTTCCGGAAAGCTTTAGGAAAAAACTTGCAAATCAGCCCAGTTTGTTGAACAACGACAGCCCCTGGATGCGCAAGGTCACCTGCTGCGCGGCTTCCAGCGCGGTGAGCTGCATGGTGAATTGGGTGGCGGCTTCTGCGTAGTTGACATCGCGCAGACCTGACAGGGTGGTCTCCAGCGAGAGGCCGGTGGCAATGCGACTTTCCGCGGCGGCATCCAGTGCGGACAGGCGGCTGCCGGTGCTCGCGCGCGCGCCGACCAGGTGCTCCTGGGCGGCGGTCAGGTCGCCCAATCCGGCATTGAGCGCGTTGGTGCGGCGTGCTGCGACGGCGGGCGTGTCGCCCGGCGCTTCGAGTGCGTCGGCGAGCGATTTCAGGGTGGCGAAGATGTCGGCCTCGGGGGCGCGTTGCACGCTGAAGCGGTCGCCGGCTTCAGGGTCGCCTTCGAGCTTCATCTGCACGCCACCGGCGCTGATGGCCTGGCCTTTTTGCCAGGTGCCGGTGGCGATCTCGGTGCCGCTGCCATCGAGCACGCGGTAGTTGTCGGCAGCGGTGAACTCGACCGTGATGCCGGCACCGTTCCATGCCGCGTGGTTGGTGACGCTGGCCGATTGCAGCAGGCCGGTGCCGGTATTGGCGGCGCCGATGTCGCCACGCACGATGCCGTCGCCGGTCGGCATGCGCATGAACAAGGCGCTGCCGGGGTCGGCGTCGGCCAGATTCAGGCCGGGGGCGACGACGACGCTGTTCTGGCCGTCGTTGCCCGAATAGACCACGGTGCCGGCGTTGTCGGCGAACGGCACCACGCCGTCGCGGGTGCCCGCGAACAGGGCGCGGCCGGAGCCGTCGTTGCTGTTGGCGATCGAGATCAGCTCCGCGCGCAGGTGGCGAAGCTCGGTCGCGATGGTCTTGCGGTCATCGGCCGAGAGCGTCGGCGTGTTTGCCTGCACGATCAGGTCGCGGGCGCGGCCGACGCGGTCGTTCGCGCTGGTGAGCGCGTGCTCCTGCAGGTTGAGGCGGCGGTCCAGGTGGCCGGCGCTGGTCTTGTAGCTGTCCAGCGCGGCGAGGGCGTGGTCCAGCCCCTGCGCGGTGGACGCGGCGGCGGGGTTCTGGCCGGCGTGCGAGTACAGCCGGCCGGTGGTCATCTGCTCGTGCGTGCGGACCATCTCGGACTGGCGCTGCAACATGCTCTGCAGGCCCTGGGCGTACATGCCGGCGGTGGAGATTCTCATCGGTCGGTTCTCTTCGGGGCGTGTGCCGACAAATCAGCGGCGGACAGCGTTGAGCAGCGACTGGAACAGGCTGTCGGCGGTGGCGATGACCTGGGCGGCGGCCTGGTAGGCCTGCTGGTAACGCAGCAGGTCGGTGGCTTCCTCGTCCAGGTTGACGCCGGACACCGACTCGCGCTCGGCGATGACCTGGCCGTGGATCGCGGCCTGCGCTTCCAGATTCAACTTGGCGTGGCGGGACTCGCCGCCGGTCTTGCCGGTCAGCTGGGACAGGCCGTTGGTGAGGCTGAGGGTGCCGCCGGTGAGCAGGTCCTGCTTGTCGGTCGCGGCCAGGTTCAGTGCGTTGGCGTTGTCGGACGAGCGCGGCGGGGTGCGCGACAGGGTGAACTGGTCGCCCGCGGCCGGGATGCCGTCGAGCTTGAGCGACCAGCCGTTGCCGGTGATCGGCGT
>DASTUE010000109.1:0-13117 GCA_035759805.1 Lysobacter sp. | reverse complement strand
GTGCCCGGCCAATTGCGGGTCACCGGCGCGCGCCAACCTGGCTCGTGCCACACCGTCGAGCT
This sequence comes from Lysobacter sp., assembly GCA_035759805.1. Lineage (GTDB taxonomy): Bacteria > Pseudomonadota > Gammaproteobacteria > Xanthomonadales > Xanthomonadaceae > Novilysobacter. The sequence continues at coordinate 13,055 of DASTUE010000109.1, read as the reverse complement.
GCACTTCACTTCACCGGACACGCTGCAAACCAGCGCCGCCAAGATCCAGCCACGTCCCAGCGACCGTCGCCTCGGCCTGACCCTGGTCGGACGCCTGGCCGAGCAACTGGGGTGGCGGATCGATGACACCCAGGCTGAATCCGGGCGGGTCGTGATCCAGCTCCCGCACGGTGAGCCGGTGCGGGAATCGGGTGCAAGCAGTCCGACACTGGCTTGAGTCCCGCCGAGCCAGCCGCCATCGCCGCATGCCACGCGGCATGACCCGGCATCACTGCTCCGATGCCTCGATCAAGCCGCGATGCCACGCAAGCGCCTCGCCTGCGCCGATACCGGGCGTGCACTCCTGTCGTATCCTCCCGCTCTCACGAGGAGTGTTCCCCATGCCGATCCGTCATCTTGCTGCCCTGCTTGCCCTTGTCGCGTTTGTGGCCTTGCCGGCCTGCGCGCGCAGCCCCGAGACCGTCGCCGCGACCGTCACCACCGCGCCTTCCGCTACGGATGTCGGCGCCGATGCCAGTGATTCTTCGGCCCTGCCGCTGGTTGTCGTCCACAAGGACCCCTACTGCGGCTGCTGCGGCTCGTGGATCGAGCACATGCGCGCCGCGGGCTTCACGGTGGAGGTGCGTGACGTCACCAATGTCATGCCCATCAAACAGCGCGTCGGGCTGCCGGCGGGCAAGGAGTCCTGCCATACCGCCGAGGTGGCCGGCTACTTCGTCGAGGGCCACGTTCCGGCCGACGACGTAAAGCGCCTGCTGGCGGAAGCACCGGATGCCCGCGGCCTGGCCGTGCCCGGCATGCCGGCCGGCTCCCCGGGCATGGAAGTCCCAGGTGGCCACGTCGATCCCTATGTCGTGGAATTGATCGGCCGCGACGGCAGCACGTCGGCCTACGCCCGGCACGGCCACTGAGGCTTCCCATGTCGATCCAGTCCAAGGCCAGGCGCGACGCCAACAAGAAGAAGAAAGTCCGCGAGCGGGTGGTAACCGGCACATTGCGGCCAGCCGTCGAGGCCCATGCAGACCTGCGCGATCCACACGGCACGCTGCTGGGCGGCATCGCCCGGCGCGACGGCGAGTGGGTGCTCGGCCTGGACGGCAAGATGGTCGGCGGCTCGGAAAGCGCCGCCACCATCCTGGCGATGATCAAGCGCGCTGCCGCGATGCACGAACGCAGCGGCACCCAGGTAACCCTCAAGTTCTCCAATGCCCTGCGTGATGCAGCCACCGAAGAAGCCAGTCTGCAGGGCATGAGCCTTGAGGAGTTCGAGGCGCAGCTGGAGGCCAGGATGCGTGCGGAAAGCATGGTGAATCCGGAGCCCGCAACCAGGCACGACATGCACTGAGCGGGAAGCCGCAACGCCCGACATGATTCCCTGAGCATGATTCCCTGAGTGCTTGCCTGACCTACCCGCTCAAGCCTGCCCTGATCTGCTCTTGCATGATCCGACCCTCGACTTTCGCCAGCCCGTTCGCGGGTGAGCCCGATGCTGCAGCTCCGCATCCGTCGGCCGGCGTCGCGGGAATTCCGGCAGCGCGACGGGCCGATGGGAACGAACATACGCCCGGTCGGAATGCGATCGGGTGAAGAGTCGGCGGGTGTTTGTCGCAGACACAAAAAAGGCCCCGTCACCGGAGCCTTGATTGCTTGAAACCGCGAGGGTTTCAATGGCTAAAAAGTGGCGTCCCCAAGGGGATTCGAACCCCTGTCGCCGCCGTGAAAGGGCAGTGTCCTAGGCCACTAGACGATGGGGACGCAGTGGTCTTCGTACTTTTGCCGGCTGTCTTTCACACAACCGAGTAACAAAGACCATTTAAAAATGGTGGAGCCAGGCGGGATCGAACCGCCGACCTCCTGCATGCCATGCAGGCGCTCTCCCAGCTGAGCTATGGCCCCACGGGGCTGGAAAGTCGACAAGCTTAGAGTGGACTTCACAGGTCGTCAAGCCCTGTTTTGAACTTCTCCGTGATTTCGTTCTTTTGCCTGCAACGTGGCCATGCCGTGGCCGCGTTCGGACAGGTACTGCAGCCACTTTCCGAGGAAGGTGTTCATGCGCAGGCGGTGCCCGATCAACTCGGCGGGTGGAGGATACATGCCCAGCACGTCCTGCCAGCGACGACCGATATAGCAATGGGTCGCCTCCAGCTGGCAGGCGTCGTGGTAATGCCGCAGGTAGGCCGACGGATCGGGCTCGCCGGTGATGGGATCGGGCATGCCGTAGGTCAGGCGCAGCTCGGTGGTGTAGCGGTGCTGCAGCAGCACGTCCACCTGCAGGTCCAGGCCGTCGCCGACGCTGGACACGTGCAATCCCGGGGCCAGGCTGGCCGGGGCGAACAGGCGACCCAGGCGGATGTGGTTCTCGGTGTACAGCGCCATCAACCAGCCGAAACGACTCAGCGAGGGGATGCGGGCAGCGGTGGTGACGAGCGAATTCATGGCTCGATCCTACACGCGCGGATCGGCAGGATCAGAACATCTCGCGGCGGATCCGCAGGGTCGACATGACCTTGCTGGCGATCTCCTCGATCGAGGTGTTGGTGGTGCTCAGGGTCGGGATGCGCTCGGCCCGGAACAGGGCTTCGGCAGCGGCGACTTCCTGCTTGCAGGTCTCCAGTCTGGCGTAGCGGGAATTCGGTCGGCGCTCCTGGCGGATCTGGTGCAGCCGCTGCGGGTCGATGGTCAGGCCGAACAGCTTTTCCCGGCTCGCACGCAGCCTTGCCGGCAGGCGGTCGTGCTCCAGGTCCTCCTCGGTCAGCGGGTAGTTGGCGGCGCGGATGCCGTATTGCAGGGCGAGGTACACGCAGCTGGGCGTCTTGCCGGCGCGCGACACGGCCACCAGGATCACTTCGGCATCGTCGTAATCCACGCTGATGCCGTCGTCGTGGGTGAGCGCGTAGTTCATCGCGTTGATGCGGCGATGGTAGGTGTCGAAATCAACGATCGCGTGGGCACGGCCGACTTCGCGCATGCGGGACTGGCCGAGCTCGCGCTCCAGCGGTTCGATGAACGGGGCGAACACGTCCAGCATCAGCGCATCGCTTTCCGCCAGGGTCTCGCTGACTGTCTGGTCCATGCAGGAATTGATCACCACCGGGCGCACCCCGTGGGCCTGGGCGGCGGCACGGATACGGACCACGGCTTCTTTCGCACGCTCGACGCTGTCGACGAACGAGATCCGCTCGGCGATGAATTCAGTGTCGGTGAACTGGGTCAGCAGGCTGTGGCCGATCGTCTCGGCGGTGATGCCGGTGCCATCGGAGATATAGAAAACCGGCCGTAGTTCCGCCATCACGCACCCTGCCCTGTCGTTTGCCATAGGAAAAAGCCCGTCGGATCAACCTTGTAAGCACCCGGCGCAGAGGCGATCATAACGGCTTCGCCGCGCTGCCCGGCGCGCCAAAATCCATGGAGACACCCCGTTTTGAACGACAACATCCTCTGGTTGCACGCCCTGCGCCTGGACGACCTCGTCCGCGTGGGCGGCAAGAATTCGTCGCTGGGCGAGATGATCGGCAACCTGTCCAGCCTGGGGGTGTCGGTGCCCGGTGGTTATGCGACGACCTCGGAGGCGTTCAAGGATTTCATCGCCCACAACGATCTCGAACAGCGCATCTTCGATCGTCTGGCCCCGCTGGACGTCGAAGACGTCGGTGCGTTGACCGATGCCGGCAAGGAGATCCGCGACTGGGTGATCGGCGCGCCCTTGCAGCCGGCGCTCGACACGGACATCCGCACGGCCTATCGCCAGCTGTGTGCCGACAATGGCGGTGGCGAGGTTGCCGTCGCGGTGCGCTCCTCGGCCACGGCCGAAGACCTGCCCGACGCGAGCTTCGCCGGCCAGCAGGAGACCTTCCTGAATGTCACCGGCGAGGACGATGTGGTCGTCAAGGTGAAGGAAGTCTTCGCCAGCCTCTACAACGACCGCGCGATCGCCTACCGCGTCCACCACGGTTTCAAGCACGAGGACGTGTTCCTGTCGGCGGGCGTGCAGCTGATGGTGCGCTCCGACGTCGGCGCTTCGGGCGTGCTGTTCACCCTGGACACCGAGTCGGGCTTCCGCGAGGTCGTGTTCATCACGTCCAGCTTCGGCCTCGGCGAGATGGTCGTGCAGGGTGCGGTCAATCCCGACGAGTTCTACGTCTACAAGCCCACCTTGGCGGACGGCAGGCAGGCGATCCTGCGCCGCTCCATCGGTGCCAAGCAGTTGCGCATGGTGTATTCCGACCAGCCCGGCGAGCGCGTGCGCACCGAGGACACGCCGGCCGCGATGTGCCGCACGTTCTCGATCAGCGATGAAGACGTGCACGAGCTGGCCCGGCAAGCGGTGGTGATCGAAAAACACTACGGCCGGCCGATGGACATCGAGTGGGCGAAGGACGGCGTCAGCGGCAAGCTGTTCATCGTCCAGGCGCGTCCGGAGACCGTGAAGTCGCGCGTGAGGGCGACCCAGATCGAGCGTTACCAGCTCGGCGAGCGTGGCCCGGTGATCTGCGAAGGCCGCTCGATCGGCCACAAGATCGGCACTGGCGTGGCCCGTGTGGTGCGTTCGCTGACGGACATGGCGCGTGTGCAGCCCGGTGACGTGCTGGTCGCCGACATGACCGATCCCGATTGGGAGCCGGTGATGAAGCGCGCTTCGGCGATCGTGACCAACCGCGGCGGCCGCACCTGCCACGCGGCCATCATCGCCCGCGAGCTGGGCGTACCTGCCGTCGTCGGCACCGGCAATGCGCTGGATGCGATCAAGGACGGCCAGACCGTCACCGTGAGCTGCGCGGAAGGCGACACCGGTTTCATCTACGACGGCGCCCTGCCCTTCGACCGCCACGTCGCCGACCTGGACAAGATGCCGCCGGCACCGCTCAAGGTGATGATGAACGTCGGCAACCCCGACCGCGCGTTCGACTTCGCGATGCTGCCCAACGCCGGCGTCGGCCTGGCGCGGCTGGAAATGATCATCGCCAGCCACATCGGCATCCACCCCAAGGCGCTGCTCGAATACGACCTGCAGGATGCGGAAACCAAGCAGAAGATCGACGACAAGATCGCCGGTTACGGCAATCCGGTCGATTTCTACGTCGACCGGCTGGCGGAAGGCATCGCGACGATCACCGCGTCGGTCGCGCCGAAGCCGGTGATCGTGCGCCTGTCGGACTTCAAGTCCAACGAGTACGCGAACCTGATCGGCGGCGCGCGTTACGAGCCGCACGAGGAAAACCCGATGATCGGTTTCCGCGGTGCGGCGCGTTACGTGGATCCCAGCTTCAGCGACGCGTTCGCGCTGGAATGCCGCGCCGTGCTGAAGGTGCGCGAGCAGATGGGCCTGACCAATCTGTGGGTCATGATCCCGTTCGTGCGCACGCTGGAGGAAGGCCGCAAGGTGGTCGAGGTGTTGCGCGCCAATGGCCTGGAGCAAGGCAAGGACGGGCTCAAGATCATCATGATGTGCGAGCTGCCATCGAATGCGCTGCTGGCCGAGGAGTTCCTGGAGATCTTCGACGGCTTCTCGATCGGCTCCAACGACCTGACCCAGTTGACCCTGGGCCTGGACCGGGATTCGGGCATCGTTGCGCACCTGTTCGACGAGCGCGATCCGGCGGTCAAGAAGCTGCTGTCGATGGCGATCCAGACCGCCCGCGCGAAGGGCAAGTACGTCGGCATCTGCGGCCAGGGGCCGAGCGATCACCCCGACCTGGCGCAATGGCTGATGGAACAGGGCATCGAGTCGGTGTCGCTGAACCCCGACACGGTGGTGGACACCTGGCTGCGCCTGGCGAAGGCCAAGGCCAAGGCCGGCTAGGTTCCCCTCCTGCTGGCCGGTGCACCGAGTGGCCGGATGCATCGGCCGGCAGCCTGCCGCAGAACCAGACGCCCCGCCTGTTGCGGGGCGTTTTCAATGGTGCGGCGTGAATCGCTACCGGAAGGCATCGTCCGGGCGGATCACCCGGACCCGGACGCGACGGCGGTATGGCCGGGCAACACAACTCCGCCCAGCGTGGCTCAAGGTGATGCGGGCTCGTCCAATCCGCCCAGCCGGCCCATGAAGCCGCGGTAATAGCGCAACTCGTTGATCGAATCGTGGACGTCGCTCAGCGCCGTGTGGCTGGACTGTTTGCGCAGCCCGGCGGACACCTCGGGCGCCCAGCGATGCGCCAGTTCCTTCAGCGTGCTGACATCCAGGTTGCGGTAGTGGAAATGGCTTTCCAGACACGGCATCAGGCGATGCAGGAAGCGGCGGTCCTGGCAGATCGAGTTGCCGCACATCGGCGAAGCGCCGGCCGGAACCCACTGGGCCAGGAACGCCAGGGTCTGCTCCTCGGCCTGCGCCATCGACACGCCCTGCTCCAGCACCCGGTCCCACAGGCCGGACTTGCCATGCTGGTTGCGGTTCCAGTCGTCCATCGCCTCCAACCGCGACAGCGGATGCGCGATCGCCAGTTCCGGGCCTTCGGCCAACACATTGAGTTGCCTATCCGTCACCACCGTCGCGACCTCCAGGATGGAGTCGTTGGCGGTGTCCAGACCGGTCATTTCCAGGTCGATCCAGATCAGATTGTCAGTTGTCGGGGAGCCGTTCGAGGTCATGTGCTCGCGTCATCATGAAGTGGCGGGCATCATACCGTCAGCCTGTCACGGACACTTCCATGAACTCCACCCTCATCGCCGATCCGCATCACTACGCCGTCATCTCGGCGATGATCACCCCCGCGTTCTTTCTTACCGCGACGGGTTCCCTGCTGATCTCCTCCAACAACCGGCTGGCACGGGTGGTGGACCGGATGCGCACGGAAATTGCCAACCTGCGGGAAACCGTGCCCGGGCCGGCACGTATCGAGCTGGAGACCCGGATCGGCTTCCATCGAAAGCGTTCCTACCTGGTACTGGGCGCGCTGCGGATGCTGTACGGCGCGTTGAGCGCGTTCGTCGGCACCAGCATCGGCATCGCCGCGGATGCCTTTTTCGGCTACCAGTTGGGATTCCTGCCGACCCTGCTCGCGGTGCTGGGCGTCCTGCTGATGCTTGCGGCCTCACTGTGCCTGGGGCAGGAGGCCAGGATCAGCCTGCGCATGCTGGATCGCGAGCTCAAGGCCGAACTGGACAAGGACATCCCGGCCCTGGGGAGTTGAGCCGGCCTTGCGACGCGCTCAGACAGGCTTGCCGCGCTTGCGCCGGAAGTAACTCGTCAGCCGTCCGCCCGCTTCTTCACCCAGCACCCCGCCCAGCACATCCACCCGGTGGTTGTGGCGCGGGTCGGCGAGCAGGTTGAAGACGCTGCCCGCCGCGCCGGTCTTGGGGTCGGTCGCGCCGTAGACCACCCGCGCGACCCGCGCATGCACCATCGCCATGGCGCACATCGCGCACGGCTCGAGGGTCACATACAGGGTGCAGCCCAGCAGCCGATGGTTCGCCAGGCGCAGGCCGGCCTGGCGCATCGCGACGATCTCGGCATGGGCGGTCGGATCGTGCTCGGTGATATTGCGGTTCCAGCCCTCGCCGAGCACCACGCCGTCGGCGGAGACCAGCACCGCTCCGACCGGGATCTCGTCGTCCTCGCGTTCGGCGCGATCGGCCAGCGCCAGCGCGTGGCGCATCCAGGCTTCGTCGTTCGTGGTTATCGGGTTGGGAGTCGACACACTTGTTTATCTGGCTTCTGTTACAGAATCCGCAGGAAATCCGCGCGGCTTGGCGGCCACTCTAATTCATCTTTTCATCGGACAGAGACACGCAGTTCCATTGATCAATTCAACTCCATTGATCAATTCAACCAGCAGATCCCATATGGCCGGCGACAGCGTCCAGCGGTGCGGCAACACCACCGGACAGCTATGGCCGAAGCTGCGTCGCCATGTGCACCTTCTGGCAGCAGGCAAACCTCCTGCATCACCCGCATACCCGGTTGCGCCCGCTGCGCTTGGCTTCGTAGAGCAGCGCGTCGGCGCGGTTGATCAGTTTTTCGTGATGGGTCAGTCCCACACGCTCGGCTACGCCCATGCTGATGCTCATCGAGAATCCCGGTGCAAAGCCGGAGGTGTCGATGGCAGCCACCGCTTGACGCAGCCGTTCGCAATGCGCCAACACGTCCTCGTGTGCAAGGCCGGGAAACAGCAAGGCAAATTCCTCGCCGCCCCAGCGCGCAGCGGGCACGCGCTTGCCGGCATGTGCGCGGATCGTATCGGCGACGACACGCAGCGCGGCATCGCCGACGATGTGCGAATACTCATCGTTGATGCGCTTGAAATGGTCAAGATCGGCAATGACCAGCGTAAGCGGTGCGCCTTCGCGTACGGCGCTGTCAAATTCCCGTGCAAGCGCTTCGTCGAAGGCGCGCCGGTTCATCAGCCCGGTGAGTGCGTCCTCGCGCGCCTGCCGCCCGAACGCCTCGGCCTGGACGCGAAGATCGTGGGTGCGCTCTTCCACCTGCATACTGAGCTGGCGCTTGACCGCCTGTAACGCATGCACGCGCCAGCGATAGAACCCATACAGCGCCAGCAGGGCCAGCGCCGCCAGCCCTAGTCGGAAATCGCTGCGCTGCATCAACCGGGGCTGGACCTGCAACGCTATGCGCGCTTCCTCCGTGCTCCAGCCGCCGTTCGGATGTGCAGCGGAAACACGGAATACGTAATCACCGGGCTCCAGGTTGGTGTACTGCGCAAAACGCAGTGAGCCGCGCTCGACCCAATCCGGATCGAAGCCATCGAGCCGGTAGCGATAGCGGATCTTCCTGGGAATCAGATAGCTCAGGCCGGCGAAGTGCAGCTCCAGCTTGCGCGTGCCCGGCGGCAGGCGAAGTTCTGCTTGCAGCGGCGTGGGACGATCATCCACGCGCACTTCCTCGATCATCACGGGTGGCGGCGTGCGGGTAAGTTCGTGGATGCGCCCCGACTCGGTCATCGCCAGTCCCCCGGCGGTGGCGAACCAGAGCTTTCCATCCGCGGCACGCCACGCCGCCGGCCCGGAATTGCCGTTGTTCTGCGCGCTCGCCAGCCCATCACCCTCGTCGAACCATTCCACTTCCATGTCCGATTGCCGGCCATCGGCCACAGCATCCAGGTCGTGCCGCGTCACCCGCAACATGCCGCGGTTGGACGTGAGCCAGAAACCGCCTTCGCTGTCTTCCAGCACCTGGAAGATCTTCGCCACGGGCAATCCCTGCTTTATGCCGATCAGGCGCATGTCTCCGTCGCGGCGGCGGATCAATCCCTGGTTGGTCGCCAGCCAGAGCGTGCCGTCATCGGTTTCGTGCAGACCGAATACGTTATTGGCACCGAAATCGTGCAGCGAATAAGCGCGGACATCCTCGCCTTCGATCCGCGCCAACCCGTTGGAAGTGCCGACCCACAACGCGCCGTGTCGATCCTCGTGCAGCGCGATGATGAAGTCGTTGGGCATGCCCTGGGCCACGGTGTAGTGCCTCACGCCCTGCGCATCGACCCGGTTCAGTCCACGTGAGGTACCCACCCACAGCGTGCCGTCACCGGTTTCCAGCAGGGCGCGCACCTGATTGCCGGTCAGGCCGCCGCGGCTGTCGAGGTGGCGGCGCACGCGGCCATCCCACCGCACCGCGCCGTGACTGTAGCTGCCGATCCAGACACCGCCTGCACGCGCCCTGGCGAGACTGAGCAGTGAATCGCCGGGCAGGCCATCGCGGCTGCCGGCGGCACCGAAACGGCCATCGTGCAGCCAGCCCAGGCCGTCACTGGTGGCGATCCAGAGCATGCCCGACGTATCGGCCAGCACACTGCGCACATAGGCATTGGGCAGCCCATCCTGCACGCCGAACGTGGTGAAAGGCGCATCGCGCAGACGCAGCAGGCCGCCATTGGTGCCAACCCACAGGCTGTTTTCGCGGTCCAGCCAGAGTGCGGAAATCTGTTCGTTGGGCAGGCCGTTGGCAGTGCCGATCCGCTCCAGCCCATACCTCGGGCTGTGGCGATACAGACCGGTGACCGTACCCAGCCAGAGCGTCCCATCGGCTTCCACCCTCATGCGGGTCACGTTGCTGGGCGGCATGTCCAACGCCAGCGGTGCAAAGCGCTCGCCGTCCTGCCGCCACACGCCCTGCTCCATGCCGACATGGATGCGTCCATCCGGCGCGGAGACCACGCTGAACGCCTGGCCGGGAGGCAATCCCTGCGCCGCACCCTGTGCCACGAAACGGCCGCCCGAATAGCGCGCCAGTCCGCCCATCGTAGCGATCCAGATCGTGCCGTCTTCTGCTTGCAGCATCTTCAGCACGGAGTGGCTGGGCAGGCCGGCGTCAACACCGAAAGGTGTGATCACGCCGCTGCTGTCGATGCGCAACACGCCGCGGCTGTGCGTGCCTACCCACAGTTCGCCATCGCGGCCTTCCACAAGATCGATGACCTGATCCTGCGGCATGGCCTCAGCCCCCGGCCAGACGCTCCAGCGTTCTGCGTGATAGCGCACCACGCCGCCGCTCGCCGTTCCCAGCAGCAAGCCGCCGTCGCGCGCCAGACGCAGGACCAGCACGCCGCTGTCGCGCAGTTCCGGTACGGCATGCTGGTCGAAGAGGCGGAAATCGATCCCGTTGTAGCGCACCACCCCCTCCCAGGTGGCGAACCACAGATAGCCGTCCTGCGTCTGCGCGATGCCGTGGATCAGGTTGTGCGGGAGCCCTTCGCGGGTGGTCCAGATTTCCTTGAAATAGCCGTCAAGCGGCTTGGACGGCAAGCCCAGCGCCGGCCACGCGCACATGCACAGCATGCCCAGCAGCAATGCACCGCGCACTCGCTGCCAGCATGCGGAAAGCCGCGCCTGCCCAGGCAGATATCCCGAGCGAAAACCCGTATACGCCTTGCCGCCCTGATCGAGCCGGTTGCACGAAGCAGTGGCGTCATGCGGCATCGGGTTTCACCTGTTCAGCCATGAGAATCTGAAACGATAACAAAGCCCGACCGACGGCCGGGCGCCAACGAGCACTGACTGTGGTGGATGCCGACCGGTAGTCGACACTATTGTCCCGCTCACATCCACCGAGCGCATACCTGCCTCAAAAAGCAACGCCCCTGAAGGGGCGTTGTGAATTTCCGGGTTCAAGCGCATTCCTGCGAGGTACTTTCGGCTCCCCGATCACTCCCACTCGATCGTTGCGGGCGGCTTCCCGCTTATGTCATAAACAACACGAGAAACGCCTCGCAACTCATTGATAATTCTGTTGGAAACCCTGCCCAGGAAGTCGTACGGCAGGTGCGCCCAATGGGCGGTCATGAAGTCGATGGTTTCCACCGCACGCAGCGCGATCACCCATTCGTAGGCACGTGCATCGCCGACCACGCCGACCGACTTGACCGGCAGGAACACTGCGAAGGCCTGGCTGGTCTTGTCGTACAGGTCGGCCTTGCGCAGTTCCTCGATGAAGATGTGGTCGGCGCGGCCCAGCAGTTCCGCGTACTCGCGCTTGACCTCGCCCAGGATGCGCACTCCCAGGCCCGGGCCGGGGAACGGGTGGCGGTAGACCATCGAGGCCGGCAGGCCGAGCTCCACGCCCATCCGCCGCACCTCGTCCTTGAACAGCTCCCGCAATGGCTCGACCAGGCCGAGCTTCATGTGCTCCGGCAGGCCGCCGACGTTGTGGTGGCTCTTGATCATGTGGGCCTTGCCGGTCTTGCTGCCGGCCGACTCGATCACGTCGGGATAGATCGTGCCTTGGGCGAGCCACTTGGCGTTGGCGAGCCTGCCGGACTCCTCTTCGAAGATGTCCACGAACAGGTTGCCGATGATCTTGCGCTTTGCTTCGGGGTCGGTGACACCTTCCAGCGCGCTGAAATAGCGATCGGCTGCATCGACCCGGATGACCTTCACGCCCAGATGCTCAGCGAAGGTCGCCATCACCTGGTCGCCCTCCTGCCAGCGCAGCAGGCCGGTATCGACGAACACGCAGGTCAGCTGGTCACCGATGGCCTTGTGCAGCAGCGCGGCGACCACCGAGGAATCGACACCACCCGACAGGCCGAGGATGACTTCGTCCGAACCGACCTTCTCGCGCACCCGCGCGATCTGGTCCTCGATGATGTGCTCGGCGGTCCACAACGTCTGGCAGCCGCAGATGTCGACGACGAAGCGCCGCAGCAGCGCCTGGCCCTGCTTGGTATGCGTCACTTCCGGATGGAACTGCACGCCGTACCAGCGCTTCTCCTCGTTGGCCATCGCCGCGACCGGGATGCGGTCGGTGCGCGCGGTGACGGTGAAACCCGGCGGCGCCTTCGCGACGTGGTCGCCGTGGCTCATCCACACGTCGAGCCTGGGGTCGCCGCCGTGGTCGCTCAGTCCCCCGAGCAGTGCATCGTGGGCGACGAGTTCGACTTCGGCATGGCCGAACTCGCGCGCGTCGGCCGCCTCGGTGGCGCCTCCCAGTTGCGCGGCCAGCGTCTGCATGCCGTAGCAGATGCCGAGGATCGGCAGGCCCGCGTCGAACACTTCCTGCGGCGCGCGCGGCGCGCCGTGCGCAGTCGTCGATTCGGGCCCGCCGGACAGGATGATGCCCTTCGCGCCGTACGCGGCGATCTCGGACGGATCGTGGTCCCAGGCCCAGATTTCGCAATAGACGCCGATCTCGCGGATGCGGCGTGCGATCAGCTGCGTGTACTGCGCACCGAAGTCGAGGATGAGCAGCTTGTCGCCGTGGATGTCGGTCATGCGTCAGCTTGCGCGGTAATTGGGCGGCTCTTTCGTGATCTGCACGTCGTGCACGTGGCTCTCGCGCTGGCCGGCGCCGGTCACCTTCACGAACTGCGGCTTCTTGCGCATCTCCTCGACCGTGGAGCAGCCGACATATCCCATGGTCGCGCGCAGGCCGCCGGCGAGCTGGTGCACCACGCCGCTGAGCGGCCCGCGGTACGGCACGCGGCCCTCGATGCCCTCCGGCACCAGCTTGTCGGCGTCGGATGCGTCCTGGAAGTAGCGGTCGCTGGACCCTTTCTCCATCGCGCCCAGCGAGCCCATGCCGCGATAGCTCTTGTAGCTGCGCCCCTGGAACAGCTCGGTCTCGCCCGGCGATTCCTCGGTGCCGGCGAACAGGCCGCCGATCATCACCG
>DASTUE010000108.1:0-13113 GCA_035759805.1 Lysobacter sp. | reverse complement strand
CGGAGAGTGCTAAGACAACCTTCTGGTCCTCGGTCTCCATGAACAGACGTTGAGGAATGACACCGTATCGCTGTGTTGCCGACAGTTGCTCATCGCCCGGTAACGACGAATCGCGACGCTCACTAAAAAGCCGCCGCGCAGCGATCAGTTCCCAAGTCGCGGGCACCTTGCCCAGCCATTCCACCCCGCTGTCCTTGTACTCCGGATATCTCGGCAGAGTCATTCCGCCAACTCCTCCAGCAGCTTCATGATGTTGCCCGCCACCTCTTTCAGCTCGGCGTCGATCTCCTCCAGCGGACGCGGCGGCTCGAACACGTAGAAGTGGCGGTTGAACGGGATCTCGTAACCGACCTTGCTCTTGGCCTCGTCGATCCACGCATCCGGTGCGTGCGGCAGCACTTCGCGCTGGAAGTACGCGTCGATGCCCTCGCCCAGCGGCACGTTCTCGGTGTCGCGCAGGGCGCTGTCGGGTTGCGGCTTGCCTTTCTGCCTGCCCTTTTCGAACAGCACGACGTTGCCGGCTTCGTCGCGCAGCGGGCGCTCGACGGTGATGGTGGTGTAGCCGAACTCCTCGTTGCGGAACACCCGCGAGACCGGCGCGCGCTTGAGCTTGCCGCCGGCCGGCGGCTCGGGCGCGTTCTGGGTGGCGGTCACGATGTGCTGGGCAAGTTCTTTGCCATCGGCGTCCAGCACGGTGACGCGCTCGGCCTCGACGAAGTCGCCGAACAGGCGGGTGATGGTGGCGATGTGGTCGTCGCCCAGTTCCTTGCGCTTGCTGCCCAGGCTCTTGCGCATCTTCTGCCAGAAGCCGCTGGCGTCGATCAGCTGCACCCAGCCGCGGCGGTCGTCCACCTTCTTGTTGGACACGATCCACACGTAGGTGGCAATGCCGGTGTTGTAGAACATGTCGGTGGGCAGGCCGATGATCGCCTCCACCAGATCGTTCTCCAGCAGGTAGCGGCGGATCTCGCTCTCGCCGCCGCCGGCGCCGCCGGTGAACAGCGGCGAGCCGTTGAGCACGATGCCGAAGCGGCTGCCGCCCTCGCCGTCCACCACCGGCGACATCTTGGCCACCAGGTGCAGCAGGAACAGCATCGAGCCGTCGGACACGCGCGGCAGGCCGGGGCCGAAGCGGCCGTCGAAGCCCTTGTCCTCGCGCTCCTTGCGCACGGTTTTCTCGACCTTCTTCCACTCCACCCCGAACGGCGGGTTGGACAGCATGTAATCGAATTTGCGATGGGTGAAGCCGTCCTCGCTGAGGGTGTTGCCGGGGACGATGTTGTCCACGTCCTGGCCGCGGATCAGCATGTCGGCCTTGCAGATGGCGTAGGACTCGTCGTTGAGCTCCTGCCCGTACAGGGTGAGGCGGGCGGCCGGGTTGTGCTCCAGCAGGTGCTCGGCGGCGACCGACAGCATGCCGCCGGTGCCGGCGGTGGGGTCGTAGATGGTGCGCACCACGGCATTGCCGGGGCTGAGCACGTCGTCGTCCTCGATGAAGATCAGGTTGACCATCAGGCGGATGACTTCGCGCGGGGTGAAGTGCTCGCCGGCGGTCTCGTTGGACAGCTCGGCGAACTTGCGGATCAGCTCCTCGAACACGTGGCCCATCTGCGCGTTGTCGACGCGGTCCGGGTGCAGGTCGATGGTGGCGAACTTCTCGGTGACCAGGTACAGCAGGTTGGACTTGGCCAGGCGCTCAACTTGAGCGTGGAAGTCGAAGCGCTCGAAGATGTCGCGCGCCTCCGGCGAGAAGCCCTGCACATAGGCGTAGAGGTTCTGGCGGATGTGGTCCTGGTCGCCGAGCAGCCTGGGCAGGTCCATCGGCGAGGTGTTGTAGAAGCGCGCCTCGCCCACCTTGCGCCGCAGGAACGGGTCGGGGTTCACGCCGGCAGCGGTCTTCTTCTTGAACTCGGCCAGCAACTGATCCTTGGTCGGCGCCAGCACGCAGTCGAGCCGGCGCAGGACGGTGAACGGCAGGATGACGCTGCCGTACTCGTGCGGTTTATAGTCACCACGCAGCAGGTCGGCGACGGACCAGATGAAGCTGGAAAGAGCGGTTTGGTTCATGTGGTTCCTTGTTCTGTTTCGTCTGCACCGACCGGGGCATTGGAGCGCGCCAGGCCGGCAGCTATCGACGGGCACCACGCCCGGCAGGTGTCAGGTAACGGGGCATCGGCACCCGCGCACGCCCGACCGCCATCAGCGGCCCCGCAACCGCCGGAGGGCGCGCGCAAATAAGGTCACTACGGTCATCGGCTCCCCTTCGCTGCCCATGATGCCCGCTCCCGGTCTCACCTGCCGATACGGCCATGCGCGATTCCCTGCACTTCCCATCCGGTCAGCGTATACACTTGCGTTATAACCACCCACTGACCGACCGAGGCCCCCATGAAGCTGAAAATCACCACCATCGGCAACTCCGCCGGCGTGATCCTGCCCAAGGAATTGCTGGCCCGCCTGCGGCTGGAAAAGGGCGACGAGCTGCACGCGCTGGAAACGCCCAACGGCATCCGCCTGAGCGTGTTCGACCCCAAGCTGGCCGCGCAGATGGACGTGGCCGAGAAGATCATGCGCGAAGACCGGGCCGTGCTGCACAAGCTGGCGCAGTAGCGGGAGACGGCCATGATCATCTGGATCGAAAAGCCGTTCGCCTTGGCCATCCATGACCGCCAACTCTCCGAGCATGGTGGTCGCGCGGGCGTGCGCGACGAGAGCCTGCTCGATTCCGCCCTCGCCCGCCCGCAGCAACTGCATGCCTACGGCGACCCGTCGCCCGACCTTGCCGATCTGGCCGCCAGCCTCGGCTTCGGTCTGGCACGCAACCACCCGTTCGTGGACGGCAACAAACGCACCGCGCACGTCTGCTACCGGGTCTTCCTGGCGCTCAACGGTGCAACCCTCGTCGCGAGCGACGAGGACAAATACATCACGACTTTGGCGCTCGCTGAAGGTTCTCTTTCGGAAGCCGACTTCGCCACCTGGCTACGTCGTCACATCGAACTGAAACCAGGCAACGAGGTGCATGAGCCGAGCCCCCGCTACGGCAAGCAGGCGGCAGGCTGACAACGCCTCCATGGCCCACCGGGCCGATGGCGAGCGCGCCGATCACTGCAACCGCACAAAAAACCCCGCCGAAGCGGGGTTTTTTCCTACCGACCTGGCCGGGGTGTCAGCCCCACGGATCCTGCAGGATCATCGTGTGGTCGCGGTCCGGGCCGGTGGAGACGATCGCCAGCGGGCAGCCGGCCAGCTCTTCCAGCGTGCGCAGGTAGGCACGCGCGGCGGGCGGCAGCTTGTCCCACTCGGTGACGCCGTGGGTGCTTTCCTGCCAGCCCGGCAACTCCAGGTACACCGGCGTGCATTCCTCCCAGCCCTGTGCGTCCAGCGGGGCGTACTCGGTGCGCTTGCCGCGGTATTCGTAGGCGATGCAGACCTTCAGCTTGTCCATGCCGTCCAGCACGTCCAGCTTGGTGATGCACAGCCCGCTGATGCCGTTGATCGCGACCGCGCGCTTGAGCGCGACGATGTCGATCCAGCCGCAGCGGCGCGGGCGGCCGGTGGTGGCGCCATATTCCTGGCCCTTGTCACGCAGGGCCTGGCCGACGTCGTCGTGCAGCTCGGTCGGGAACGGGCCGCTGCCGACGCGGGTGGCGTAGGCCTTGGCGATGCCGAGTACGTAGTCGATCGCGTCCGCGCCGACGCCGGTGCCGGCCATCGCGCCGCCAATGGTGGTGTTGCTGGAGGTGACGTAGGGGTAGGTGCCGTGGTCGATGTCCAGCAGCGAGCCCTGCGCGCCTTCGAACAGCACCCGCTTGCCCTGCTTGCGCAGGTCGTGAAGGATGCCGGCGACGTCGGACTTCATCGGCTCGACGTAGTCGCCGAAGGCCAGCGCCTCATCGAGGGTCTGCTGGAAGTCCACCGCGTCGACGCCGAGGTATTTGGTCAGCACGAAGTTGTGGTAATCCAGCGCGCTGCGCAGCAGTTCGGCCAGTTGCCCGGGGTAATGCAGGTCGGCCACGCGGATACCGCGGCGGGCGACCTTGTCCTCGTAGGCCGGGCCGATGCCACGGCCGGTGGTGCCGATCGCCTTGCCGCCGGCGGCCTTCTCGCGCGCCTGATCCAGGGCGATGTGGTACGGCATGATCAGCGGCGTGGCCGGGCTGATCTTGAGGCGCGAGCGCACCTCGACGCCTTCGGCTTCGAGCTCGGCGATCTCCTTCTGCAGCGCGCCGGGATGCAGCACCACGCCGTTGCCGATCAGGCACAGCGCACCTTCGCGCAGGATGCCCGACGGGATCAGGTGCAGCACCGTCTTCTTGCCGTTGATGACCAGGGTGTGGCCGGCGTTGTGGCCGCCCTGGAAACGCACCACCGCACCGATCTGCTCGGTCAGCAGGTCGACGATCTTGCCCTTGCCTTCATCGCCCCACTGGGCACCGAGAACAACGACTGACTGGCCCATTTACATACGCTCCTGAAGCATTAGGGGGACCGGCGGGGGCCGGTCCGGGCGGAAAGCTCCGCGCACAGAAAAAGCCGGAAGGGATCGTCCCTCCGGCTTTTGCGCATTATCCGGGTTTCGGGGGTCGGGGGCCAGCCTTGGGTGCGGCAGGCTGGTTTGATGTCCGGAACCGGCTCTGATGTGCGGGTCGCGACTCACGTCGCGCCTACGTGGCGTGGCTACAGGAACTGGCGGACGAGCAGCAGGGCCACCAGGCCGCAGGACAGGATCGCGGCGCCGATCATGCGCAGCTGGCGGTCGTCGAGGGCGCGCAGCTGTTCGGCCGCTTTCCGCCAACCGTCCGGCGCGGCGAACAGGAACAGGCCTTCCAGCACCGCGACCAGGCACAACGCCGACAGCAGTTCGGCGATCAAGGCCGGTTCCTTGCGGTCGGAAAGGCCACAGCCGGCACGCGGGATGCCGATCGGCGCAGGGCAAAAGAGCCGCGCGGGTTCCGCGCGGCCGGAGAGGCCACAGCCGGCCGGCGGGATGCCGATCCGGTCAAGGCAGAAGAGCCGCCCGCGTTCCGGTCGGGCAGGAAGTCCGTCGATGCCGCGCGGGGTGCGGGGCGCGCGATACCGGCACGCCCGGCCCCATTGCTTGCGGCCGGCGCGCCGTGGGCGTGGTTCACCGGTCGTTGCCGAAGTACTTCAGGAAGTCGTCGTTGCGCTCCAGCATGATCACGCCCTGGCCATCGGCAAAGGCCGCGCGGTATGCCTCCAGGCTGCGCTGGAACGCATAGAACGCGGGGTCCTTGTTGGCGGCCGTGGCATAGATCGCCGCGGCTTCCGCATCGCCCTGGCCGCGCAGGCGCTGGGCGTCGCGCTCGGCCTCGGCGACGATCACCGCCTGCTGCTTGTCCGCTTCCGCACGCACGGTCTGCGCCTGCTCGGCACCTTCCGCACGCAGGCGACTGGCGACCTGGTGGCGCTGGGCGCGCATGCGCCGGTACACGTCCTGGATCACCTGGCTGTCGGTGGGCAGGTCGATCTGCTTGAGGCGCAGGTCGACGATCTTCACCCCCACCGTGCTCGCACCCTTGTTGATGGCGTTGAGCTGGCGGTCGATGATCTCGGCGCGATCGCCGGATACCAGCTCCTTCAAGGTGCGCGAGTTGATCTCGTTGCGCAGCGCATCCTTGATGATCGGGGCCAGGCGATCCACCGCCAGGCTTTCGTCGCCGCCGGTGGCGCGATAGAACGCGCGCACGTCCTCGATCATGCCGACGGTGAAGAAGTCGACGCTGACGTCCTTGCGCTCGGAGGTGAGGTAACGCTCGGGCTCGGCGTTGAACACTGTCAACCGACGGTCGAACACCAGCGCGGTTTCCACCAGCGGCACCTTGAAGTGCAGCCCCGGCGCGATGCCGGTGCGTGCCACGCGACCCAGGTTGAGCACCATGCCGACCTGGCCTTCACGGACGACGTAGGTGGAGCCCATCAGGCCCAGCAATACGGCGACGGCGATCGCGATCCATACGGAATGTTTCATCGGCTTGTCTCCGGTCGGCCGGTCGGCCGGGTGGTGCGGTCACCACGGGTGGACGTTGGCGCGCTCCCGGACGGATTGGCGTTCGGCTCCGGGCTCAGTATTTCCGGCGTCAGCAACGGGGCCGACGAGGTTCCGGTCGACGACGATTGACCGCCGCCCTCGCCCTTGCCGTCCATCGGCACGTAGATGAGTTGACGCGAATCCCCGCCCACCACCTTGCGGTTGCCCGACAGCACCTGCTGCACGGTTTCCAGCCACAGGCGCTTGCGGGTCACCTCCGGCGCGTTCTTGTACTGGTCGACCAGCAGCGAGAACCGGTCGGCGTCACCTTCGGCGCGCGACACCGACGCGTCCTTGTAACCCTCCGCGACCGTGCGCACGCGCGCAGCCTGGCCACGGGCTTCCGGCACGACCTGGGCGGCGTAGGCTTCGGCCTCGCTGATCAGGCGATCCTTGTCCTGCTGGGCGCTGTTGACGTCGTCGAAGGCCGGCTTGACCTCCTCCGGCGGACGCGCGTTGGGCAGGTTGAGCTCGGTCACGACCAGTCCGGTGCGGTAGGCATCCAGCGAGTTCTGCAGTTGCTCGCGCGCCGATACCGCCAGCGCGTTGCGCGCGCCCAGCACCGTATCCAGGGTCGAGCGGCCGACCTGCTCGCGCACGGTGCTCAATGCGGCCTGCTGCAGCATCGAGTTGGCGTCACGGCTGCCGAACACGTATTTCTCCGGGTCGCTCACGCGGTACTGCACGTTGATCTCGACCTGGACGATGTTCTCGTCACTGGTCAGCACCGGCACGCTGGTGCCGAAGGTCTTGATCTCGGTGGCGTTGACCTTGATCGCAGTCTCGATCGGCCACGGCAACTTGAAGTGCGGGCCGGGCTGCAGGATGCGCGCGAACTGGCCGAAGCGCAGGACCACCGCACGCTGCTGCTCGTTCACCAGCAGGAAGCTGTTGAACACCAGCCACAGGGCGACCACCAGCAGCACCCAGCGACCGATGCCGCCACCGCCGCCACCGCCGCCCTGGCCGTCGAACAGGCCGCGCAGCCGGTCCAGGATGTCGTCCAGGCCATTGCCACCCGATCGCCGTTGCCGCGGCGGTCGGCCGCCGCCGGAATTGTTACTGCCAGGGGTGTTCCAGGCCATGCCTGCTCCTAAAGGAAGGTTGAAGCGCGACCCGGCGTGTTCGCCGGGCGACCGATGATTCTAGGGGGGGGTGCTGATTGCCTCAAGCAAAGCCGGGTGTCAGTCGGCGTCGTGATCGGGGTCCGCCGGCGGCAGCAGGGCGTGCAAGGCATCGCCGTGCGGCTGGGCGTGGAGGCGTTCGGCATCGGCGTGGGACAGGTCGACCTGCAGCTGCCAGCCATGCTCGGCGGGCTCCTCGCTGCGCACGGCGCCAAGCTCGTGCAGGCGCGCGCGCAGCTTTCCGGCGCGCGAAGGGAGGTGGATGGTGCCGCTCACGCGACGCAGATCCAGCATCTCGCCGAGGATCTCGGGCAGCAGCTCAAGCCCCTGCCCGTCGCGCGCCGACAGCCAAACCCGCGGATGTCCCTCGGCCGGGCGGTCGATCCGCGGACGCGACTGCTCCAGCTGGTCGATCTTGTTGTACACCAGCAACTGGGGGATCTCGCCGGCGCCGATCTCGGTCAGCACCTCGTCGACCTGGGCGATGCGCTCCTCCCGCAGCGGGTCCGCCGCATCGACCAGGTGCAGCAGCAGGTCCGCCTCGCGCGCTTCCGACAGGGTGGAACGGAACGCCGCCACCAGCTCATGCGGCAGGTCGCGGACGAAGCCGACGGTATCGGCCAGCACCACGCCGTGCCCGCCCAGCTCGATCCGTCGCACGGTCGGGTCCAGGGTCGCGAACAACTGGTCGGCGGCGTAGGCATCAGCGCCGGTCAAGGCGTTGAACAGGGTCGACTTGCCGGCGTTGGTGTAGCCGACCAGCGCGATCCGCGGCAGCTCGCTGCGGACGCGGGCGCGACGCATCTGGTCGCGCTGCACCTCGACCTTGTCGAGCTTCTTCTGCAACTGCTCCAGCCGCTTCTGCAGCAGCCGGCGGTCGGTTTCCAGCTGGGTCTCGCCGGGTCCGCGCAGGCCGATCGAACCGCCACGCTGGCGTTCCAGATGGGTCCAGCCGCGGATCAGGCGGGTCGACATGTGCCGGAGCTGGGCCAGCTCGACCTGCAGCTTGCCCTCGTGACTGCGCGCGCGCTGGGCGAAGATGTCGAGGATCAGGCCGGTACGGTCGACCACGCGGCACTCCAGGATGCGCTCCAGGTTGCGCTCCTGCACCGGGCTGAGCGGGTGGTTGACCAGCACCAGGTCGGCACCGGTGGCGGCGACGGCCGCCTGCACTTCCTCCAGCTTGCCGCTGCCGATCAGGATCGAGGCGTTGGGGTGGTCGATCCGCGCCTTCAGGACGGCGACCACCGTCGCACCGGCCGAGCGCGCGAGCTCGGCGAACTCCTCGACCTGCCCCTCGTCCGGCGGACCGCCGGCATGGGGCTGGATCAGCAGGGCGCTTTCACCCTTGCGGGAGCGTTCAAACAAGGGGGGCGCCCTCGGGTATCAATTGATTCATGCCCCCGGAGATGGGTGCGCGCCGGGCAAACACAAGGCGGACATGGTGCCCGGGGTCCGGCGTCAAGCCCGCCCGGCCCCGCTCAGGCGTCGCGGGCGATCTCGCCGGATTCGCGCTCGCCCGCGCTGTCGGCGGATGACGCCTGACCGCCACTGGGCCCCACGCGCACGTTGCGCGCCGGCACCACGGTCGAGATCGCGTGCTTGTAGACCATCTGGCTGACGGTGTTGCGCAACAGCACCACGAACTGGTCGAACGACTCGATCGTGCCCTGCAGCTTGATGCCGTTCACCAGGTAGACCGACACCGGTATGCGCTCGCGGCGCAATGCATTCAGGAAAGGATCCTGCAAAGACTGTCCCTTGGACATCGAATTTCCCCACTTGGTTTTTCTAGTTATGGGCGTGCGCCCTGCCTGGCAGGACGCCTGCATCGACGACCGCTTTCCCCGGATCGACGACCGGCCGATGTTAGCGCAAAGAAGCCGGCGCAAGCGTGCGGTCCCTGCCCGGATGGCGCCCACCGGTCAGGTGTTGTGACGCAGTCCACGGCTGCCGGCGGCGGGCAGGAACCCGGCCAGTGCCGATTCGAGCCCGTCGCGCCGGGTGGCCGGATCGAACCAGCGCGCATCCAGCTCGCCACGCAGCCAAGTCAGCTGGCGCTTGGCCAGCTGGCGGGTGGCATGGATGGCGCGCGCGCGGAATTCGGCGGTGTCGGTCAGGCCGTCCAGATGTTCCCAGGCCTGCCGGTAGCCGACAGCGCGCAACGCCGGCAGATCCAGCGGCCGTGGATGCGCCTGCAACTCGGGCATCGCCCGCAGGCGGCGCACCTCGTCGAGGAAACCGGCCTCAAGCATGAGATCGAACCGGTGCTCGATGCGTTGGTGCAACACCGACCGATCGGCCGGAGCCAGCACCAGCTTGAGTACCCGGAAGGGCAGTCGCGAGGCGGGCGGCTGCGCGCGCCAGTCGCTGATCGTGCGCCCCGACAGCCTGTACACTTCCAGCGCACGCTGGATGCGTTGCGCGTCAGTGGTGTGGATGCGCGCGGCGGCGACGGGATCGATCGCCGCGAGCTCGGCATGCAAGCTCGCCCAGCCACGCTGCCTGCCCTCTTCAGCCAGCTGCGCGCGGGTGGCCTCGTCGGCGCTCGGCATCGCCGACAAGCCGTGCAACAACGCATGGAAGTACAGGCCGGTGCCACCGGCAAGAATCGGCAACCGGCCACGGGCGGCGATGTCGTCCAGTGCCGCCCACGCGGCGGTCGCGAACTCGGCCGCCGAGTACGGCTGCCACGGTTCGCGCAGATCGATCAGGTGATGCGGCACGCGCGCCAGCTCATCGGCGTCGGGCTTGGCCGCTCCGATGTCCAGACCGCGGTACACCAGCGCCGAATCGACGCTGACGATCTCCCCGCCCAGGCGCTGCGCCCAATCCAGCGCGAGCGCGGTCTTGCCCGATGCGGTCGGCCCCATCAACGCGATCGCCAGCGGACGCGGATCATTCATTGCCATGCCTCTCCGCCCGCTTGCAGGCGGGCCGCCGGACTTCTCAGTAACCCGACTCGCGCAGGCTCTGCCGCACCTGCATGTGGGTGGACTGGATCTGCGCCGACGGCTCGCGACCCAGCAGGCTGACCACGATGATCCCGACCGTCGCGACGATGAAGCCCGGGATGATCTCGTACAGCACCGAACCGTAATGGCCGACCGCCACCTGCTTCCATACGATCACCGTGACCGCTCCCAACACGATGCCGGCCAGCGCGCCATTGCGCGTCATGCGCTGCCAGAACAACGACAGCAGCACGACCGGCCCGAATGCGGCCCCGAAGCCCGCCCACGCGTAACTGACCAGGCCGAGCACGCGGCTGTCCGGATCGCGCGCGATCCACAGCGCCAGCAGGGCCACCAGGAACACCGACAGGCGACCGATCCAGACCAGCTCGCGCTGGCTGGCGCGCTTGCGGAAAAAGCCGCGATACAGGTCCTCGGTCAGCACGCTGGAACACACCAGCAATTGGCACGACAGCGTGCTCATCACCGCCGCCAGGATCGCCGACAGCAGGATGCCCGCGACCCAGGGATTGAACAGCTGCTCGGCCAGCGCGATGAACACCCGCTCGGGATTCGCCTCCACCGGGCCGGCATTGCCCGGATTGGCGGTGTAATGGGCGATGCCGAACAGGCCGACGCTGACCGAACCCAGCAGGCACAGGATCATCCAGGCCATGCCGATGCGCCGCGCTTTCGGAATGGTGGCGACGCTGTCGGCCGCCATGAAGCGCGCCAGGATGTGCGGCTGGCCGAAGTAGCCCAGCCCCCATGCGATCAGCGACACCACCCCGATGATTCCCAGCTCGCCGCCGCCGAACCATGCCAGTTTGACCGGGTCGGCCTGGGCGATCAGGGCCACGCTGGCCTCGTAGCCGCCGTTGGTCATGATCACCACGACCGGCGTCAGCAGCAGCGCGAAGAACATCAGGCTGCCCTGCACCGTATCGGTCCAGCTCACCGCGAGGAAACCGCCGACCAGAGTGTACAGGATGGTGGCCGCCGCGCCCCACCACAGCGCCTGCGCGTAGGGCATCGCGAACACCGCCTCGAACAGGCGCGCACCGGCCACCACGCCGGAGGCGCAATACACCGCGAAGAACACCAGGATCACCACCGCCGACAGCACCCGCAGGATGCGGCTGGTATCGCCGAAGCGGTGGGTGAAGTAATCCGGCAGGGTCAGCGCGTTGTTGGCGCGCTCGGTGTAGACGCGCAACGGGCCGGCGACATAGATCCAGTTGAGCCAGGCACCGATGACCAAACCGATCGCGATCCACGATTCCGACAACCCGCCCAGGTACATCGCGCCGGGCAGCCCCATCAGCAGCCAGCCGCTCATGTCCGACGCGCCGGCCGACAACGCGGTCACCACCGGCCCCAGCGAACGGCCGCCGAGGATGTAGTCGTCGAAGCTCTTGGTGGAACGCCAGGCGATGAAACCGATCAACACCATGGCCGCCAGATAGATCGAGAAGGTGATGATCAGCGGCAGGCTGGCGGTCATGGGCTGGGGCACTCGGGGCGGGCGAAGCGGGCAGCCTAACGCACCTGTCGACACGGTTCAGCCCCGGGTTGTTCACAGAAGCTGTGGACAACCATCGGCATCAAGCTGTGGACAAGTACCGCAGCGGTCGGCCCAGCAAGGGACGGAGTCTGATTGGACAAATTTTGACCAGCGCGTGTTCCGGCCCCGAAAAAACCAGCTCGACCGGCCAGGTCAATCCTCGTCCGGCCAGCGGATGGCGGGCTGTGCCGGCGCGGCCTTCGGCAGCGGCTCCGCCGCCACCGCCTGCCAGACCTTGAGTGCGTCGACCGTCGCGGCGACATCGTGCACGCGCAACAGCAAGGCACCACGTTGCGCTGCGATCAGGTGCGCGGCCACCGAGCCGAAGACCCGGTCCGCCATCGCCTCGCGGCCGGTCAGTTCGGCGATCGAGCGCTTGCGCGACAGGCCCGCCAGCAGCGGCAGGCCGAGGTCGGAAAAACGCGTCAAGCGGGTCAGCAACGTCACGTTGTGCTGCAGGTTCTTGCCGAAGCCGAAGCCGGGATCCAGCACGATGGATTTCTTGGCGATGCCCGCCATCTCGGCCGCGAACACGCGCTCGGCGAGGAAGCGGTGCACCTCGTCGACCACGTCGTCGTATCGCGGGTCGGCCTGCATGCTGCGCGGCTCGCCCTGCATGTGCATCAACACCACCGGCACGCCGAGCTCGGCGGCCGCCTGCAGCGCCCCTTCGCGGCGCAGGGCATACACGTCGTTGATCATCCCGGCGCCGGCAGCGACCGCGGCGCGCATCACCTCCGGCTTGGAGGTATCGATGCTGATCGGCACGCCGGTCTCGCCCACCAGCCGCTCGATGACCGGCAGCACCCGCCGCAGCTCTTCCTCGACATCGACCTCTGCCGCGCCCGGCCGGGTCGACTCGCCGCCGATATCGAGGATGTCGGCGCCCTCGCGGACCAGTTGCAGTGCGTGCGCGACCGTCGCGTCCACCGAATTGCAGGTGCCATCGCTGGAAAACGAATCCGGCGTCGCATTGACGATGCCCATCACGCGCGGCCGGTCGAGCCGCAGCAGGCGACCGTTGCAGTCCAGGGTCGGGGCGGTGTCAAACATGGGTGCGCTCGATAAAAAAAGGCCAGAGCGGACTCTGGCCTTTTCGGCAGGGTGCGGCAAGGCCGCTGCAGTGTGTCTCGCCTCAGGTCTGCTCGGCGGCTCCGCCGATCGTGCCCGGGGTGTTGGCCCCGTCCTTCGGTGGCGGCAACGGGCCGGGCTTGGTGCCGGTCTTGCCCCAGTCGGCCGGCGGGCCCGGCGTGCGCCCGGCCATGATGTCGTCGATCTGGTGCGCGTCGATGGTCTCGTACTGCAGCAGCGTGTCGGCCATGACGTGCAGCTCGGGCAGGTGCTTCGTGAGGATCTCGGTGGTGCGCTGGTAGGCCTTGTCGAGGATACCGCGCACGACTTCGTCGATCTTGCGCGCGG
>DASTUE010000107.1:0-20746 GCA_035759805.1 Lysobacter sp. | reverse complement strand
GTAGTGTGGCTTAAGCCATGCAAGAGTAGGTCATCGCTGAGCATTTACACCGAAGGCCGGACCCCGAAAGGGTCCGGCCTTCTTCTTGGGCGCGATACGGAAACACCACCATTGGCCGACAAGCGATGGCGCCCCGGAACGGGGCGTTTGGTGGGTAGCGAATTGGAAGATCGGGTTTTGGTGGTGGCGGGCACAGCGGGCAGCCGCGGCAATCAGTTGGCATGCAGGGCGGCTTGAACCAGCAAAGTAACGACGCAGACCAACCCGCCGGCCCAGCTCAGGCTGCGGAAGGTGGGCTTGTCGGCAAGATAGAACACGCCGTGCAGGACCCTGCAGGCGATGAAGATGATCGACAGCACGGCGATCGTGTGGTGCTCGACGCCCGCGAGTTGGGCCAGCACGACACCGGCGGCAAACGGTGCGAAGGCTTCGAACGCGTTGAGCTGGGCGGCATTGGCGTGGATCGAGCGGGGATTTTTCTGGCGGGCCAGCCAGCCGCGCGGGTCGCGGTTGTCGAGTTTCTCGCCGTTCGCTTTCGCAATCACTGCCCACGGATAAGGCAGGAGGGCCGCGATGGCTACACACCAGTAGGCGATGGACAAGGTCATGACGCGCGCTCCGTTGTGAGGAGGCGCCAGCGTAGCGGGAAACGACTACGGCACCCATCAGGTGCCGTAGTCGTGGAGCAAGACCGGATCTCGTCGGTCCCTGGTGATTTCCGGGAGGTTCCCGATATTACGGCGTCTTGCCTGCCTTCCCCATCATGTCGTCACGGGCGGCGCGGAAGGCGTTGCCCGGATACCAGTTGGGCCACTGGTCGCTGCCGGCCAGTTTGCGACCGACGCCATACAGCGCATCGAGATCCTGCACCACGCCATCAAGCTTCCACGACGGGTCGAATTCGTCCGCCGGCTTGTGGTAACGGTGGTCGCGGTAGTCGATCTCCGCTTTCTGGCCGGCCGCCTGACCGCCCTCGATCAGGTCGTTGCCGCCCTTCGCATACAGGGCCGGCACGCCGGCCTTGGCGAAGTTGAAGTGGTCGGAGCGGAAGTAGAACCCGCTCTCCGGAGTGGATTCCGGCAGCAGCACGCGACCCTGCTGTTCGGTGATCCCGGCCAGGAGGTCCTCCAGCTCCGAACTGCCCATGCCGACGACGGTCATGTCGCGCGAGCGGCCGATCACCGACATCGCGTCCAGGTTGATCACCGCGACCGTCTTGTCCAGCGGGATGC
The DNA here is from genome assembly GCA_035759805.1 of Lysobacter sp. GTDB lineage: Bacteria > Pseudomonadota > Gammaproteobacteria > Xanthomonadales > Xanthomonadaceae > Novilysobacter. Next base: position 19,514 of record DASTUE010000107.1, on the reverse strand, counting down.
TGGGATGGGCGACGTAGTACTTGGAGCCGAGCAGTCCGGACTCTTCCAGGGTGACCGCCAGGAACAGCACCGAGCGCTCCGGCGCGGGCTGCTGGGTGGCGAACGCCTGCGCGATACCGAGGATGCCGGCCACGCCGGTCGCGTTGTCGACGGCACCGTTGTAGATGTTGTCGACCGCCGGGCCATCGCCGTTCTGGCCCTCGTGGCCGTGGTCGCCCAGATGGTCCCAGTGCGCCATGTACACCACCGCCTCGTCCGGTCGGGTGGCGCCGGGCAGCAGGGCGACGACGTTGCGCGAGGACTTCTGGGCAATCGTGCTCTTGAGGTCCAGCGACAGCGAGGCGTTCAGCGGGATCGCCTTGAAGCCCGGCTGGTTGGCGGCCTGGTACAGCGCGTCCAGGTTCTGGCCGAGTTCGCCGAGCACCTGCCGGGCGACATCGCCCGTGATCCAGCCCTGTGCGGGCAGGCGCGGCTCCGGATCGTCGGCGACGGCGAGGTCGAACTGCGCCCCGGACCAGGAGTTCTTCACCACGTCCCAGCCGTAGGACGCGCCGTCGGTGTCGTGGATGATCAACGCCGCCGCGGCACCTTGGCGTGCGGCCTCTTCGAATTTGTAGACCCAGCGGCCGTAATAGGTCATCCGCTTGCCTTCGAACAACTCCGCATCCTGCACATGGAAGCCGGGGTCGTTGATGAACATCACCACGGTCTTGCCCTTGACGTCGACACCGGCGTAATCGTTCCAGCCCAGCTCGGGCGCGTTGACGCCGTAGCCGACGAACACCAGCTCGCTGTCGGCGAGCTTGACCTCGGTCTGTCCGCTGCGGGTGCCGATCACCATGTCGTCGCCGAACTTCAGGTCGCGCGGCTTGCCGTCGACCAACAGGTGCAGCCGGGTCGCTTCGTCGGCGGTCGTTTCCACCATCGGCACGGTCTGGAAGTAACTGTCGCCGTTGCCCGGCTTCAGTCCTAGGCGTTCGAACTCCGCCTTCAGGTACTCGACGGTCTTCTCCTCGCCGATGCTGCCGGGCGCACGGCCGGCGAACTCGTCGGAGGCCAGCGTCTTCACGCGTTCGGCGAAATCGGCGGCGTTGATCGGTGCATCCGATGACGTGGCAGCGATGCCGGATGGGGTGGCCGGAGCATCGGCCGGCTTGTTGCAGGCTGCCAGCACCAGAGCGGCGGCGACCAGCGAGGTGGCGGGCAGGAGCGGAATGCGGGACATGCGTCCTCCAGGGTCAGCGGGATTGCCGATACTAGCAGCGTCGCAGCGGCAACGACCCGGCTTCGCAGGCCGCGGGACCTGCGGCCTGTCCGTGCGCTCCAGTACCGCCCGATCGCACCGTCGTCGTCAGTCGCCGGCGGGCGCCTGGGTGCCGGAATACTTCACGGCGGTGGCGCCGGTGACAGTCCCGATTCTGGCGCTGTCATGGACATGGAGGGTGACCTTGCGCTCGAACACCAGCGGCCCGTCGACCTGCGCGTTCGGCCCGATCACCACCCGCGGGTCGTGCTTGCGGAAGCTGATCCACTGCGGTGTCGGCTTCTGGTAATGGATCCCGCCGTGCACATGCGAGTCGGCGCCCACGGTGAGGTTGCCGGCGACCATGTCGATGTTGCCGTGGATCTGCGTCCCCACCACGCCCACCGCGCCGTTGACGGTGCTGACATTGCCACGGACCACGCCGCCGCGATCGATGAACACCTGGCCGTTGACGGTTTCCACATCGTCGTTGACCTGCACATTGCGGCCGGCGCGGATGCTGCCATTGACCGTGGACAAGTCGCCGACCCGGGCGTCGTCGTCGACCTTGATGCTGCCGTTCACGGTTTCCGCATCGCCGGTGACCGCGCGGGCGCCGATCGCGATCGAGCCGTTGACCGTGTCCAGGTTGCCGACATTCCGGTTGCCGGCGTCGACCTGGATCGCGCCGTTGACCTTGCTGATATCGCCATCGGCGGCAAATGCGGTGGCCGGGACGAGCAGGGCCAGCGCAAGCGGGAGGGCCATCGTGGTTTGGCGTAATGTCATGGTGGAGCTCCGGTAGTGAAGGGGGCGAGTGCCTGTGGGATGCAGCACAGACGCGGGAGGTTGAAACCGCAGTCTTTGATCGGCCGACGCGGTCGCGACTCGCGCCGGCCTTCCGGTACGAGCTTGATACTCCCCTTCGCTACAATCCACCCCTGTCCAAAGTCATCGGGATCCATGCCGTGCCAGCTTCCCCACCGTCCGCCATCCGTCCCGTCGTGCTGCTGATCCTTGATGGATGGGGACACCGCGAGGAAATCGCCGACAACGCGATCGCACAAGCGCGTTTGCCGAACTGGGATGCATTGCTGGCGTCCTCGCCGCACACGCTGATCCACACCGAGGGTCGTCATGTGGGCCTGCCCGACGGCCAGATGGGCAACTCCGAGGTCGGCCACATGAACCTCGGTGCCGGGCGCATCGTGTACCAGGACCTGACCCGGATCGACGCCGCCATCGAGGATGGCAGTTTTTTCACCAACGCCGAGTTGCGTGCGGCCTGCGCCGCTGCGCAGGCCGGCGGCGGCACCCTGCACCTGTTCGGACTGCTGTCGCCCGGCGGCGTCCATAGCCACGAGAACCACATCGTCGCGATGCTGGAGCTGGCGCGCCGTGAAGGCGTGGCGAAGGTCGCCGTGCACGCGTTCCTGGATGGCCGCGACATGCCGCCCCGATCGGCCCGACCGAGCCTGCAGAAGTTGCAGCAGGCCTGTGTGCAGGCCGGCAACGCGCATATCGCCAGTGTCTGCGGTCGTTACTACGCGATGGATCGCGACCAGCGCTGGGACCGCCTGCACAAGGCCTGGGATGCGGTCGTCGAAGGCCGCGCCGACCACCGCGCGACGGATGCGCTGGCCGCGCTGGACCAGGCCTATGCGCGCGGCGAGAACGACGAGTTCGTCGATCCGACCGTGATCGGCGAGTCGCTGCCGATCGCCGATGGCGATGCGGTGGTGTTCATGAACTTCCGCGCCGATCGCGCCCGCCAGCTGGCGGCGGCGTTCGTGTCGCCGGCGTTCACCGGGTTCCAGGCGCGGCGGCCTGCGCTGTCGCGCTTCGTGTGTCTGACCGAGTACGACGCCCGGTTGCCGGCGCCGGTCGCGTTCGCGCCGGATGAGCTGCGCAACACGCTGGGCGAGGTGTTGTCGGACAACGGCCTGCGTCAGTTGCGCATTGCCGAGACCGAAAAGTACGCCCACGTGACGTTCTTCTTCAGCGGTGGCCGCGAGGACGCCTATGCCGGCGAGACGCGCATCCTGGTGCCGAGTCCGAACGTCGCCACCTACGACCTGCAGCCGGAAATGAGCTGTCCGGAGGTCACCGAAAAGCTCACCGCCGCGATCCGCTCGGGCGACATCGACGTCGCCATCTGCAACATCGCCAACCCCGACATGGTCGGCCACAGCGGCAACCTGGCCGCGGCGGTGAAGGCGGTCGAGGCGGTCGATATCGCGATCGGCGCGATCGTCGCGGCGGTGCGCGACACCGGCGGCGCGATCCTGGTGACGGCCGACCACGGCAACGTGGAAATGATGCGCGACCCGATCACCGGGCAACCGCATACCTCGCACACCGTCGGCCCGGTGCCGCTGGCGTATGCCGGTCCGCGCTCTGCGGACCTGCGGGCGGGCGGCTCCCTGCGGGACGTCGCCCCGACCCTGCTCGACCTGCTTGGTCTGCCCAAGCCGGCGGAGATGACCGGCCACAGCCTGCTGCTGGACGGACGCCTCGACTGATGTCCCGCTCGCGCGCAGGCAGAGGCAGCGGATCCGCGAGGGTCGGGCTGGTTGCCGTCGTGCTGACTGCCGCCTGGCTGGTGGCGACGCCGGTTCACGCGCAGAACAGCCGCGATACCGAGCGCAAGCTGCAGACGATCAAGAAGGAGCTCAAATCGGTCGCCGGCGAACGCCGGGAGATCGAGACCCGGCGCGGCGCGGCGACCCGGGAGCTGCGTCAGGCCGACGAGCGGGTCGCCGGATCCAGCCGGCAGTTGCGTGACGCCGAGCGCGAGCTGGTGGCCAGCCAGACGCAGCTGGAGCAGGTGCAGCAACGCCGGGACGGCTTGCAGAAAAACCTCGGCAATCGCCGTGACGAGCTGGCCCGCCTGCTGCGGGCCGCCTACACCCAAGGCGATGCCGCGCCATTGAAGCTGATGCTGGCGCAGGACCGCGTCGCCGATGCGAACCGCCTGCTGACCTACCACCGCTACCTGCAGGCCGACCGCGCCGCACGCATCGCGTCCTTGTCCGCCGAGCTGGCCGAGGTGGATGCGTTGGAGCAGGAGATCGTCGCCCGCCGCGCCGAACTCGACGCCGCCCGCGCGCGTCAGCAGGCCCGGCTGGCGCAGCTGGAAAAAGATCGCCGCGCGCGCAAGCAGCTGGTGGCTGAGCTCGACCGGCGCTACCAGGACCGCCAGCAACGCGAACAGGCGCTGGGCCGAGATGCCCAGGGGCTGGAACAGGTGCTGAAGAAACTGCGTGCCGCGGCGGCCCGTGCGGCGGCGGAGCGCCGTGCGGCTGCCGCCAAGGCCGAGCGTGAAGCCCGGGCGGCGCAAGAGGCGGCCAAGCGCGCCGGGCAACCGCCACCGCGTGCCCCGAGTGCTCCCGCGTCGATCGCCGGCGGCCCCGCGGTCGGCGGCGCCGGCTGGCCCCTGGCAGGCAGCCTGATCGCCGGTTATGGCGCCAAGCTCCCCGACGGCCGGGCCAGTCAGGGGCTGCTGATCGGGGCGGCGGCCGGGACCCCGGTCCGCGCGGTCGCCGACGGCAGCGTGGTCTACGCCGAGTGGATGAGTGGTTTCGGCCTGATCCTGATCGTCGATCACGGCAACGGCTACATGAGCCTGTACGCGCACAACGATTCGGTCCTGCACGACGCCGGCGACACCGTCCGGCGCGGCGATCCGGTCGCCACCGTAGGAACGTCCGGTGGTCACGGCCGGCCGGCGCTGTATTTCGAACTGCGCCGCAATGGCGACCCGGTCAATCCGGATGTCTGGCTCAAGCGTTGATGCCAGCGGCTTCACCCGCGATTCGGTGCTCGCGGCTTACCGTGGCGGGCGTCTTTGCCTGCGCGGCCCATGCGCGCGACATAATCGACGTCGCCTGTTCTGACGCCACCTGCCTTCGGAGTTCGCCCATGTCCCTGCGCCGCCTGAGCCTGCTCGCCCTCGTCGTTGCGCTGGCATTCTGCCTTCCGATGGCGGTCGCGCAGGAGCGCCAGCCTGCCGCGCCGGTTCCTGCCCTGCCAGCCCCGCAGGCCGCGCCGCAAAGCACCGGCGAGCAGCCGTCCGCGTCACCGGTCCAGGAGGACCATCCCGCGCCGCAGGCTGGGCAGGTCGAGCCTGCGGCCAATGAGGAGTCGCCGACCGCTCAGGACGAGCGGACGGACGAGTCGAGCGCCGACAGTCCCAGCGCAAGCGATTCAAGCATCCCGCTTGATGAAATCCGCCGCTACGTGGCGGTCTACAAGGCGATCAAGGCCGCTTATGTCGAACCGGTCGATGACCACAAGCTGATGCAGTCGGCGATCCGCGGTCTGCTGCTCGATCTGGATCCCCACAGCGCCTACCTGGAAGGCGATGCGGCGGTGAACTTCGACGAGCAATCGCGTGGCAACTACGAGGGTATCGGGGTGGAGATCCTGCGCCAGGCCGACGGCACCCTGCGCGTGATCGCGCCGATCGACGACACGCCGGCCGCACGTGCAGGAATCAAGGCCGGCGATGTCATCGTCGCCGTGGACGGCGTGCCGTTGACGCCATCGGACGACGACACCTCCGCCACGTTGCGCGGCAAGGCTGGCACCAAGCTGGAACTGACCGTGCTGCGCGAAGGTGAGGCGGAGCCGCTGAAACTGATCGTGGAGCGGCAGACGATCCGCATCGCCAGCGTGCGCGGCCGGATGCTCGAACCGGGTTACGGCTACATCCGCATCAGCGCCTTCCAGGCCGATACCGCGGCGGATTTCGAGCGCCAGCTGGAGGCGCTCAACCAGCAGGCCGGTGGACGTTTGCGAGGACTGGTGATGGATCTGCGCAGCAACCCCGGTGGCCTGTTGACCGCGGCGGTGCAGATTGCCGACGCGTTGCTGGACAGCGGCCCCATCGTCAGCACCCGCGGTCGCATCCCGATCAGCGACGCGGTGTTCAGTGCCACCCCGGGCGATCGCCTGCAGGGCGCGCCGGTGGTGGTGCTGGTGGATGCCGGATCGGCGAGTGCGTCGGAAGTGCTGGCCGGCGCCCTGAGCGACAACGGCCGCGCACTTGTGGTCGGCAGCCGGACCTTCGGCAAGGGCTCGGTGCAGACCGTGCTGCCGCTGGACAACGGCGACTCGGTCAAGCTCACCACCGCGCGTTACTACACGCCCAGTGGCAAGTCGATCCAGGCACTGGGCGTGGTTCCGGCGGTGCTCCTGCATGCGGACCAGGCCGCCGGCCACGGTGGCCGGATGGGCTATACCGAGGCCAGCCTTCCCGGCCATCTGGATGGCGAGGGTGACCAGCGTTCCGGCGAACAGGCCGGCGAAGTGCTGGAGGGCGACTCCTACATCACTGCCGCGCTGGAGGAGCTGAAGAAACTGGTGGCGGCGAAATCGAAGCGCTGACATCGCCACGACCCCGGGCGCCCCGGGGTTGTTGCGCCCAGATCATCCGGCATGGGATGCGCCGGTTTGCGGATTTCCGGACTTCGCTCGCTGCGCGCCCATTCCCGACAATCAGCGCGGCTTGCCCGGCAGCGGGAACGGGGTAACGACCTTCTCACCGGTGGTCGCGTCGCGGATCGCCGAGGCGCCCTTGCGCTCGACTTCCTCGATCCGCACGATGCTCTGCATCGGCAGGTGGAGCACTTTGGTGCCGCCGAATTCGTCGCGCAGGCGCTCCTCGGTCGGATCGACCACCAGCCCTTCGTGGACGTCGAACACCAGTTCGGCGACTTCCGTGAATCCCCACAGCGCGCTTGAACCGACCTGCCGGGCATACAGCTCGTACACCTTGCCGGCGTTGAAGAACGTGATCTTGTAAAGCGTCTTGGCCATCCGCGGATTGTACGGTGCGGGTGTGCGGATCGTTGCCGTGCGGCGTGGTCAGTACCCGCGCCGGCGGCGCAGGCGGCGGGCAATCCCGGCACGCGTGAGCAGTGCGAATACGCCGCCGAACGCGAAGCCGGCCAGGTGCGCCGACCACGCCACCGCGCCGAAGGCCGGGCCGATATAGGTGAACACCAACTGCAGCAGCGCCCATACCCCGATCAACAGCGGCGCGGGTACTTTCACGAACTGCAGGAACAACCCCAGCGGCACCACCACCCCGAGCCGCGCGCCCGGAAACAGCGCCAGATAGGCGCCGATCAATGCCGACACCGCGCCGCTGGCGCCGATGATCAGCCGGTCCGGGGTGGAGATCGCCAGCACCGCGGCGAGGTTGGCCACCGCTCCGCCGAGCAGGAACAGCAGCACGAACCGCCACGGTCCCATGGCGCGCTCGGCCGGCAGGCCGAAGATCAGCAGGAACACCAGGTTGCCCAGCAGATGGGCCCAGTCGGCATGCAGGAGCAACGCGCTGACCAGCCGCACCAGGTTGCCGTCAGACAGCGACTGCTGCCAGGCCACCGGCGTGGTCAGGCCGCCCGACAGCGCGCCCCATTCCAGCAGCAGGTGGCGCTGCGAGGCCTCGGGCAGCAGCGCCAGCCAGGTGAAGCAGACCCACAACGCTGCGAACAGCAGCGGCGTCGCCCAGCGCAGCGGTGCCTTCTGGCGGGATGGAATCGCAATGAACACGGTGTAGGAACCCAGGAGGGGCCGAAGCGGCCTGATGAAACGGACGGAAAGGGCGACGCGACGAGCGCTGAACCGGTTCAGCGTGGCCGGCAGATTGTTAGCGTGAGGTTAATCGGCAGGCTATAGTGGACACGGTGCCGTATGGCGGCAGCCTCCGGCATCCGCCGGTGACCGGCGAGACCGGCGCTGCAGACCAGATCAAAAACAATGCCACTGGAGATTACACGCATGCAACACGCACATCGCATCACACGCCTGTCCGCCCTTGCCCTGGGCATCACCGGCGCGCTGGCGCTGGGGCAGGTCCACGCCTCCGGCTTCCAGCTCAAGGAAAACAGCGTCAAGGGCCTGGGCAGCGCGTTTGCCGGGGCGGGCGTGAAGACCGGCGATACCGCAGTGGTGGTCAACAACCCGGCCACCATGACCCAGTTTGAAGGCACCGCGGTGCAGTTCGACGCCACCATGATCGACCTGAACTACGAGTTCCAGGGCTCCGGCCAGGACGTGCTCGGCCGCCCACTCAGCGGCGGCGACGGTGGCAATGCCGGCGACTTCACCCCGATCCCCGCGTTCTCGCTGGTGCACAAGTTCGACAACGGTACCGCGATCGGCGCGATGGTCAGCGCTCCGTTCGGCTTGGCGACCAAGTACGACAATGACTGGGTCGGCCGCTACTACGCGGTCGAATCGGACGTGAAGATTGTCGAACTGGCGCTGTCGGGCGCGGTCGACATCATCCCCGACCGCCTGACGGTGGGACTGGGCCTGACCTTCTCCAAGGCCGATGTGACCCTGTCCAAGGGCGTGGATTTCGGCACGGCGCTGATGGGCGCCGGCGTGCCGGGCTTCCTGCCACAGGGCGCCGACGGTTTTGCCGAGGTGCAGGGCGATGACACCGGCATGGGTTGGATCGCGGGCGTCAATTTCCGCCCGACCGACAAGCTCAGCATCGGCCTCAACCACCGCTCCGAGGTGAAGTACGACCTGAGCGGCAAGGTCGATTGGACGGTGCCGGCCCCGGCCCGCGCCACCTTCGATGCAGTCGGTCGCGGCGCGTTCTTCGTCGACGGCGACGCGTCCGCCAAGCTGACCACCCCGGGCATGACCACCGTCGACGTGAACTACCAGTTCACCGACCGGTTCTCGATGGCCGCGACCTACTCCGAGACCAAATGGGAGTCGCTGCGCGAGGTCCGCATCAACTTCGCCGGTCCGGATCCGGACAGCGTCGAACCGTTCGAGTGGAGCGAGACCCGCTTCGCCTCGATCGGCGGCGAGTACAAGTTCAGCGATGCCTGGACCTTCCGCGCCGGCTACGCCTACGACGAGACCCCGACCACGTTCGCGCACCGCACCCCGCGCCTGCCGGACGAGGATCGCCAGTGGTACTCGGTCGGCGCGACCTGGAACTTCAGCCCGAACCTGGAGTTCAGCCTCGCCTACACCCGGCTGGAGCCGGACACCCCGAAGATCGGCATCATCACCGCGCCGCAGGCCGGTGGCCAGCGCCTGTTCGGCGAGTTCGACGGCGGTGCAGACCTGTACGGCATCTCCGCGCAATACAAGTTCTGATCCCGGAACAAGGACAAAAAAAGCCCCGCCTTTCGGCGGGGTTTTTTTTGGCATTGCGTCCGGTCGACCCGGGCCACGTCGATGGGTGACGTGGCCTGGTCTGGCGGTCGTTACTCGCCCAGGGTCAGCAACGATGCGTTGCCGCCCGACGCGGTGGTGTTGATGGTGATCGTCTTCTCGGTGACGAAGCGCAGCAGGTAGTGCGAGCCACCGGCTTTCGGACCGGTGCCGGACAGGCCCTGGCCGCCGAACGGCTGCACGCCGACTACCGCGCCGATCTGGTTGCGGTTGACGTAGCAGTTGCCGACCCGCGTGTTGGCGGCGATCTTTTCCACCGTGGCGTCGATGCGCGAATGCACGCCCAGGGTGAGGCCGTAGCCGGTGGCGTTGATCGCGTCGATGACCTGGTCGAGTTGGTCGCCCTTCCAGCGGACCACGTGCAGGACCGGTCCGAACACTTCCCTGTCGAGCTGGTCGAGCGATTTCAGCGCATACGCGCGCGGGGCGAAATAGCTGCCGTGGGCGGTGTCGTCATCCATCGCGACGGCCGCGATCAGGGTCGCCTCGCGGTCCATGCGCTCGGCATGCGCCTGCAGCATCTCCAGTGCGTCCTCGTCGATCACCGGGCCGACATCGGTCGACAGCAGGCCGGGGTCACCGACCTTCAGCTCGGCCATCGCGCCGGCCAGCATGGTGCTGACCTTGTCGGCGATGTCTTCCTGCACGAACAGCACGCGCGCGGCCGAGCAGCGCTGGCCGGCGGAGGTGAAGGCCGATGACAGCGCGTCCTTGACCAGCTGCTCGGGCAGGGCGGAGGAGTCGGCGATCAGCGCGTTCTGGCCGCCAGTCTCGGCGATCAATATGCCGATCGCACCCTCGCGCGCGGCCAGCGAGCGGTTGATCGCCGAAGCGGTCTCGTTGGAGCCGGTAAACGCCACGCCGGCCACGCGCGGGTCGCGGGTCAGGGCCGCGCCGACGGTGATGCCGTCGCCGGGCACGAACTGCAGCACGTCCTCGGGCACGCCGGCCTCGTGCATCAAGCGGGTCGCGTAGTAGCCGACCAGGTTGGTCTGCTCGGCCGGCTTGGCGATCACGCTGTTGCCGGTCGCCAGGGCGGCGGCGACCTGGCCGATGTAGATCGCCAGCGGGAAGTTCCACGGGCTGATGCACACGAACGCGCCGCGGCCGTTGAGCTGCAGGACATTGCTCTCGCCGGTCGGTCCCGGCAAGGCCTGCGGGGTGAACATCGTGCGCGCCTGGGCGGCGTAATAACGCAGGAAGTCGATCGCCTCGCGGACCTCGCCGACGCCGTCGGCAATCGTCTTGCCGGCATCCTTGGTGCACAGCGCGATGAACTGCGCGGTGCGCGATTCCAGCAGGTCGGCGGCGTGCTCGAGGATCGCCGCGCGGCTCGCGGCCGGGGTCGCGTTCCACTTCGGCTGCGCGGCGACGGCGTTCTGCAGCGCCTGCTCCACCACGCCGGCGTCGGCCGGCAGCCACTGGCCGACGATCTCGCGGCGATCGGCCGGGTTGGTCACCGGCAGGCGCTCGCCGGTGAGGGTCGCGCCGGGCACCAGCGGTTCGGCCTGCCAGTCGCTGCGCGCGGCGGCATTGATCTGCTCGGCCAGCACGCGCAGCTGGTTGTCGTCGGCAAGGTTGACGCCCATCGAATTGCTCCTGTCGCAGTATTTCATCGTGTCCGCATGGCTCCGGAACAGCTCGACCGGCAGCGGGATGCGGGGGTGCGGAATGGTCTGGAAGTCGGCCACGGTCTGCAGTGGGTCGCGGACGAGGTCGTCGATGGCGACGTCCTCGTCGGTGATGCTGTTGACGAAGCTGGAGTTGGCGCCGTTTTCCAGCAGGCGGCGCACCAGGTACGGCAGCAGGTCCTCATGGCTGCCGACCGGCGCATACACGCGGCACGGCACGTCCAGGCGGTCGGCGGGGATCACCTCGGCATACAGGTCGTCGCCCATGCCGTGCAGCTTCTGGAATTCGAACTCGACCTTGCGCCCGCCCAGGTTCGCCATCGCATGCACGACGGCGATGGTCTGCGCGTTGTGGGTGGCGAACATCGGGTAGATCGCATCGGCCGCGTCGAGCATCCGGCGTGCGTTGGCAAGGTAGGACACATCGGTGTTCGGCTTGCGGGTGAACACCGGATAGCCGGGATAACCATCGACCTGCGCGCGCTTGATCTCGCTGTCCCAGTACGCGCCCTTGACCAGTCGCACCGGAATCCGGCGGCCGGTCTGGCGGGCGAGGTCGGCGATGAACGCGATCGCCTCCGGTGCGCGCTTCTGGTACGCCTGGATCGCCAGGCCACACCCGTTCCAGCCGTCCAGCGAGGCGTCGCGGTAAGCCGCGGCAAACACGTCCAGCGACAGCTCCAGCCGGTCGGCCTCCTCGGCGTCGACGGTGAAGCCGATGCCGTACTGCCGGGCCAGGCGGGCCAGCTCCAGCACGCGCGGGACGAGTTCGGCCAGCACCCGCGCGCGCTTGGCGTGCTCGTAACGCGGGTGCAGGGCCGAAAGCTTCACCGAAATGCTGGGGGTGGCGAACACATCGGCGCCGGTGAAGTCGCCGCTGCCGCCGATCGCCTGGATCGCCTGCCGATAGGCATCCTGATAGCGCAGCGCGTCGGCCTGGGTCAGTGCCGCCTCGCCGAGCATGTCGTAGGAGTAGCGGTAGCTGGCGTTGCCACCCTTGCGGGCGCGCGCCAGGGCTTCATCGATGCTGCGGCCCATGACGAACTGGTGGCCCATGATCCGCATCGCCTGGCGCACGGCCAGGCGGATCACCGGCTCGCCGACGCGTCCGACCAGGCGCTTGAAGGCGTTGTGGACATCGCGCTTGGTGTCGTCCGCCAGATCGACCAGGTGGCCGGTCAGCATCAATCCCCAGGTGGACGCGTTGACCAGCACCGAATCGGACTGGCCCAGGTGGCGCTTCCAGTCCGCCTCGCCGAGCTTGTCGCGGATCAGCTTGTCCGCGGTGGCCTGGTCGGGAATGCGCAGCAGCGCTTCGGCCACGCACATCAGCAGCACGCCCTCTTCGCTGCCCAGGTCGTACTGGCGCATGAAGGCCTCGATGGCGCCCTGATCGTGGGCGCGGGCGCGTACGCGCGTGACCAGGTCGGCCGCCACGGCCTGCGCGGCGGCGCGTTCGCTGTCCGGGAGTCGCGCCTGCTCGGCCAGTTGCCGTACGTGCGTGGTCTCGTCGCGAACCCAGCCGGCGGTGAGCGCGGCGCGCGCTCCGGTCGGGGCGACCGGCAGTTCGGGAGTGATCAACGCGCGCGCTGGCGTCGGGTTGCCGGAAGAAGCTGATTGACTGGTCATCGAGTCCGCGAATCGGGCGGTGGAGGGAGGTGGAGGGATCCGGATAGTCTAGGCATAAAAGGCCGCGGATGCCTTAAGGCATGGGCGTTTCAGCGACACGGTCGACGTCTGCGGCCGCCATCGGCCAGAACCCGCATGGCCCGCCGGCCAGAACCCGCAAAACAGGACGGACTGACCGACGGAGTGATCCAGATCAACGCATTTTTCCGGCCATCCAGATAGAGCATTGCTTGCTGCAAATCCTCCCGACGGATACCCTTTGGCAGCTATCCGTAGCGCCGATACCGGCGTGACGGGCCCCAGGGGGCTCGCCAGCCACCTGTCCACGCCTCGTTCCAGCGCCGCCGCGCAGGGCCGTAGTGGCAGGCAGCTCGCGGAGCGGGAACACAGCCAACTCTATGATCAACCAGCGGACTTTGGGGCTCGAATTGATGAAAGCCGGTCGTTTCAAGCAATGGACCATGGGGCTTGCCGCCATGGCGACGCCGATGCTGGCCCTCGCGCAAAGCGCGGACCCGCAGCCCTGGCAACTCAACATGGGCCGTGGCGTCACCCACCTGTCCAACAACGCGTATGAAGCGCACATGCTGGCGTTGTGGATCTGCGTCGGCATCGGGGTGGCGGTGTTCATCGCCATGGCGATCGCGATGTTCCGTTTCCGCAAGTCGCGCGGCGCGGTGGCGGACACGACGTTCGTCCACAACACCCGGCTCGAGATCCTGTGGACCGCGATCCCGGCGGTGCTGCTGGTGGCCATGGCGGCGCCTGCGACCACCAAGCTGGTGCAGATGTACGACGTCCGCGATTCGGAAATGACGGTCAAGGTGACCGGCTACCAGTGGATGTGGGAATACGAATACCTCGGTGAGAGCGTGAAGTTCACCAGCCGCCTGGACCGCAAGAGCGACCAGCTCCGCCAAAGTGGCGTGGTGCCGACCGCGCGCGATCATGAGTACTACCTGCTCGATGTCGACAACCCGCTGGTGCTGCCGGTCGACACCAAGGTCCGTTTCGTGATCACCGCCGATGACGTGATCCACTCCTGGTGGGTGCCGGCGCTGGGCTGGAAGCAGGACGCGGTGCCGGGCATCGTCAACGAAGCCTGGGCCGACATCTCCACCCCGGGCCTCTACCGCGGCCAGTGCGCCGAGTTGTGCGGCAAGGACCACGGCTTCATGCCGATCGTGGTCAAGGCGCTGCCCAAGGACGAGTTCGCGCAGTGGCTGGCGGCGCAGAAGAGCGCCGGCGCACCGGCTCCGGCCGCTCCGGCGGCCCCGGTCGACGCAACCCCGGCCACCCCCGAAGCAACCCCCGAAGCAACCCCCGAATCCGACGCCGCGGCCGCTGTTGCGGTCGCCGGCTGACCGGCACGCCGGCTTTTCACCACACGAATCCAGAGGTTAGGCCATGGCCGCCACGCACCCCGTCACCGAGTCCCACGATGAGCATGCCTACAAGCAGGGCTTCGTCCAGCGTTGGTTCCTGTCGACCAACCACAAGGACATCGGCACCCTGTACCTGCTTTTCAGCTTCACGATGTTCATCATCGGTGGCGCGTTCTCGGTCGTGATCCGCAGCGAGCTGGCCCAGCCGGGCCTGCAGTTCGTCGATCCGCAGTTCTTCAACCAGATGACCTCGATGCACGCGCTGGTGATGATCTTCGGCGGCGTGATGCCGGCGTTCGTCGGCCTCGCCAACTGGATGATCCCGCTGCAGATCGGCGCGCCGGACATGGCGCTGCCGCGCATGAACAACTGGTCGTTCTGGATCCTGCCGTTCGCGTTCATCATGCTGCTGATGACGCTGTTCCTGCCCGGTGGCGCGATGGGTGGCGGCTGGACGATGTACCCGCCGCTGTCGCTGCAGGGCGGTTCCAACGTGGCCTTCCAGATCTTCGCCATCCACATGATGGGCGTCAGCTCGATCATGGGCGCGATCAACGTCATCGCCACCGTGCTCAACATGCGCGCGCCGGGCATGGACCTGATGAAGATGCCGATCTTCACCTGGACCTGGCTGATCACCGCGTTCCTGCTGATCGCGGTGATGCCGGTGCTGGCCGGCGCGGTCACGATGCTGCTGACCGACAAGTTCTTCGCGACCTCGTTTTTCAACGCGGCCGGCGGCGGCGACCCGGTGATGTACCAGCACATCTTCTGGTTCTTCGGGCACCCGGAGGTCTACATCATGATCCTGCCGGCGTTCGGCATCGTCTCGGAGGTCATCCCGACCTACAGCCGCAAGCCGTTGTTCGGTTACCAGGCGATGGTGTACGCGACCACCGCGATCGCGTTCCTGTCGTTCATCGTGTGGGCGCACCACATGTTCACCGCCGGCATGCCGCTGGGCGGCGAGCTGTTCTTCATGTACGCCACGATGCTGATCTCGATCCCGACCGGGGTGAAGATCTTCAACTGGGTCACCACGATGTGGCGCGGCTCGCTCACCTTCGAGACGCCGATGCTGTTCTCGGTCGCGTTCGTGATCCTGTTCACCATCGGCGGGTTCTCAGGCCTGATGCTGGCGATCGTGCCGGCTGATTTCCAGTACCACGACACCTATTTCGTGGTCGCCCACTTCCATTACGTGCTGGTGACCGGCTCGGTGCTGGCATTGATCTCGGCGGTCTACTACTGGTGGCCCAAGTGGACCGGCCGGATGTACAACGAGGCCTGGGGCAAGTTCCATTTCTGGTGGACGATGGTGTTCGTCAACCTGCTGTTCTTCCCGCAGCACTTCCTCGGCCTGGCCGGCATGCCGCGTCGCATCCCCGACTACAACGTGGTGTTCGCGGACTGGAACCTGGTCAGCTCGATCGGCGCGTTCGGCATGTTCCTGACCCCGTTCATGATGATCGTCATCCTGGGTCATTCGAAGAAGTACGGGGCGAAGGCCGAAGCGCGCGCCTGGGAAGGTGCCCGCGGACTGGAGTGGACCGTGCCGAGCCCGGCGCCGCACCACACCTTCACCGTGCCGCCGGTGATCCGCGATGGCGATCTCGCCCATGGCGACGTCAGCCACTGATCGGCGACAGGACACCATGGCCCCGACCCCCGCATCCCCTGACGAGATCGCCGCGCGCCGCAAGGCCGCACGGCGGACCGCGCTGTGGATCGCTTTGGTCGCGGCCGCGGTGTATGTGGGCTTCATCCTGACCGGGGTGATCGGGCGATGAGCTCCGGACAGCCAACGGTGAAGGAAGCGCGCAAGGCCACGGCCGGCATCGCCAAGATGCTGGTGGCCGCGCTGCTCGCCTTCGCTTTCAGCTTCAGCCTGGTGCCGCTGTACCGGATCGCCTGCCAGAAGGTGTTCGGGATCCGTCTGGACAACAGTGCGGTCGAGCACGTCGCCGACGCGAAGCAGGCGGTCGACCGCATGGTCACGGTGCAGTTCGACGGCGGCGTGAACTCCAAGCTGCCGTGGTCGTTCAAGCCCAACCAGTTGAACATGCTGGTGCGTCCGGGCGTGCAGTACGAGACCACCTATTACGCGCACAACAACAGCGACCGGACCATCGTCGGCAGTGCGGTTCCCTCGGTGGCCCCGGCGCGCGCCTCGGGCTTCTTCAGCAAGACCGAATGCTTCTGTTTCACCGCACAGACCATGCTCGCAGGGGAATCACGCGACATGCCGGTGCGTTTCATCATCGATCCGAATTTGCCCAAAGACATCAAGACGGTCACGCTGTCGTACACGTTCTTCAAGAATGACGCGCTGACCGCGCAGCAGGCATCCAGCGCCCATCCGGTCGCGACGACACCTGCGTCCGCACCCTGATCGCTTCATCGCATCCAACGCATAACGGAACCGCCGCCATGGCCCAAGCCCAAGTCTCGTCGCCAGACGCCAACGTCTACTTTGTCCCGCACCACAGTCGCTGGCCGATCCTGGGGTCGGTCGCGCTGTTCGTGATGATGGGCGGGGCCGGCGGCTGGCTCAACGCCGCCAGTTGGGGTCGCTGGACGTTCATCGTCGGCGTCGCGCTGCTGGTGGCGGTGTTTTTCGGCTGGTTCGGCGACGTCATCCGCGAGTCGGTGAGCGGCAAGTACAACCGCCAGGTCGATGTGTCGTTCCGGATGGGGATGATCTGGTTCATCTTCTCGGAAGTGATGTTCTTCGGCGCGTTCTTCGGTGCGCTGTTCTATGCGCGCCAGCTGTCCCTGCAGTGGCTGGGTGGCGCCGGCGACGGCGCGATGACCAACGCCCTGTTGTGGGACACCTTCACCACCGCCTGGCCAAGCAACGGTCCCGGCGATGTCGGCGGCGCCTACCAGACCGTGCCCGCCTGGGGCCTGCCGCTGGTCAATACGCTGATCCTGCTGAGCTCCGGCGTGACCATCACCGCCGCGCACCACGCGCTCAAGGCCGGTCGGCGCACGGCGCTGCTGGTCGGGCTCGGCCTGACGGTATTGCTGGGCTGCCTGTTCCTGTTCTTCCAGGCGGAGGAATACGTGCATGCGTATTCCGAGTTGAACCTGACCATGGGTTCGGGCATCTACGGCTCGACGTTCTACATGCTCACCGGTTTCCACGGCGCGCACGTCACCCTGGGCACGATCATGCTGATCGTGATCTGGTTCCGCTGCCTGAAGGGCCACTTCACCAAGGACAGCCACTTCGGTTTCGAGGCGGTGGCGTGGTACTGGCACTTCGTCGACGTCGTGTGGCTGATGCTGTTCGTGTTCGTCTACGTGCTGTAAGGACACAAGTCCGACCCGGCCGCGATCCGCGTGGTTGCGGACGTAGCTCGCACCTCGCCGGATGGATGTGCTTTTCGGGCTTCCGGCAACGTCGGCCTTGCCCGATGCAATCGGCCGCCAGGGACCGGACGGGCAGGGGCCCGTTGGCGTCGGCTGATCGCCCGGCGTTCCCTGTACGCGGGCGGAAACGCTAGCCGTTGATGCCGTGGAACTGGATCCAGCCCATCTTCGCGGCGATCACCACCATCACGATCAGCGCAATGGACAGCGCGACGCGCCGGGTCAGGGCATTGACGGTTCGTTTGCTCTCGCTTTTGTCGACCAGCATGTAATACAGGCCGGCACCGAGGTTCCAGAGAATCAGGATCAGGAAGCCGACGATCAACAGGGTCTTCATCAATTTGCTCCGGCGCCGCTGCGCCCTGCCCGGCGTGGCAGCCGGTGTGGGCGCATTATTGCAGCCTGCCGCGGTGGGTGAGGGATGAGCCGGCGCGCGACGTTGTTGACCGGCTGGTTGCTGGCCCTGGCGGCCATCGCCGTGTTTGCCAGCCTCGGTTTCTGGCAGTTGCGCCGCGCGGTCGAGAAGCAGGCGATGCTGGATGCCGCCGCGCAGGTCGTGACGGAGCGCCGGGCGGTGCCGCTTGCCGCTGCGGCGCAGCCGGACGGCATCGACCGGTATGACTGGAGTTCGGGTACCGGCGGGTTCGCCGACAGCCCGGCCCTGCTGCTCGACAACCAGCAGCGCGAGGGTCGGGTGGGCGTGCGGGCGTACCGGATCTTCGCTCCCGACCAGGGCCAGCCGCTGCTGGTCGAACTGGGCTGGTTGCCGTTGCCGGGTAATCGGACGATGCCGTCGGTGCCGCGGCCGGAGGGCCGGTTCATGTTGCAGGGCCTGCTGGCGCCGCCGCCGTCGAGCGGCATCGCGCTGGGGCCCGGCATGGCGCGCAGTGGCGAGGCCTGGTTGCTGATGCGGGTCGATATCCCGGCGATCCGGACTGAAACCGGCGTGCCCCTGTCGCCGCGCGTGCTGCGGCTGGATCCGGCATCGCCGCTGGGCTACGCGCGCGACCTGGAATTGCTCTCCAACACCCTGCCGCCGGACAAGCATCGCGGCTACGCCCTGCAATGGTTCGGGCTGGCGCTGGCGGTGTTCGTTACGGCACTGATCCTCACTTTCAAGCAACCACGGCGCGCCGCGAAGGCCGCCGCATGACGGGCAATCCATGATGAGCAACGAGCAACCGGCCGCGACACCGCGGATCGACACCAAGACCCGCAATCGCAACCGCGCGATGCTGGTCGCGATCTTCGTGCTGTTTTTCGGCAGCATGCTGGTGGCCGGACTGCTGCGGTTCTCGGGTTGGCAGCCGGAAGGCCGGAAGAACCACGGCGAACTGCTGCAGCCGCCGACCGACCTGCGCGCCGTCACGCCGGTGCTGATGGACGGCACGCCCTACGCCTGGAACCCGGGCGAGCGGACCTGGCGCATCGTGCTGGCGCCGCCGCCACAATGCGGCGCCGAATGCGCGCGTCTGGGCCATGACCTGGACACCGTCTGGCAGCTGTTCGGCAAGGACGCCGACCGCGTCCACGTGCTGTGGATCTGCGCGGAAGCCAGCTGCATGCCGCCCACCGAGGTCGTGCTGCCGCGCACCCTGCGGCAGGTCCGGCCGGACTCCCAATGGGGCGCATCGTTGCCCAGTGTGGACGATCCGGCCGGCGTGCCGGTGTACGTGATCGATCCCAATGGTTTCGTGGTGCTGCGCTACGCGCCCGGCTTCGATGCCGGCGGATTGCGCGCGGATCTGGCCAAACTGCTGAAACTGATCTGACTTCGCGCAAAGAGACCTGCATGACTGCCTCCTCCATCCACCCGGCTCCCGCGCCAGTCGCTTCCCGGCCGGCGGTCGTCCGGCCGACCCGGAATTTCCACCGCCTGGCCTGGCTGGCGGTCGCGCTGGCCGTCGGTGTCATCGTGTTCGGTGCGTTCGTGCGCCTGTCCAATGCCGGTTTGAGTTGTCCGGACTGGCCGACCTGCTACGGCCGCGCCGCCTGGCCGACCCAGGCCCATCACGGTGCCGAGCACGCGGCCACGGCGAT
>DASTUE010000106.1:0-15471 GCA_035759805.1 Lysobacter sp. | reverse complement strand
GCCGTTGATGGTCATCGACACGCTGGTGGTCGGCGCGCACAGGTCGAAGCCGGAGTACAGCTTCTTCATGTCGTCCAGCGACGCGATGTTGACGCCGGAGTTGCCGATCTTGCCGAAGATGTCCGGGCGCGGCGCGGGGTCCTCGCCGTACAGGGTGACCGAGTCGAACGCGGTGGACAGGCGCGCGGCGGGCTGGCCGACCGACAGGTAATGGAAGCGGCGGTTGGTTCGCTCCGGCGTGCCCTCGCCGGCGAACATGCGGATCGGGTCCTCGCCGGTGCGGCGGTACGGGTAGACGCCGCCGGTGTAGGGGTAATGGCCGGGCAGGTTTTCCTTCTGCAGGAAGGTCAGCAGCTCGCCCCAGGACTTGTAGGTCGGCGCGGCAATCTTGGGAATCAGCTGATGGCTGAGCGATTCGCGGTAGTTCTCGACCCGGATCTTCTTGCCGCGGACTTCGTACTCGGTGATCTCGTCGGTGATCGACTTCAGCCGCTCGGGCCAGTGGCGCAGCAGCTTGCGCGAATCGGCCGAGAGCGAGTGGATGGCGTCGTTGTAACGCTGGCGCAGGGTGAGCAGGGTGCGGTCGGGGGCGGGGCCGGAATTCCCCTTCGCCGTCCCACGGGGACTTCCGTCGGTCGTAGGAGCGGCTTCAGCCGCGACCTGTACATCGCCCCCAACGTTCTGCGCGTTCGCGGCTGAAGCCGCTCCTACAAGAGCGGGCTTCTGGAGGTCTTCGGCGTGGTACAGGTCCAGCTGCTTCGGCAGCTTCGGGTCTTCGAGGTCATGCAGGCTCTGCCAATAGCTCTGCGCGCGGTCGGCGATCTCGGACTGGGTGTCGATCGTGGCGTTGATCGCCCTGCCCTGTTCGGCGATCTCGGCCAGGTAGCGCACGCGGGCGCCGGGGATCAGCACGGTGGCGCGCGGTTCCTTGACGGTGGTGTCGAGTTCGGGGCGGAAGTCGCAATGCGCCGGCGCGGCATGCGAGGCCGGGGAATTTCCCTTCGACATCCCACGCGGGTGCCCAGCCCCTGTAGGAGCGGCTTCAGCCGCGACCTGTACATCTCCCCCAACGTTCTGCTCGGTCGCGGCTGAAGCCGCTCCTACATCGGGGCTCCTATCCATGCCCAGCTTCTCGCGCATCAGGCGGCACAGGTTGGCGAACATCCAGCTGATGCCGGGGTCGTTGAACTGGCTGGCGATGGTCGGGTAGACGGGGACGTCTTCGTCCCTGGTCTGGAACGCGACGCGGTTGCGCTTCCACTGCTTGCGGATGTCGCGCAGGGCATCTTCGGCGCCGCGCTTGTCGTACTTGTTGAGCACCACCAGTTCGGCGAAGTCGAGCATGTCGATCTTCTCCAGCTGGCTGGGCGCGCCGAAGTCGCTGGTCATGACGTACATCGGGAAGTCGACCAGGTCGACGATCTCCGAGTCGCTCTGGCCGATGCCGGCGGTCTCCACGATCACCAGGTCGTAGCCCAGGCCTTTCAGGAAACCGATGCTGTCCTTGAGCACGATGTTGGTCGCCGCGTGCTGGCGGCGGGTCGCCATCGAGCGCATGTACACGCGCTTGGAGCGCAGCGAGTTCATGCGGATGCGGTCGCCCAGCAGCGCGCCACCGGTGCGGCGGCGGGTCGGGTCGACCGAGATCACCGCCAGGCGCATGTCCGGGAAGTGGGCGAGGAAGCGGTTCAGCAGTTCGTCGGTGACCGAGGACTTGCCCGCGCCACCGGTGCCGGTGATGCCGATGACCGGGGTCCTGCTGCCGGCCAGCTGCCACTGCTTGCGCAGCGAGGCGAGCGCGTGGTCGTCGAACTGGTCTTCCTCGATCGCGGTGAGCATCTTGCCGATCGCGATCTCATCGGTGATCGAGGGCGGGGCCTTCGGCGCATCGGCACCGACGCGGGCCTCTTGCGCGCGGCGCACGACGTCCTCGATCATCTCCACCAGCCCCATCTTCATGCCGTCGTTGGGGTGGTAGATGCGCTCCACGCCATAGGCCTGCAGCTCGCGGATCTCCTCGGGCGTGATGGTGCCGCCGCCGCCGGCGAACACCTTGATGTGGGCGGCGCCACGCTCCTTGAGCATGTCGACCATGTACTTGAGGTATTCCACGTGCCCGCCCTGATAGGACGACAGCGCGATCGCGTCGGCGTCTTCCTGCAGCGCCGCGCGGACCACGTCCTCCACCGAGCGGTTGTGGCCCAGGTGGATGACCTCCGCGCCCTGCGCCTGGATCAGCCGCCGCATGATGTTGATCGCCGCATCGTGGCCGTCGAACAGGCTGGCGGCAGTGACGAAACGCAGCGGCGTGCGATGGGCGGTTTCGGTCTGGGGAAGCTGGCTGGCGGAGGTGCTCATGACGCGCTCGATCCAATGGCAATTCAGGGATACGCCGATTGTACCGCGGGGGTCCGGACACCCCGCGCGGGCCTTCGGTCACCTTGCGCAGCCGCCCTTACCCTACCGCCGCGCCTCCCGACCAGTGCCGCCGCGTTGTGGGACGGGGGTCGCGCTATTGGATTAGACTAGCGCCCCTGCGGCCGGGCATGCCTTGCCTGCAACGGCGAATCCACATGGATTCAACGACTTAACAGAATGTTGGCGCCTGCGCTTCCGCGCAACGATGCCGACGCGGAGCCCCCGATGATTTTTGAAACACTCGACACCTTCGGCCACGAGCAGATCGTGTACTGCCACAACAAGGACGCGGGCCTGAAGGCCATCATCGCGATCCACAACACCACCCTCGGCCCCGCGCTGGGCGGCACCCGGATGTGGCCGTACAAGTCCGAGCAGGAAGCGCTGAACGACGTGCTGCGCCTGTCGCGTGGCATGACGTACAAGAACGCGGTCGCCGGCCTCAACCTGGGCGGCGGCAAGGCCGTGATCATCGGCAACCCGGCCACCGACAAGTCGGAAGTGCTGTTCCGCGCGTTCGGCCAGTTCGTCGAGTCGCTGGGCGGCCGCTACATCACCGCCGAGGACGTCGGTATCGACGTCAACGACATGGAGTTCGTGTTCCGTGAGACCGAGTACGTCACCGGCGTGCACCAGGTCCACGGGGGTTCGGGCGATCCGTCGCCGTTCACCGCCTACGGCACCCTGCAGGGCCTGCTGGCGTCACTGAACAAGCGCTTCGGCGACGAGGAAGTCGGCAAGTACAGCTACGCCGTACAGGGCCTGGGCCACGTCGGCATGGAATACGTGAAGCTGCTCAAGGAGCGCGGCGCGAAGATCTTCGTGACCGACATCAACCAGGGCCTGGTCGACAAGGCTGTGTCCGAGTACGGCGCCGAAGCCGTGGGCCTGGACGAGATCTACGACGTCGCGGCCGACGTGTACGCGCCGTGCGCTCTGGGCGGCACGCTGAACGAAGAGACCCTGCCGCGCCTGAAGTCCAAGATCGTCTGCGGCTCGGCCAACAACCAGTTGGCCAACGACGCCATCGGCGACGAAATCCAGAAGCGCGGCATCCTGTATGCGCCGGATTACGCGGTGAATGCCGGCGGCGTGATGAACGTGTCGCTGGAAATCGACGGCTACAACCGCGAGCGCGCGATGCGCATGATGCGCACCATCTATCACAACCTCGGCCGGATCTTCGAGATCTCCGAGCGCGACGGCATCCCGACCTACAAGGCGGCCGACCGTCTGGGCGAGGAGCGCATCGCGGCGATGGGCAAGCTGAAGCTGCCGCTGGGCCGGGGTACTCCGCGCTTC
This sequence comes from Lysobacter sp., assembly GCA_035759805.1. GTDB lineage: Bacteria > Pseudomonadota > Gammaproteobacteria > Xanthomonadales > Xanthomonadaceae > Novilysobacter. The sequence goes on along the minus strand of DASTUE010000106.1, from coordinate 11,751 downwards.
AAGGGCCGCATCCGCGGCAACTGAGCGTTGATGTAACTGCAATACACACGACGGGGCCAAGTGCCCCGTTGTGCTTTCAAGACAACACCATGCAAGACAACACATGGAGCTCCAATGCGACCTTTCCCGCTGGGTGACGAGATCGATGCACTGCGCGACGCCGTGCGCCGTTTTGCCGACGCCGAGATCGCGCCGCGTGCGGCGAAGATCGACGAAGACAACGTCTTTCCGCAGGACCTGTGGCCGAAACTCGGCGAGATGGGTCTGCTCGGGCTGACGGTCGATCCCGAATACGACGGCAGCGGGATGGGCTACCTCGCGCACCTGGTCGCGATGGAAGAGATCTCGCGCGCGTCCGGTTCGGTCGGCCTGAGCTACGGCGCGCACTCCAACCTGTGCGTCAACAACCTCTACGCCAACGGCACCGACGAGCAGCGCACCACCTACCTGCCCAAGCTGTGCAGCGGCGAGTGGAAGGGCGCGCTGGCAATGAGCGAACCGGGCGCGGGCTCGGACGTGGTCGGTTCGATGTCGTGCCGTGCCGAACTGCGCGGCGATGTCTGGGTCGCCAACGGCAACAAGATGTGGATCACCAACGGCCCCGAGGCCGACGTGCTGGTGGTCTACATGCGCACCGCGGGCAAGGAGGCCGGCAGCCAGTGCATGACCGCCTTCATCGTCGAGAAGGGCATGCCGGGCTTCAGCACCGCGCAGAAGCTCGACAAGCTCGGCATGCGCGGCTCCAACACCTGCGAACTGGTGTTCCGCGACTGCGAGATCCCGGCCGAAAACGTGCTGGGCGAGGTCAACCAGGGCGTCAAGGTACTGATGAGCGGGCTCAACACCGAGCGTCTGGTGCTGACCGGCGGCCCGCTGGGCCTGATGCAGTGCGCACTCGACATCGCCCTGCCCTATGTGCGCGAGCGCAAGCAGTTCGACGTCGCGATCGGCACGTTCGGAATCATGCAGGCGAAGATCGCCGACATGTACACCGCCCTGCAGTCCAGCCGCGCGTTCGCGTATCAGGTTGCACGCGACTACGACGCCGGCCACCGCAGCCGCGTCGATGCGGCCTCCTGCCTGCTGCACGCCAGCGAGGCGGCGGTGCAGGTCGGGCTGGAAGTCATCCAGACCCTGGGCGGCAACGGCTACATCAACGAGTACCCGGCCGGCCGCATCCTGCGCGACGCCAAGCTGTACGCGATCGGCGCCGGCACCAACGAGATCAGAAGGATGCTGATCGGGCGGGAGCTGTTCGACGGGCGCAGCTGAGCAAAACCGCCGCGGAGGTTCCTTGTCCCACTGCGACTTACCTCGGTGCGGCTCGCCGGTGATGATTTTGTAGGAGCGGCTTCAGCCGCGAACGCGCAGAAACCGCGGCTACCGGCTGCGCCTGCATCGCCAGGCAGAGCCGGTGTCGGTGTCGCCGCGTCCCCATGCGGGCTGCTCAATCGCGGGAGCGGATGTACAGGTCGCGGCTGAAGCCGCTCCTACAGTCGAAGGAATCCAGTCAGACGAGCGCTCCGAGGGATAGCTCCAACGCCAGCCGTACGTTATCGGTCGCAACTCGCGTCGATGCGGCTCATCCGTGACTATTTGTAGGAGCGGCTTCAGCCGCGAACGCGGAGAAACCGCAGCTACCGGCTGCGTCCACATGCTCGACGGAAGCAATGTCGATGTCGGCGCGTCCCCATGCAGGCTGCTCAATCGCGGGAAAGGATGTACAGGTCGCGGCTGAAGCCGCTCCTACAGTCGAAGGAAGTCCAGTCGGACGCTCCTCGGGCGACAGCTCACTTATCCCGCACCGCGCATGAGGCACCCCGCCCCTGCGCGACGCGGGATACCGCTCAGAACCCGACCGACCAGCTCGCGGACGCGCCGGTCCAGGTCTGGCCAAGCTCACGGCGGGCGTCGAGATCGAAGCCGAGCTGCCCGACCGGCAACCGGGTACGCAGGCCGACACCGAACACGGTCGCTTCCTCGCCCAGGCCCGCGCCGCTGATCGGCGACCACGCTTCCACGCCGGTGAAGCGGGCGTCGATCGCACTGCCGGACTGCGACAACAGGCGCTGCCACTCCAGCCGCCCCTGCACACTCACCAGCGACTCGCCGAAGCGCCACTGCTGCTCGATCCGGGTTCCCACCAGCGCACGGGTGGCCTGCAGGCGGGAGCCGTCGGTGCTGAGACCGAAGCCGACTGCACCCTGTTCGGCAAAAGCACCGCGATCCAATTGCAGCGTTTCCGTGCCGAGATACGGTGTCAGCGTGCCGCCGGCAACGGCGAAACGATGGCCGGCCTGCAGGCCGAGGCTGGTGTAGCGGTTGGCGTAATCCGCCCCGACGCCGTAACGGTCCGCGCCAAGCAGGATCTCGCGCTGCATCTGGCGGTCCATCCGGCCGGCCGCGAGGCGGCCGAGCAGGTAGTTGCCGTCCGCATTCCAGGCCGCGTAGAGCTGGCCTTCGTACTGGCGGTTGTGCTCCCGGTCACGACGCAGATCGCTGTGGGCGTAGCCATCGGTCTGGCCGAACGCGCCGCCCACCATCAGGTGCTCACCCAGCTTCCGGTCATGGCCGAGCATCCAGCCATTGGCATCCAGCCGGGTGTGCGACCACATCGAGCGTTCGCCACCCAGGCGGTTGGCCCACGCGCCCGCGCGGATGCCGTTGTCGGACGAGCCCAGCGCGTCCAGTCGTGACTCCAGCGCATGGCGGCTGTCCTCCATCGCCATCATCGCGAACGAGGTATCGGCAGCGTGCGACTCGCCGGACAGGCTGGCCAGCGAACGCTCGGCCGCGGCCGCTGTCGAGGTGGACTGGATCGCCGCGGCACCGCCGATGAAGCCCCCCAGACCGCCGGGGCCGGCCGGACCGATCGTTCCGGTCTGGCCGCCATCGATGATCTGGAATGCGTTCTCGACCCGCACCGCACTGCCCACCGCCGCGGCGGTCAGACCGAGCGACTGCGCCGTGGCGCTGACGTCCAGCCGGGCGATGTCGAACCAGACGTTGTTGGCGTCGTAACCGAGGTTGGCATCGAGAAACACGCCACTGGCCGTCGACCACCCGGAAAACGTGCCGAACACGCCAGCGTCCGCGGTCAGGAACGTTTCACGGGCCGAGCGGATGTAGCCGTCGGTGATTCCGGTCACCTTCACTGTGCCGGCGATATCGGCGCGCCCCGCCACCTGCAGCCGCGAACCGATGTCGAACGCCAGCACGCCGGTCGCGGTCTGGCTGAAAGCGCCGTCGATGGCATGCACGGCACCGTCCGAGCCGCCGCCATAGAACATGCTGATCCCTTCGTTGCGCAGCGAGCCACGCACCGAAATGTCGTCCAGCAACAGCAGCCCGCTCGCCCTCACCTCCACCGCACCCGGCAAGTCGTGCAGCGATGACAAGGTGCCTGCCTGGACCACGGTCTTGCCCCGGTAGGTGTTGTCGCCGGTCAGGTCGAGATGGCCATCGCCGGCCTTGGTGATGCCGCCCGCTCCGCTGATCGGGTTGGACCAGGTCGACAGTCCGCCGTTGAAGGCCGCGGTGACCTGGCCCCAGTCGAGCCGCCCCGGCCCCTGCACGGCCTTGCCCACGTCCAGCAGGCCGTGGCCGAAGACCGCATCCACGCCGGGCGCGCCGAGATCCACCGCCGTGCCCAGCAGGGTCTGCCGGACCAGGTCGTTGTTGAAATACGGAAACGCCTCCCACACCAGCGCCGCCGCGCCGGCGACCTGCGGGGCCGCGAACGAGGTGCCCTTGCCCACCCAGTAGCTGGGCTTGTCCGGCGGGTCGTTGACGTCGGTGAACACCACGTAGCCCGGTGCCACCAGGCAGTAGTTCATCGCCAGGCCGCAGGCGTTCGAATAATCGGCCAGCTTGGTCGGCTGCAGCGTGTCCAGTGCCGCGACGGCGAGCCAGCCGCGCTCGAGGATGTCCGCGCCGGCACCCTGGCTGGGCAGCGATGCGGTATCGCTCGGGTTGGCGAACGACTCGTTGCCGGTCGCGAACACCACCAGCCCGCCCCAATCCACCACGAACGGCTTCATCGCATTGATGAAGGTCGTGGTGACGTTGTCGCCGTTCCAGTACAGGCCACCCCAGGAGTTGTTGGAGATCTTCGCGCCGGCCTTGATCAGGTCAGCGTGGACCATGCCCAGCCATGACCCGTCGGTGACCTCGTTGCCCTTGCCGGAACCGTCGTCCACCGGCGGCTTGTCGCTGATGATTCGCGCCGACACGAAATCGGCCCCGGGCGCAATGCCGCCGGGCCAGTCGCCGAAGGCGGTGCCACCGGCCAGCTGCGCGACGATGGTGCCGTGGCCGACCACGTCGTCGACATTCACGTTGTTCTTTCTGGGATCCAGATAGATGAAGCTCTGCTTGACCCGTCCGGACAGGGTCGGATGGTCGCGACGGATACCGCTGTCGAGCACGCCGATGGTGACGCCCTTGCCGGTGAAGCCGGCAGCGTGCGCGGCCCTGGTGTTGGTCAACACCAGATGGGCATCGAAGTCCGGCTGCGGACCGGGGTCGGGAGTCTGGGTCGGTGGTGGTGTCGGCGGGGGCGGATCAACCCGGACATTCGACGAACCACCGCCGCCGCACGCCGACAGCGCCAGCAACCCGGCTCCCACCAGACCTGCCCGCCATGCGCGGGCCTGCTTCCTTTCCTTCGACTTCATCGGGTTCCCCCTGGCAATTGCTGAGTGGCGCCTCGCACAACAATCCATGCCGGCGCATTCCCCAGCAGTTTTAGTCGATCCCCGCGCCCGTCACAATCACCAGCGGCGCCGGCGGTCAATATCACCCGGGCCGGCCAGCCGTTGCGCAACGGGAGCCACTCCCCGCCAGCGTCGGTTTGTCGCAATGCAACATCCGGCCGCATAATCGACCCATTCGGGCCCCTGTCCCTGCCCGTCACTGGAGTCCGTCATGAGCGACGTCGTCATCGTCGGTGCCAAGCGCACCGCCATCGGTTCCTTCCTCGGCCAGTTCACCGGCGTGCCGACGCCGACCCTCGGCTCGGCCGTGATCAGCGGTGCGCTGGAACACGCCGGCCTGCCTGTCGACCAGGTCGACGAGGTCATCATGGGCTGCGTGCTGCCGGCCGGCCTCGGCCAGGCACCCGCCCGCCAGGCCGCGCTGGGCGCGGGGCTGCCCGCCTCCGCAGGCTGCACCACCATCAACAAGGTCTGCGGTTCGGGCATGAAGGCGATCATGTTCGGTCACGACCTGATCAAGGCCGGCTCGGCGAAGGTCGTCGTCGCTGGCGGCATGGAGTCGATGACCAACGCCCCGCATCTGCTCAACGGCTCGCGCACCGGCATCCGCTACGGCAGCGCCGAGTTCATCGACCACATGGCCTGGGACGGCCTGACCAACCCGTACGACGGCAAGGCGATGGGCGTGTTCGGCGACATGGCCTGCAACGAGTACGGCTTCGATCGCGCCGCGCTGGATGCGTTCTCCGCCGAAAGCGTCAACCGCGCGAAGGCCGCCCAGGCCGACGGCGGCTTCAAGGACGAGATCGTCCCGGTCACCGTCAAGACCCGCAAGGGCGAGGTCGTCGTCGACAGCGACGAGGAGCCGGGCAAGATCGACACCGCGAAGATCCCGGGCCTGCGCGCCGCGTTCGGCAAGGAAGGCGTGCTGACTGCCGCTTCGTCGTCGAAGATCTCCGACGGCGCCGCCGCGACCGTGCTGATGTCCGCCGAAGACGCCGCCGCACGCGGCCTCAAGCCGCTGGCGCGCATCGTTGCCCACGCCACCCATTCGCAGGCACCGGAATGGTTCACCACCGCGCCGGTTACCGCGATATCCAAGGTGCTCGACAAGGCCGGCTGGAAAGTCGCGGATGTCGACCTGTTCGAGATCAACGAAGCCTTCTCCTGCGTCGCGATGGCGCCGATGAAGGACCTCGGCATTGCGCATGACAAGGTCAACGTGCATGGCGGCGCTGTCGCCCTGGGCCATCCGATCGGTGCCAGCGGCGCGCGCCTGGTGGTGACATTGATCAACGCGCTGCGTGCGCGGGGCGGCAAGCGCGGCGTTGCTTCGCTGTGCATCGGCGGTGGCGAGGCGACGGCCATTGCCATCGAACTGCCCTGACACCCGCCGCGGGAATGAACGTTTTCCGCATCAATTCCCAACGGCAGCCAAACAGCTAACGCCATATCGATAAAAAAAGGAAGGCCAGCCGCTTGACACGCGCCAACGGCTTGTCATCATGTTACCGGCGCGCAATTGCGCGTTGCCGATATTTCCAACGACGAGGGATACACCATGACTTTCAACAAGGCGCTGCTTGCCCTGGCTATGGGCTTTGCCCTGGCTGCCTGCTCCAACACCCAGCAGGCTGACGACGCTGCTGCCGCCGCTTCGACCGCTGCTGCCGAAGCGTCCGACGCTGCTGCCACCGCCGCCGCCACTGGCGACGAGATGGTTGCCGACGCCGCCCAGGCTGCTGCCGACACCGCTGCTGCGGCTGCTGACGCTGCCGCCACTTCGGCCGACGCCGCTGCTGCCGCCACCGACGCCGCCGGCGCCGATGCTGCTGCCGACGCTGCCGAGAATGCAGCCGACGCCGCAACCGAGGCGAAGGACGCTGCAGAAGACGTGGTCGACGGCCAGTAATACGGCTTCAGCTACGCGCTTCATGAAGGCCGCCGGGGTTTCCCCGGCGGCTTTTTTCATGCGCTTCTTTCCATGCGGTTCATGGGCTTTCTTCACGTTGCTTTACGGGGGCGGCGTCGATAGTTCGGCCGCCGGCAGAACCGGCGCCTCAACGCAGTTCCACTGCCGACCCTCCAGGAGCCTCAACCATGAACCACAAAATCACCCTTGTGCTTGCTGCCAGCGTTTTCGCCCTCGCCGCCTGCAACTCGCCCACCGCTGACCAGAAGGCCGAGCAAGCTGCCGAGCAGGCCCGCGCGGCCGGTGACGAAGCGGCCGCCGCCGCGAGCTCGGCCGCCGATGCCGCTGCCGCCAGCGTCGACTCCGCAGCCCAGGACGCCGCCGATGCTGCCAACGAAGCCGCCAACGCCGCGACCGAGGCCGGCCAGAATGCAGCGGATGCAGCCCAGGATGCCGCCTCGTCCACGGCCGCTGCCGTCGATGAGTCCACCGATTCGGTGAGGCAGGCATACGAGGAAGGAAAAGCCAGCGCGGCCGACACGATCGGCAGCGCCGCCGACAAGCTCGCCGAAAAGATGAAGCAGGAAAAGGCCGAAGCCGAAGCGACTGCTGCAGCAAAAAAGGCTGAAGGCGGCAATTGACCTTCCCCGCCGGAAGTAACCAGTGAGACCCGACGAGGCCCGCGCAATGCGGGCTTCGTCTTTTCTGTTTGCAGTGCGCCACGAACCCTCAGGTATCGGTCGAATCCGCATCCTCGGAACGGAATCGGCGCGTACGGTTATCCTGTGCAACCTCCCGTCACCTCCCGATTGCCGCATGCCCGCATTGAGTTCAGCCCTCGACCCCCGTTCGCAGGATTTCAGGGACAACGTCGCCTATCACCGCGCGCTGGTGGACGAACTGGATGCACGACTGGTCCGCGTGGCGCAGGGTGGCGGCGACAAGGCGCGCGACCGGCATACCGCGCGCGGCAAGCTGCTGGTGCGCGACCGCATCACCGCCCTGCTTGATCCCGGCTCGCCGTTCCTGGAAATCGCGCCGCTGGCCGCCGAAGGCATGTACGACGACGATGCACCCGCCGCCGGCATGGTCTGCGGCATCGGCCGTGTGCAGGGCCAGGAGGTGGTGGTGGTCGCCAATGACGCCACGGTCAAGGGCGGCACCTACTTCCCGATGACGGTCAAAAAGCACCTGCGGGCGCAGGAGATCGCGCGCGAGAACCACCTGCCCTGCATCTACCTGGTCGATTCCGGCGGCGCGTTCCTGCCGCTGCAGGACGAGGTGTTTCCCGACAAGGAACACTTCGGCCGGATCTTCTACAACCAGGCCCGGATGAGCGCGGAAAACATCCCGCAGATCGCCGTCGTGATGGGCAGCTGCACGGCGGGCGGCGCCTACGTTCCGGCAATGAGCGACGAATCGATCATCGTCAAGGAACAGGGCACGATCTTCCTCGGCGGACCACCGCTGGTGAAGGCCGCCACCGGCGAGATCGTCGATGCCGAAACGCTGGGTGGCGCGGACGTGCACACTTCGATCTCCGGGGTCGCCGACCATTTCGCCGAAGACGACCGGCACGCGCTGCAGATCGCGCGCGACATCGTCGGCACGCTCAACCGCAAGAAGGTCCTGCCAGTCGCGGTGCAGCCCGCGAGTGAGCCGTTGTTCGCCGCCGAAGAGCTGTACGGCATCGTGCCGAAGGACACCCGCCGCCCGTTCGACATCCGCGAGGTGATCGCGCGCATCGCCGACGGCAGCCGGTTCCAGGAGTTCAAGGCGCGCTACGGCAAGACCCTGGTCACCGGCTTCGCGCATATCCACGGCTATCCGGTCGGCATCGTCGCCAACAACGGCATCCTGTTCGCCGAAAGCGCGCTCAAGGGCGCGCATTTCATCGAGCTGTGCAACCAGCGCGGCATCCCGCTGGTGTTCCTGCAGAACATCACCGGCTTCATGGTCGGCAAGAAGTACGAGCAGGCCGGCATCGCCAAGGACGGGGCCAAGATGGTCACCGCGGTCGCCTGCTCGCACGTGCCCAAGTTCACCGTGGTGATCGGCGGCAGCTTCGGCGCCGGCAACTACGCGATGTGCGGCCGGTCGTACGGCGCGCGCTTCCTGTGGATGTGGCCGAACGCACGCATCTCGGTGATGGGCGGCGAACAGGCGGCCAGCGTATTGGCCACCGTGCGGCGCGACGGCATCGAGGCCCGCGGCGGCGTGTGGACCCCGGCCGAGGAAGAGGCCTTCAAGGCGCCGATCCGCGACCAGTACGAGAGCCAGGGCAACCCGTACTACGCCACCGCGCGCTTGTGGGACGACGGCATCATCGATCCGGCCGACACCCGCCGGGTACTCGGACTGGGCCTGTCGGCCTCGCTCAATGCGCCGATCGAGGCAGGTACGAAGTTCGGCGTGTTCCGGATGTAGTTGCCTGGCGTGGAGTCCGGCGAAGCCTGGCTTTACGGGGATTCCGGCGCAGGCGATGCCGCCGCGTCCGGTTCGACCTCGCTGTCGGTCTCCGGCTCGCAGGCGGAGCAGATGCGTTCGACTCGGTAGCCGTGCAAGCGCAGTTTCTCGACGAGGCCATCCTCCCCGAGCAGATGCAGCGCACCGACCACCACGAGGAAATCGAGGCGTCGATGGTCGTCGAGCATCTGCCGCAACTGCGGCAACCAGGCTTCGTTGCGGTCGACGTTGATGACCTGGTAGGTCTGCGGCGTCCTGTCGATCATCTCCAGACGGGTCAACGCATCCAGCTTCGCCACGTCGCCATCGCGCCAGGCCTGGTGCAGGCTGGACAATTCGGCGGGAATTTCCTGCGGCCGGTCAATGAAATCCTCCAGCCCCTTGACCTGCTCCGCCATCGGCGAGGCGACCAGCGCGTGCAGCTGGTCATCGATGGATTCCAGCCCGGACGTAGGCTTGCCGGCGTCTGCGGCCTGCTGCATCAGATAGCGGTCCAGCCCCTGCTCGGCACTGAAACCCAGCGACTGCGAGAGGCCCAGCATCAGTGACAGGTTCACGTACCACGGGCTGTAGTGGTCGATCTGGCCGATCGAACTGCCTTGCCGGGCGAGCAGCCGATGCAGCTTCTCGCGCAGGCGCGGATCCAGCACATCCGACAGCGTCCGGCCGTCCACGAACCGGGCGGCCTCGAGGAACCTGCGGCCGGTGTCCGGATCAGCGAGGTCTTCCGGTGCCACCTCGAACACGATCCGCCCGGCATCGGCGAATGCCGCATCGATATCGGGCGACAACGGGTAGTCGTCGTCCTTGAGCAAGTGGAACGACCCGAGCAGGTAGACCGCGTTGTCGGCATCGGAGACTTTCCACAACAACGGCAACGGAGGCTCATGGGCGGGAACGTCGCTGGCCACCTCGTGCAGCGGCACCACGTCCGGCACCGCGCGGTCGCGGACGAGCGCAGCGGACGCCACGCTGGACACCGCCAGCAGGCAGGCCAACAGCGCTTTCAAAGCGCGCATGGAAATTCCGGGCAGGCCACGAACGCGGCTCGGCCGTTCAATCGGCATGGACGTAGGCTTTCTCGCCCGCGGTCACGGCCAGATCCAGCCGGTTTTCCGGCGGCGGCAACGGGCAGGTCGCGAACGCGGTGAACGCGCAGGGCGGGCTGTAGGCGCGGTTGAAGTCGAGCACGAGCTTGCCGGTCGCATCGGGTTTGGGCGCATACAGGAAGCGACCGGCGCCGTAGCTGCCGTGTCCATTGGTGCGGTCGGCGAACACCAGGAACAGCTCGTCCCCGCCCTCGTCGATCGCTTCCAATCGGTACGTCGCACCATCGCGCTCGAACTCGACCACGCCCGGATTGGCCACCTCGTCGAACGCACCGATGATGTTGGCGATCTCCATCGTCCGCCCGGCCGGGTGCGCGACGAACTGCGCATCGACCACCCAGGCGCGATCAGCGGGCCAGTAGTCCAGTCCCGCGAAGCGGGTGCGACTGGGCGCCTCGGCATGGCGGACACGCAGCGCGTAGCGGCCGTTGCGCTTGATCACGGTCGCCTGTCCCTTGCCGTCATCGAAACCCAGCAGGCTCGGTCCGGCCGGATCGTCGTCGACGCGCAGCGAGGTGGGTCCCGCCAGGGCTTCGCCGTCGACCGTCAGCGCCACGCCGGACTCGGGCACGAAGCGGATCCGGCCGTCGCGAAGATCGATCATGCCCAGGTGCTGCGGCCCCATCGCCAGCTTGATCCCGTTGCCGGCGTTGCTGCCGACGTAATGCGGCCCGGGTTCGATCCAGTGCAGGCCGGTCAGGCTGGCCCAGCCGTCGGGCGCCAGCAGGCCGGCGAGACGCTGTTCCCGCCAGCGCTGTTGCTCGGCGTCGAAGGCGATCTGTTCGGCGGACATGGCGGACTCCTGGTCGATATGGGCAGGTTGCTGGCGGCTGCAGCCGCCCAGCGCGATGGCGCAGCCGGCGATCGCAAGTACAGCGGCGTGCCGGCCGGGAAACATCCTGGACAAGAGGGATCGGGATATCGTGCTCACGTCAGCGTCCTCGCAGGAACCAGCGGTCGATTTCGGGCAGGCTGAAGTGCGCCCACGTGGGCCGTCCATGGTTGCACTGGCCGGAGCGCTCGGTGATCTCCATCTCGCGCAGCAGGGCGTTCATTTCCGGCAGGCTCAGGCGGCGGTTCGCGCGCACGGCGCCGTGGCAGGCCATGGTCGACAGTAACTCGTCGCGGGCTGCCGCGACCCGGATTCCGCCCAGCGGCGATGCCCCACCGTGCTCGCGAAGGTCGGCCAGCACATCGCGCAACAGCGCCTCGACATCGCCGTGGGCGAGCAGCGCGGGAACCGAGCGCAGGGTCAGCGACTGCGGGCCGGAACGGGTTACCTCGAAGCCGAGCGTCGCCAGCGTTTCCGCCTCGCGCTCGGCCACTTCCGCCTCGCGCTCCGACAGCGCCAGCATCGCCGGCACCAGCAACGGCTGGCTGCGCAGGCCTTCGCCGTCGTGGGCGCGCTTGAGCTTCTCGTAGCCGATGCGCTCGTGGGCGGCGTGCATGTCGACCACGATCAGGCCCTCGCTGCTCTCGGCCAGGATGTAGATGCCGTGCAGCTGGGCGACGGCATAACCCAGCGGCGGCAGCGTGGCTTCGTTGCTGG
>DASTUE010000105.1:0-21901 GCA_035759805.1 Lysobacter sp. | reverse complement strand
TGCAAGGTGATGACCACGCCTACCTGCGCACCTTCCCGATGAAGGGCGACCAAGTGGTGTCCTCGCCGGCCGAGGGCCCGGTCTACATCCATGCGGTGGCCGGCACCAAGATGTACAAGCAGTCCGACGCCCCGTACATCGCCTGGCGCTTCACCGACACCTCGACCTATCAGGTGATCGACATCGATGGCGGGCGTCTGGCTTACAAGGCCTACGACCTCCAGGGCAACGTGCTGGACGAATTTACGATCGAGAAGTAGCAGCGGCGTTGCGTCCGGCCCGGCCAGTGTTGTGCCGGGTCGGCGCGACGCCGGTCGAGCGGCTGAGCGGCGGCGGGCCTGCAAACCATCCCGCTCCTATGCCGCCCGGGAACGAAGGTGAGACAGGATCGCTCGCGGGGAATGGTTCCTCGAGGGCTTCGGTCGCACGCTTCCTCTATCCTTGGCCATCCTCGATTTCCGCATGACCGTATGAAACGCTCCCGCAAGACTGCCCTGGTGCTGATGGGCACCGCTCCGTTGCTGCTGATTGCCTGCTCCACCCAGCCCGAGGTCCAGACCCGGGAAGGTCTGTTCACGTCGGTGGAGGCCTGCGCCGAGAAGACGGCGAATCCGATCATGTGCCGGGAAGCCTTCGAGCAGGCGCAGGCCCAGGTTGCCGAGGCCTCGCCCAAGTACGCGTCCCGGGAAGATTGCGAGGCCGAGTTCGGCGCGGGCCAATGCGCTACCCAGCAGACATCGACCGGGCATTCGTTCATCGGGCCATTGATGACCGGTTTCTTCCTGTCGCAGATGCTCAACGGCCGTGGCGCTGCGCTGGCACCCAATCAGATGGGCAATCAGGCCGCGGCTGGTGCCACCAGGGCCGAGCCGGCGTTCCGCTCCAATCAGCAGGGCTGGCTCAAGCCGGGTCCGTCGACGACCGGGGTTCCCGGCTCGTCCGGTCTTGCCAAGGTGAGTGCCCAGCCCGACCGCGCGATGACGGTGCGTCGTGGCGGCTTCGGTGGCACCAGCGCGCGCCGGACCGGCGGCAGCACGGGCGGCTGATGCGTCGGGTCGCGATCGAGCCGCGCCCGGACTGGCGTCGGCGCGCCGACGCCTGTGGCTTCCAATTCCACACGATCGACGGTGCCCAGTACTGGGACGAGTCCGCGTATTACGCGTTCACCCTGCGCCAGATCGAACACGACATCGAGGATCCCACCGCGGAGATCCACCAGATGGCGCTGGAACTGGTCGACGAGGTCGTGGGCAGTGAAACGCTGATGGAGCGCCTGGCAATCCCGGATGCGTTCCGTGATTACGTGGCTGAGAGCTGGCGCCAGCGCGATCCGCATCTGTACGGCCGTATCGACCTGGCCTATGACGGTCACGGCCCGGCCAAGCTTTACGAGTTCAACTACGACACCCCAACCTCGTTGTACGAGGCCGCGTTTTTTCAGTGGGAATGGCTGGAGAGCCAGCGCGAACGCGGGGTGCTGCCGGCCGATGCCGACCAGTTCAACGCGATCCACGAAGCATTGGTGGAACGCTTCGGCGAACTGGCCGCGCAGCTGAGGCCGCCTTTCCACTTCGCCGCCGTGCGCGACAGCGTCGAGGACCAGGGCACCGTCGAGTACCTGCGCGATTGCGCCGCCCAGGGTGGTCTGCCGGCCGGGCTGATCGCGCTGGAGGACATCGGCCTGTCCGAAGACGGGCGCCTCACGGACCTGGACGATGGGGTGATCGGCAGCCTGTTCAAGCTCTACCCGCTCGAAGACCTGTTCGCCGACAGTTTCGGTGTGGCGTTGCCGCACGCCGGCGTGCAGTTGGTCGAACCGGCGTGGAAGCTCATCCTGAGCAACAAGGGTGTGTTGCCGCTGCTGTGGGAACGTCACCAGGGCCACCCCAACCTCTTGCCGACGGCGTTCGACGACGGTGGTGAGTTGCCGCCCGGCTGGGTACGCAAACCACTGTTCTCCCGCGAGGGCGCCAACATCGAGATGCGCTATGCCGACGGCCGCCTGTTGCGTGCGGACGGGCCGTACGCCGGTCCGGCGATCCGGCAGGCATTGCACCCGTTGCCCGACTTCGACGGTCGCTATCCGTTGATCGGCAGTTGGGTGGTCGGTGACCGCGCCTGCGGCATGGGGGTGCGCGAGGACGACACGCCGATCACCCGTGACACCTCGCGGTTCCTGCCGCACGCGATCATCGGTGACGGAAGCGGGCGGATGGTGTTCGCGGCCTGAGATATCCGGGTCAGGAAGTTGTCGTGCCCTTCCATGCGGGTATCGATCTATTGCCCGTCGGCGCTCGCTTCTGAACCATTCAGCGCCTTATCGGTTTGCACACGTTCGAAGCGCACCGGGCTAACGAACGGGCGACTAGCTTTGGCGTGACCTCGAAGAGGTCCCTCGCCCAGGAGACGAATATGCCTACCGACAAGAGCAAGAAGCCGTCCAGCCAGCACAAGGACGCCCCCAGAAAGCACGCATCGGGTTCGGATGAAAAGCACGCCAAATCGGCGTCCAGCCCCGGTTCCAGTCCCGACAAGATGATGGGGAAGAATCCCGGCAAGGATCATTAGGAAAGGCTTCAACAATATCCGGCAAGCGCCTGCGAAAAGCGGGCGCTTTGCTGTTCGTCCCTCCCATCGACAAGGCGATGCCGCAGCTCCTCCTGCTCATTGGGAGCCGGCGAGCCGTCCGCTCGCATGGCTTGCTCGCCAACTACGCGGTCGGCTTCCTGCCCAGCAGAAAACGTCTCAAGACCACCGCATCGTTGCGCAGCTCGTCATGCGCCGAGTACACGAGGGTGATCGGGCCCTTTCTGGCGGCGGCCTGCAACTCGGTCAACAGTTCCGAATGGTCGCGAAGTTCGACTTCGTAGCGTTGCTGGAACTCGGGCCAGCGCGCCGGGTCGTGGCCGAACCATTTCCGCAGTGCACTGCTGGGGGCGATCTCCTTCATCCACTGATCCAGCGCGGCAGCCTCCTTGCTGACACCACGCGGCCACAGCCGGTCGACCAGGATGCGGACGCCATCGGCATCGGCGGGCTTTTCGTAGGCCCGTTTCAACCGGATGTTGTCGGCGGGAATGCCGGCGCTCATGGGCGGTTCCCGGAAGCGGCGGCAGGCATGGCGGCGATGGCCCGTTCGAACGACACTTCCTTGTGCAGTCCTTCCAGGTCCCGGTGGATGAACACCGCCGCTGCCAGCTCCCTGCCCTCGCGCCGGTAGCTGATGGTGCAGTCGCGCTGGTCGAGCTCTCCGTCGATGAGCACTTCGTCGAAGCGCTCGGCATGGCCGACATAGGCAAGGCCGAAGTCGTACTGCTCGGTCCAGAAAAACGGTACGGCGTCGAAACGCTCGCGCAGGCCGATCATGTTGCGGGCCGCGGTCTGCCCCTGACGCTCGGCCACGACCCAGTGCTCGATGCGCAGCCGGTCGCCGGTCAGCGGGTCGGGCCAACGCGCGATGTCGCCGGCCGCGAAGATGCCGGGCACGCTCGTTTCCAGGTATTCGTCCACGGTGATGCCGCGGTCCATCGCCAGACCCGCCTGTTCGGCCAGGCCGGTCACCGGACGCACGCCGATGCCGATGACGACGAGATCGGCGGGCAGGATTTCCTCATTGGTCAGCACGACTTCGCGCTCGTCGATCGTGCTGGCGGTCGTGCCCAGGTGGAAGATCACGCCGTGATCCTCGTGCAGCTTCTGCAGGAAATTTCCGACCGCCGCGCCCAGAACCTTCTCCATCAAGGTGTTACCGAGACCGACGACCTGCACGTCGATCTTCCTGGCGCGCAGGCCGGCGGCGACTTCAAGGCCGATGAAGCTTGCGCCGATGATGACGGCGCGTTTCGCCGACGAGGCCGGCTCCGAGAGGACATGTTCCAACAGGGCATGGCAGTCGGCGGCGGTGCGCAGGTAATGCACATGCGGCAACGTGGCGCCGGGGATGTCCAGATGGACGGGCGCCGCGCCGGTTGCCAGCAGCAGCGCGCCGTAGGAATAACGACGACCGTCTGCCGTCTCGACCTGCCGTTGGGCGGTGTCGATGCGGCTTACCTGGGTGTTGGTCTGCAGGTCGATGTCCTGCTGCCGGTAGAAATCGGCGTCCTGCAGCCGGTTGGACGCCTCGTCGATGCTGCCGGCCAGGATGCCTTTGGACAGGTCGGTGCGGTCGTAGGGTGGCGATGCATCCGCGCTCAGCATCGTGATGCTTCCCTGGTAGCCCTCGCGGCGCAGCGTTTGCGCGGCCGAGTTGCCGGCGGCTCCGCCACCGACGATGACGATGCTTTCGGGCGCGGGATGCGAAGGAGGAAGGGGTTCCGGACCGGCGGGTTCGAGCTTGCCGCGGACGTGGATGACGCCATCGCGCTCCTCGACCCGGAAACAGTCGATCGGCTTCAAGGCCGGCGGCCGCACCGGGATGCCGTTGTGCAGGCTGAAACAGGCGTGGTGCCAGGGACACCGCACCGTTCCATCGACCAGCAGCCCGTCCGACAGCGGTGCGCCCTGGTGGGTGCAATGCGCGCCGATCGCAAAGAGCTCACCGCCACTGCGGGCCAGGACCACCGCCTCGCCCTGTGCATGACCGAGCAGCAGGCTGCCTTCGGTGACCGCCGACGACTCGATGCCGCGCCCGAAGTCCGGCCCCTCGAGCTTGTCTGCTTCCCCGCCCATGTCCCTACCCTCATTGCGGCAAAAAATTTTGCAGGAGCCTGCTTTCAGGAGTCTGGTCGGTACCGCCGGAGGTTCACACGGCTGGTATCGCTCATCGCCATCCACCATCGCGCCGGGGCTATGACGTACAGGTGAAAGAACGGATGGCCGGCTTTCAACCCAGCCAGACGCGGACGCGGTGCTCGGCATCGTCATCGACCAGAGGAATCAGCGCCACCGCATCGTCGGCCGGAATGGGAAGGTTCACTCCATCGAGTTCGGCCCGGATCACGCCGCGGCTTGCACCATCCGGATTGTCGACTTGCTCGTTGTCAACTTGAATCAGGTAACGCGATGAGTGGTGGCGGTAAACGAGACTGAAGCCAGGCCATGCCGGCGGAATGCAGGGATCGATCCGCAACCGGTCGCCGCGCAGGTGGAAGCCCAGCAACGCCTCGATCCCGGCGCGATACAGCCAGCCTGCCGATCCGGTGTACCAGGTCCAGCCGCCCCGCCCCGCCAGCTCGCCGGCCGAATAGACATCGGCACACGACACGTAGGGCTCGACCTTGAAGTGGTCGGCCCTGGACGCGGTGTCGGTATGCAGGACGGGATTGAAGATATCGAACAGCTCCGCGGCCTTGTCGCCGTTGCCCAGCCTTGCCCAGGCGAAGATCGACCAGAGCGAGCCGTGGGTGTATTGACCACCGTTCTCGCGGACGCCGGGCGGGTAGCTCCTGATGTAGCCCGGGTCGTGCGTGGTGTGCTCGAACGGTGGCGTGAACAGCATCGCGACCCGGTGCTTGCGATCCACCAACTGGGTGTCCACTGCCTCCATCGCGCTGGCGGCACGGGCCGGGTCGGCGGCGCCCGACATCACGCTCCACGACTGCGCGATCGCGTCGATCCGGCACTCGGCGTTGAGCGCCGAACCCAGCGGCGTGCCGTCGTCGTAGTAGGCACGTCGATACCAGTCGCCATCCCAACCGGCGTCTTCCACCGCTGTTTTGACGGCGTCGGCGACGGCCTGCCAGCGCGCCACGCGCGCATGGTCGGCGCGGGCATCGGCGATCGGCGAGAAGCGGGCAATTGTGTCCAGCAGCAGCCAGGCCAGCCACACGCTTTCGCCCTTGCCCTGCTCGCCCACCCGGTTCATGCCGTCGTTCCAGTCGCCGGTGCCCATCAACGGAAGACCGTGCGGTCCGAGCGAAAGGCTGCAGTCGATCGCCCGCGCGCAGTGTTCGTACAGGCTGCCTTGCTGGTCGGCATCCGACGGGGTGAAAAACGCGTCGTGGTCGCCATCCTTCAACAACGGGCCATCGAGGAACGGCACCACCGCATCCAGCACACCGGCATCGCCGCTGACGGCGAGGTAGTGCAGCGCGACATACGGCAGCCAGACCCGGTCGTCGCTCATGCGGGTACGGATGCCCTGCCCCGACGGCGGCAGCCACCAGTGCTGCACATCGCCTTCGACGAACTGCCGTCCCGCCGCACGCAGCAGGTGCCCGCGGGCGATATCCGGTCGCGCCACGCACAGCGCCATCACGTCCTGCAGCTGGTCGCGGAAGCCATAGGCACCGCTGGCCTGGTAGTACGCCGTGCGCGCCCACATGCGGCACGACAGGGTCTGATACAGCAGCCAGCCGTTGAGCAGCACGTCCATCGCCCGGTTGGGCGTGTGCACCTGCAGTACGTCCAGAACGCCGTTCCAGAGTGCGTGGACTTCACGCAACACCTCGTCGATGTCGATGTGGCGGTAGGTGTCGAGCAATGCCTGTGCCTCCGCGTCGGAGGCGGCGTCGCCGAGCAGGAACAGCACGTCCGCCGAGGCGCCCGGCTCGAGGTCGATCTGGGTCTGCAACGCGGCGCAGGGGTCGCGGCCGGCACCCGTCCAGCCCGAGAGTGGCGCGGCGTCCAGCAGCGCTGCCGGGCGTTCGACGGCGCCGAGGACGCCGAGGAATTCGGTGCGGTCGGCGGTGACCGAAGTTGCCTCGCGTCCCAGACCAGCGAAAGCGACGCGGTCGCCGAACTCCGCCCGCCAGCGGTTCTGTGCGAACACGGCGCCGGTCGACGGATCCTGGCGGGTGACGACGTACGGCCCCGGCACGGTGCCGTTGGCGCCCAGTGCCCATTGGACATACGCGGTGACCGACAGCCGTCGCGAACGCGCGGACCGGTTGTGCAGCCGCAGCCGCGACAGCTTGATCGAGTCGGCCGTCGGCACGCATTGCAGCAGCTCGACGCCGACGCCATGCGCCTCGTGCGAGTACCGCGTCCATCCCCGCCCATGGCGTGCGGTGTAACGCGCGGTCGGAACCCGGATCGGCAGCGCGGTCGCGCTCCACAACCCGCCGCTGTCGTTGTCGCGCAGGTAGAGCACTTCGCAGGGCGCGTCGCTGACCGGGTCGTTGGGCCACGGTGTCAGCGGATTCTGCTGGCTGTTGAGCGAGAACGTGTGCCCGCCGCCTTCGGCCGTGGCAATGAAGCCGAACGCCGGGTTGGCGATCACGTTGCTCCAGGGCATCGGCGCGCAGCGCGAGCCATCCAGGCGGATGACATAGGTATCGTCAGCCGCCGAAAATCCGCCGATGCCGTTGTCGAACTCGAGGGCTTCGTGCAGGGCGTGGCTCGTGGCTGCCGCGGTTTCCTTCGCATCCGGGCCTGGTACGGCCCCAGGCTCCCGCGTCTGCCCCGATATCCCGAACCGGTCGGCCTGGGCAACGCGCATCGCCATGCCGCCGGTCGCCGCATCCAGCACGACGCGGGCGGCCGTCGCCAGGCCATCGCGCAACGCGTCGTCCATGCTGTCGCTGCGCAGGACGAGTACGCCTGCATCTGTTGCGCCGGTGCCGGTCTGGGCGGCGATCGCCGCGCCGTGAAGCGCGTCGGTCTGCGCGGATGCCAGAGCGGTCAGTTGCGCGTGCAGCGCTTCGGCATCGGTGCCCGCGGCATCGTTCAACAGCACCGTGTCGATGCCCAGCCGCAGCGATTGCCAGTAACGTTGTGCGCGCAGCAGTTCGTGGACGTGCTCCAGCCCGTCGGGGCTGGCGATGTGCAGCAGCACGATCGGCCGGTCACCGGAGATGCCGCAGGCCCACAGCACCGGGGCACCGCCGCTGCCGCGCTTCAATTGTTCGACCGGCGCGCGCCATGCGGCATCGGCATAAAACAACGGGGCCAGCAACCGGTTGCACCGCTCGGCCGAAGTATCGCCCAGCTCGAACCGCGCCCGCCGTGTCATGGCGAAATCCGCGGCCCCGGCAAAGGTGTGCTCGCAGGCTTCCGCTCCATCGACGCGGTGGGCGAGCGCCAGGACCTGTTCGCGCGTCGTGGCAACGCAGGTCCAGAAGGCGATGCGCACACTGGCGCCCGGCGCGATGCGGACGCGTCGACGCAGACTGAAGATGGGATCCAGCACGTCGCCGATGGTGCCGGACAACAGGTCGCCGTTTTCCATCGCCACGGCGTTGCGCAGTGTCCGTCCCCGGCCGAGGAATCGCGCGCGGTCGGTCTCGTATTCCGCCGTGTGGTCCTCCTGCCCTTCCACCAGCGCGACATGGGCGGCCCAGATTTCCGGCTCCTCCGGCGCACGCCGGCGTCGCGTGGCCAGCAGTACGCCGCCCTGCTCCACCCATTCGGTCTTCACGAACATCCTGGAAAACACCGGATGCGCCGCGTCGCTGGCCGCCGAAGCCAGCACCAGTTCGGCATAGGACGTGAGTTCGATGACGTGTTGGAGGTGGCCGTGGTTGCTGATCGTGAGGTGACGCAACTCGGCATCGTCATCGGCTGCGATCGCCGCGGTCAGGCGGGTTTCCAGGACGCCGTCGTGGCGGACACTGGAAAAAAGCCCGTCCGTGGCCGTCGCCAGGTAGCTGCCGGGCTCGCCGCCACGGGGCTGACGTCCCGCCGACCAGACCGTACCGCTGTCGGCATCGCGCAGCAGGAGGTGGCTGCCCCAGGCATCGCAGGTCGGGTCTTCGCGCCAGCGGGTGACCGCGAGCCCCGACCACAGGCTCTGCCCCGATCCGGCATCGGTCAGCATGGCCGTGTAGCGGCCGTTGGAAAGCAGGTGTACGCGCGATACGGCGCGTGGCTGCGGCGGTGGTGATGGCATGGGCATGCCGGCCTCCAGTGGGCAGGTGGCTGCACGGCGGGTGGGCGTGGCCGGGCGTCCATGCGAGGTCTGGAAGGCAACGGTGTTGACGGTTGAAGGCACCCGCGTGTTGCCGGTCCGATCCTACGCCGCGGCCGTGACGCGGCCTTGAACAACGTCTGGCTATCCTGTCTGTTCCGCAGGAAATCCTGCTGGAAATCCTGCAGGAACCAGGCCAAGGAAAAAGAACATGACGCGAGTGATGGTTATGTGGTTCAAGGCCGCGGCCGGCATCACCGGCGACGCGGTGTAGCGCATGGATAGCGCCGCCACCGACGAGGTGCTGCTGGATCAATTGCAGCGGGCGGCGTTCGGGTACTTCCTGCAGGCCTTCAACCCGGCCAACGGATTGGTCGCCGACACCAGCCGGACAAACTCGCCGTGCAGCATCGCCGTGGTCGGTTTCGCCCTGTCGGCCTATCCGGTGGCGGTGGAGCGCGGCTGGATCGAACGCGACGAAGCCATCCGTCGCGCGCTGGCATCGCTGCGGTTCTTCCACGACAGCGACCAGAGCGGCAGCGCGACAGCGACCGGCTACAAGGGGCTGTATTACCACTTCCTCGACATGCATACCGGCGCGCGCGTATGGCGCTCGGAGTTGTCGACGATCGACTCGGCGCTGCTGATCGCCGGCGCACTGACGGCGCGTTGCTACTTCGACGCCGACACCGCGGACGAGGCCGAGCTGCGTACCCTGGCCGATGTGCTGTACCGGCGCGTGGACTGGCATTGGGCCAGTGACGGCAAGCCCACCATCCGCCAGGGCTGGAAGCCCGAGTGCGGATTCCTGCACTACGGCTGGGACGGCTATGACGAGGGCATCATCCTCTACGTGCTGGCTTCCGGTTCGCCGACCCACCCGATCGACACCTCGCATTACGAGGCGTGGACCGCGACCTACCAGTGGGAGAACCTCTACGGGCACGACTTCCTTTATGCCGGGCCGCTGTTCGTGCACCAGTTCCCGCATGCCTGGATCGATTTCCGCGGCATCCAGGACCGCTTCATGCGCGAGAAGGATTGCGACTATTTCGAGAACACCCGCCGCGCCATCGCAGTCCAGCGCGAGTACGCCTGGCGCAACCCGCACAAGTTCAGCGGCTACGACGAGAACTGCTGGGGCCTGACCGCCTGTGACGGCCCCGACGACAACGTTCCCGACCTCCCGCAGAACCTCGGTCGCTTGTATGGCTACGCCGCGCGTGGAGTGCCCTACGGCCCCGATGACGGCACCCTCGGTGGCTGGGCGGCACTGGGCTCGTTGCCTTTCGAGCCGGAGATCGCCATGGCCGCGGTGCGCAACATGCTGACGCGATATCCCACGATGTTGACGGACCAGCAATTCGCCAGCGGCTTCAACCCGCGCTGTGGCGGTGCGGACGGCGCCCCGTGGGTATCGCGCGGCCATTTCGGACTGGATCAGGGCCTGGTCGTGATGATGGTCGAGAACCACCGCTCCGGACTGCCCTGGCGGCTGATGCGTGGCTGTGACTACGTCCGCGCCGGCCTGCATCGTGCCGGTTATGGCGGCGGCTGGTTGTCATGAGCATGCTGTCATGACCCCGAAAACCACCAACCCGCCGCCACCGTCCACGGCACCCGACGATCTCTTCGAGCACGAACGCCTGGCCAACGTGCGGCCGCCGCAATGGATCAACCCGACCCCCGCCCCGCTTTACGACCTGGTGGTCATCGGCGCGGGCACCGCAGGACTGACGGCCGCGGGCATGGCGGCCGGGCTGGGAGCAAAAGTGGCCCTGGTGGAATCCGGCCTGCTCGGTGGCAATTGCCTGAACACCGGTTGCGTGCCGTCCAAGGCGGTCATCCGCACATCGCGCCTGGTCGCGGAAATGCGCAACGCGGCGAAGTACGGCGCGCAGCCTCCCGCCGATATCCAGGTCGACTTTGCCGCGGTGATGCGGCGCATGCGCGACATCCGCGCCCGCATCAGCCGCGGCGATTCGGCACGGCGGCTTTCCGCACAGGGCGTGAGCGTGTTCTTCGGACAAGGGCGTTTCAGCGCGGTGGATGCGTTGACGGTCGCCGGCGCGAACCTGCGTTTCAGGAAGGCCCTGATCGCCACCGGCGCCCGACCGCGCATACCGCAGATTCCCGGCCTGGCCGAAGCCGGCTACCTGACCAACGAATCCGCCTTCGACGTGACCGAACTGCCGCGCCGGCTGCTGGTGGTGGGCGGCGGTCCGCTGGGTTGCGAGATGGCGCAGGCGTTCTGCCGCTTCGGCGCGCAGACGACCATCGTGCAGCGCTGGCCGTTGTTCCTGCCCAAGGAAGAGCGCGATGCGGCGCAGATCCTGGCCAATGCACTGGCACGGGATGGCCTGGAAGTGCGGCTCAATACCCGCGTGGTCAACATCCGGGTGGAAGGCGGCAACAAGATCGCCGAGCTGATCAGCGACGATTACGAAAGCACGGTGGAAGTCGATGCCATCCTGACCGGCGCGGGGCGGGTTCCCAATGTCGAAGGACTGGACCTGGAAACCGCCGGGGTCGAGTACGACTCCCATCGCGGCATCCATGTCGATGACTTCCTGCAGACCAGCAATCCGCGCATCTACGCCGCCGGTGATGTCTGCCTGGAACACAAGTTCAGCGATACCGCCGACGCCTCGGCCCGCATCGTGGTCAACAACGCCCTGCTGGACGGCAGTGAGCGGCTGAGCGGATTGACGATTCCCTGGTGCACCTACACCGATCCGGAAATCGCCCACGTCGGGTTGTACGTGCGCCAGGCGCGCGAGCGCGGCATCCCGGTGCGCACCTTCACCGTGCCGATGCACGATGTCGACCGGGCGATTGCCGACGACGAGGAAGTGGGCTTCGTGAAGATCCACGTCCGCGACGGCAGCGACGAGATCCTCGGCGCGACCATCGTCGCCCGCCACGCCGGCGAGATGATCAGCGAAATCACCCTGGCGATGGTCGCCGGCATCGGCCTGGGCACGCTGTCGCGCGTCATCCACGCCTACCCCACCCAGGCCGAAGCCATCCGCAAAGCCGCCGACGCCTACATCCGCAGCCAGCCGTCACCCGCTGCCCCGTCCGGGCTGCGACGATGGTTGTCATGACGCGTCGTCGCACCACCAAACAAAGGAGAGCGAGATGAAACTCGGCATGATCGGTCTGGGCCGCATGGGAGCCAACATGGCCCGGCGATTGATGCGTGGCGGCCACGCGATCGTCGGCTTCGATCCGCAGGCCGAAGCCCGCCAGGCGCTGGGCGAGGACGGTGCGCAGACGGTGGACTCGCTCGCCGCGCTGGTCGCCAGCCTGCCGGCGCCGCGCACCGTGTGGATGATGGTGCCTGCCGGCGCGATCACCGAAGACACCGTCACCGCCCTGTCATCACTGCTGGAGGCCGGCGACACGCTCGTCGACGGCGGCAACGCCAATTACAAGGACACGCTGCGGCGCGCCGGAAAACTGGCGTCGCAGCAGGTGCACTACATCGACTGCGGCACCAGCGGCGGCGTGTGGGGGCTGGCGGAGGGCTTCAGCCTGATGATCGGCGGCGATGAGGCGGCTGTCGAACGGCTGAGGCCGGTGTTCGAGACGCTCGCCCCGGCGAAGGACCGCGGCTGGGGCCGGGTTGGCCCGGCCGGTGCCGGCCACTTTACCAAGATGGTCCACAACGGCATCGAGTACGGAATGATGCAGGCCTACGCGGAAGGCTTTTCCATCCTGCAGCACAAGCACGACTTCGCGCTGGACCTGCACCAGGTCGCCGGCATCTGGCGCAGCGGCAGCGTCGTGCGTTCGTGGCTGCTGGACCTGACCGCGCTGGCGCTGGAAAAGAACCCGGCGATGGACGGCATCGCGCCCTACGTGGAGGATTCCGGCGAAGGCCGCTGGACCGTGGCCGAAGCCATCGACCTGGATGTTTCCGCGCCCGTCATCACGCTGGCCCTCCTGGAGCGCCTGCGTTCGCGGGATGCGGACTCGTACTCGGACAAGCTGCTGGCGGCGATGCGCAACCAGTTCGGCGGTCATGCGATGAAGAAGGAATGAGCAGCCCGTCTCTACCGGCCGTCGAGGCGGAAGCCGGCCGCGTCCGCTGGCATCCCTTCGATGGCAGCGCGGCGCTCCAGGCCGAAGCCGCCCGCTGGATCCTGGCCGCCGCCACGC
Organism: Lysobacter sp.; assembly: GCA_035759805.1. Taxonomy (GTDB): domain Bacteria; phylum Pseudomonadota; class Gammaproteobacteria; order Xanthomonadales; family Xanthomonadaceae; genus Novilysobacter. The sequence goes on along the minus strand of DASTUE010000105.1, from coordinate 8,952 downwards.
GGGCGATCACCGCACGGGGCCGTTTCATCCTGGTGCTGGCGGGCGGCAATACACCGCGGGGCGTGTATGCGCGGCTGCGCGACGCGGATGCCGACTGGCCGCGCTGGCACCTCTGGTTCGGCGATGAGCGCTGCCTGCCTGCCGCCGACCCCGACCGCAACAGCGTCATGGCGCATGACGCCTGGCTGGCGCACGTGCCGGTTCCGGCGCAGCAGATCCACGTCATCCCGGCCGAACAGGGTGCCGATGCCGGCGCAGCCGGCTATGCGCAGATGCTGGCTGCCCTGCCCGCAGGCGGTGCCGGCCAGTTCGATCTGGTCCTGCTCGGCCTGGGCGAGGACGGGCATACCGCCAGTCTGTTTCCCGGCCAGGACTGGGGCGTCGAAGCACATTCGCCCGATGCACTGGGCGTGCATGACGCGCCCAAGGCGCCGCCGGAGCGCGTCTCGCTCAGCGCCGCGCGACTGGCCCGCACGCGGGAAGCGCTGTTTCTGGTCGATGGCGAAAGCAAGCGCGATGCCGTGCGCCAGTGGCGAGCCGGCGACAATATCCCCGCACGCGCGATACGCCCACCCGCGGGCGTTGATGTTCTGCTGGAGGCGTCGCTGTTGAAGGACTTCACATGAAGCGGGTGGGTGCGCAGGTTCTCCGGCTTCGATGCTCCGCCGAGCCGTCACCGATCAGTCGCGCACCCATCACGCAAGGCTCAGCCGCATGGCCAAAGCCAGCAAGGTCACGAGCAGCACCGGAAGCGTCAGGACGATGCCGACCCTGAAGTAATAGCCCCAGGTGATCCGGATGTTCTTGCGGGCCAGCACGTGCAGCCAGAGCAGCGTGGCCAGGCTGCCGATCGGGGTGAATTTCGGACCCAGGTCGCTGCCGATGACGTTGGCGTAGATCATCGCCTCGCGCACGGTTCCCTCGGCCTGGCTGGCGTCGATGGACAGCGCGCCGACCAGAACCGTGGGCATGTTGTTCATGACCGACGACAGGAAAGCCGTCAGCAGGCCGGTCCCGATCGTCGCTCCCCACACGCCGTAATCGGCGAAAACGTCCAGCAGTCTGGCCAGATGGTCCGTCAGTCCCTGGTTGCGCAGGCCGTAGACCACCAGGTACATGCCGAGTGAGAAAACCACGATCTGCCACGGCGCTTCCCTGACCACCTTGCGGGTCGATATCGTGTGTCCGCGCGCCGCCACGCCCAGCAGGACCAGCGCCCCGGCCCCTGCCACGGCGCTGATCGGCACGCCAATCCGCTCCAGTCCGAAAAACCCGACCAGCAGGAGAGCCAACACCGCCCAGCCCGCATTGAAGGTGGTGCGGTCGACGATGGCCGAACGCGGATCCTTCAACTGCGCAACGTCATAGCTGCCCGGGATGTCGCGGCGGAAAAACCACATCAGCATGCCCAGCGTCGCCGCAACAGAGGCCAGGTTGACCGGCATCATGACCGAGGCATATTCGGCAAAGCCGATGCCGAAATAGTCCACCGAGACGATGTTGACCAGGTTGGAAACGACCAGCGGCAGGCTGGCGGTGTCGGCCACAAATCCGGCCGCCATCACGAAGGCCAGCGTGGCCGCCGGACTGAACCTCAGCGCCAGCAGCATGGCGATGACGATCGGCGTCAGGATCAGCGCCGCACCGTCGTTGGCGAACAACGCCGCCACGGCCGCCCCGAGCAACACGAGCAAGGTGAACAGCCGGCGCCCGCTGCCGTTGCCCCAGCGCGCCACGTGCAGTGCCGCCCACTCGAAGAATCCGGCCTCATCCAGCAACAGGCTGATGATGATCACCGCGATGAAGGTGAAGGTGGCGTTCCAGACAAAGCCCCAGACCGTCGGGATGTCCCCGACATCCACCACGCCGGTCAGCAATGCCAAGACGGCGCCCAGCATGGCGCTCCAACCGACCCCGAGGCCTTTCGGCTGCCAGATGACCAGGGCGATGGTGGCGATGAAGATCAGCAGTGCAACCAGCATGGGTCAGCCCTTGCCCACTTTCTGCACACCCTTGCGGGGCGTGCCGGAGGCAGGAAGGCATTGACTCTGATCGCCGCCGCAGCAGTTGTCGGTCAGGAACCCGATCAGGCCGTTCATGGCATCGAAGTCGGCCCGGTAGCAGATGTGGCGACCCCGGGGCTCGCCCTGGATCAGCCCCGCCGCGGCGAGTTCCTTGAGGTGGAACGACAAGGTCGCGCCGGGCAGCGACAGCGCTTCGGCGATCTCGCCGGGCATACGCCCCTCCGGACCGGCTTCGACCAGCAGGCGAAAGACCGAGAGCCGGGTCGCCTGGCCGAGGGCAGCGAGTGCGGTGGTTGCATTATTCAATTCCATGTTTCTAGAATACTGGAATCAATTTGAAGGAGGCAACCACCATGACGATTGCCGAGAGGTCCGACCTGATGCCCGCGGCGTTCACCGATCGCATCATGGAAGCCACGATCTACCACAATCCGGCCTGCGGCACCTCGCGCAACACGCTGGCGCTGATCCGTCATGCAGGCATCGAGCCGACCGTCATCGAGTACCTGCGTGATCCTCCAGCGCGCGATCGCCTGATCGAGTTGATCGCAGCCGCCGGCCTGGGCGTGCGCGATGCGCTGCGGAAGAAAGGCACGCCCTACGAAGCCCTCGGGCTGGACGATCCGACCCTGTCGGACGACCAGTTGCTCGATGCGATGCTGGCGGAGCCGGTCCTGATCAACCGGCCGTTTGTGGTCACCCCGTCGGGCACGCGCCTGTGCCGGCCTTCGGAGGTCGTGCTCGACATCCTGCCGACGATCACCCGTCCATTCGCCAAGGAGGACGGCGAGGTGGTCATCGACGAGAGCGGACACCGGGTCCGATAACAGAACCGCTGGGGCCCCGCTCTGCAGACCGCCCTGCTGGCGCGCCGCGGCGGGAATCCTGATCGTCATTGGCTGGCAGGTTTCGTGCGGGGCTCGATGCAAGGCATCGGCGTCATCGTGGCGGACCATTGCGGGTGCCAATCCCATGGATGCCAAATGGGTAATCTGCCGCGACCGTCGTTGTCGACGATCCCCTCAAGGCTGCGGACAGACCCGGTTGCGGCCTCCGCGCTTGGCGCTGTACAGGGCGGCGTCGGCGGCGGCCATCAGGCCACGGCGGGTGGCGCACTCCGGCGACAGCGCGCCGATCCCGATACTGATGGTGATGTGTCGCGGCTCCTCTTGCAGCGTGAACTCGGTGTCGGCCACCGTCATGCGCAGGCGGTCGGCGAACCCATAGGCGATGCCGACATCGCACTCCGGCAACAGGATCGCGAACTCCTCGCCACCGATGCGCGCGGCCAGATCCTCGTGGCGCACGTCGGCGCGTATCAGGGCGGCGATCCGTCGCAACACGGTGTCGCCGGCGCTGTGTCCGTACCGGTCGTTGACCGGCTTGAACAGGTCCACGTCGACCATGCACAGCGTCAGCGGGCGCCCATGGCGCACGGCGCGTGCGATTTCCTTGTCCATGACTTCGCTGAAGTGACGGCGGTTGTACAGATCGGTCAGCGCATCGTGGGTGGCGAGTTGGTAAAGCTCCTCGTGGTACTGCGCCTCCATGCTGCTGTGGCTGATGAACTTGAGGATGCTTTCGCCGACGGTGATGTGGTCGCCGTCGGCCAGTTCCACCTCGCCGATGGGTCGGTTGTTGACCCGCGTGGTGTTGGTCGCATCCAGATCGCGTACCCGATAGGAATTGCCCTCGCGCCACACCTTGCATTGGGTGCGGGACACGCTCCTGTGCGCGAGAAAAAGCTCGGCTTCCGGCGAGCGCCCTACCAGGATCGGCGTGGTGTCGATGTCCGCGCGCTGGCCGATGCCATCCCCATGGATTACCACCACGCAAGCCGAGCCGGCAGCCGGCAGGCTCGGGCCGGGACCGGGTCCGATCCGCAGGGTGATCTCGGGATTGTCCGGGACCGCGGTCATCCGGAGAGTGTAGTCAAAACTGTGATGGGGTTCCGTTTTCCGGTCTCCGTTACGGGGAGGTGTCCGATGGAAAGGGCCGCGGCATGTGGAACTTCATCCTCATCGCATGAATGCCCGCCGCGACCTGCGTGGGTACACTGACGGGCCGCAATCCTGCCTGCCACAGCCTTCGTCCGCATGCGAAATCCCCTGCAAGATCAGTTGCTCAAGGCCGGTCTGGTCAAGAAGAGCAAGGTCGCCCAAGTGGTGCGTGAGCAGACGCGGCAGCGCCACGCCAAGACCCCCGTGGCACCGACAGACGAACAGATGGAGACGCAACGGCTGACGGCCGAAAAGGCGGAACGCGACCGCGCGCTGGCCGCGGAGCGCAATGCGCAGGCACGCGTCAACGAGGAGCGCGCGCAGGTCCGCCAGATCGTCGAGGCCCACAAGGTCAAGCGCGAGGGCGAGATTTCCTACCGGTTCGACGACGGCGGCAAGATCCGCAACGTGCTGGTCAATGAACTGCTGCGGGCCCAGCTGGCCAAGGGCGTGCTGGTGATCGCGCGCCACGGCGATGGCTACGAACTGGTGTCGCGTGCCGCGGCGGAAAAGATCCGCAGCCGCGATGCCACCGCCATCGTGCTCGACCACGGCGGTCCGGAAGCCTCCAGTGGCAACGCCGGGGATGACGAGTACTACAAGCAGTTCCAGGTGCCCGACGATCTGATCTGGTAACCCGCGCTCAGGGTTGCAGGGCCAGGGCGCGCTGACAGACGTTGTCCACGGTGAAACCGTACTCGCGCGCGATCGTTCCGGTCGGTGCGGAAGCGCCAAAACGCTCCACGCCCAGCACGTCGCCGCCATCGCCGACGTAGCGGCACCAGCCCTGCGGACTGCCCGCCTCCACCGCCAGCCGCGCGTGTACGTCCGGCGGCAACACCGACTCGCGGTACACGCGTGGTTGCGCCTCGAACAGATCCCAGCTCGGCATCGACACGCAGCGCACGGCAATGCCCTGCCCGCGCAAGCGGTCGGCTGCCTCGACGATCAACGCCACTTCCGAACCGCTGGCGATCAGGATCAACGCCGGTTTGCCGTCGGCTGCATCGCGCAGGACATAGGCACCCCGGCGCAGCCCGTCGGCCGGCGCGAAGCGGCTGCGATCCAGTGTGGGCACGTCCTGCCTGCTGAGTACCAGCAACACCGGACGCGCACGGGTTTCCAGTGCGACCTGCCATGCCACGGCGGTCTCGTTGGCATCGGCCGGACGGATCACGCTGAGCCCCGGGATCGCCCGCAGGCCGGCCAGTTGCTCGACCGGCTGATGGGTCGGGCCGTCCTCGCCCAACAGGATGCTGTCGTGGGTGAACACGTGGATGACGTGCAGCCCCATCAGCGCCGCCAACCGGATCGGCGGGCGCATGTAGTCGGAGAAAATCAGGAAGGTCGCGCCATACGGAATGACACCGCCGTGTGCGGCCATGCCGTTGGCGATCGCGCCCATCGCGTGTTCGCGCACACCGAAATGCAGGTTGCGCCCGGCATGGCTCCAGCCGCCGCCATCGGAGCCCTGCACGTCCTCGCCGGAAACCGCGGGCGGGTTGAAATCGCCCAGTCCCTTGAGCGCGGTCTTGGTCGAGGGATCCAGATCGGCCGAGCCACCGGTCAGTGCCGGCAATTTCGGCGCGATCGCGTTCATCACCTTGCCGCCGGCCGCGCGCGTCGCCATGCCCTTGGCATCGGCCGGGAATGGCGGGATATCCGCATCCCAGCCTGACGGCAGGTCGGCGCGCAGGCGGCCCTGCAGTTCGGCGGCCAGATCGGGGAATGCCTGTGCGTAGGCATCCATGCGGCGATGCCATGCGGCCTCGTCGCGCGCGCCGCGCTCAATCGCCTTGCGCATGTGCGCCGATGCGTCCTCGGGGATCAGGAAGGCCGGCCCGGTCGGCCAGCCCAGGCGCTGCTTGGTCAGGCGTACCTCGTCCACGCCCAGCGCTGAGCCGTGCGCCTCGAAAGTGTCCTGCTTGTTCGGCGAGCCGAACCCGATATGCGTGCGGATGAGCACCAGCGATGGCCGGCGGGTCTCGGCGCGTGCGGCTTTGAGCGCGGTGTCGATCGCCTCGACGTCATTGCCGTCGGCGACGGACAGCGTGTGCCAGCCACAGGCCTCGAAGCGTGCGGCGCGGTCTTCGGTGAACGCGATGTCGGTGCCGGCGGACAGGGTCACCCGGTTGTCGTCGTACAGGCAGATCAGCTTGCCCAGCTGCAGGTGCCCGGCCAGTGATGCCGCCTCGGCGGCGACGCCCTCCATCAGATCGCCGTCGCTGACGAGGGCCCAGGTGTGGTGGTCGATGATCGCGTGGCCGGGCCGGTTGTAGCGTGCCGCCAGTTGCGCCTCGGCGATCGCCATGCCGACCGCGTTGCCGAAGCCCTGCCCCAGCGGCCCGGTGGTGACTTCCACGCCCGGCGTGTGCCCGCGCTCCGGGTGCCCGGGCGCCTTGCTGCCCCACTGGCGGAAGTGCCGGATGTCGTCCAGCGACAGCTCGTAGCCGCTCAGGTGCAGCAGGCTGTACAGCAACGCCGAGCCATGCCCGGCCGACAGCACGAAGCGGTCGCGGTCGGCCCAGTCAGGGTTGTGCGGGTTGGCCTTCAGCCAGCGGTTCCACAACACGTAGGCCATCGGCGCGGCACCCAAGGGCAAGCCGGGGTGGCCGCTGTCGGCCTGCTGCACCATGTCGACGGACAGGAAGCGCAGGGTGTTGATGCACAGCTGATCGAGTTGGGCGGACATGACGACTCCTCACGGGACGGCCCCCACAGGAACGGACCCCGCACCTGCCAGCGCGACATCCACGATGGACTGGGCTTCCTGGAGGAGGCGGTGCAGGTGGGCCTCGTCGCGGAAGCTCTCCGCGTAGATCTTGTAGATGTCCTCGGTGCCCGATGGCCTTGCGGCAAACCAGCCGCTTTTCGCGGCGACCTTGATGCCGCCGATCGGCGCGTCGTTGCCGGGCGCCTTGTCGAGCACGCTTTCAATAGACTCCCCGGCCAGTTGCGTCTGCGTGATCTGGGCCGGTGACAGTCGCGCCAACGCCTGCTTCTGCGGCTTGCTGGCCGGCGCCTCAACGCGGTCGGACCAGGCCTCGCCGTAGCGCTCACACAACTTCCGGTACGCGATGCCGGGGTCGTGCCCGTTGCGGGCGGTGATCTCGGCCGCCAGCAGCGACGGCGCGATGCCGTCCTTGTCGGTCGTCCAGACCCCGCCATCACGGCGCAGGAATGCCGCGCCGGCGCTTTCCTCGCCGCCAAACCCCAGCGAGCCGTCGAACAGGCCATCGACGAACCACTTGAACCCGACCGGCACCTCGCACAACGGACGCCCGAGGCCGGCAGCGACGCGGTCGATCATCGCGCTGCTGACCACGGTCTTGCCGATCGCGGCCTGCGCACTCCATTGCGGGCGATGCCGGAACAGGTAGTCGATCGCGACGCTGAGGTAGTGGTTGGTCGGCAGCAGGCCGGCGCTGGGCGTGACGATGCCGTGGCGGTCGTGGTCGGTGTCGCAGGCAAACGCGATGTCGTAGCGGTCCTTCATGCCGATCAGGCGCCGCATCGCGTAGCTCGACGAGGGATCCATGCGGATCCGGCCGTCCCAGTCCAGGGTCATGAAACCGAACTGCGGATCGACCTGTTCGCTGACGACATCCAGATCGATTCTGTAGTGCTCGGCGATACGCGCCCAGTAATGCACACCGGCTCCGCCCAGCGGATCGACCCCCAGGCGCAGGCCGGCGCTGCGGATCAGGTCGAAGTCGATCACGTTGCCCAGGTCGGCGACGTAGGCAGTGAGGTAGTCGTGGTCGCGGGCGGCTTTTGCCCCGCCATCTGTTGCGACCCGACGTACGTCCTTCAGGCCGCTTGCCAGCAACCGGTTGGCGCGGTCCTGCACCCAGCCGGTGACGCCGGTATCGGCCGGGCCACCGTTGGGCGGGTTGTACTTGAAGCCGCCATCGGCCGGCGGGTTGTGGGACGGCGTGATCACGATGCCGTCGGCCAGCCCGCTTGTGCGTCCGCGGTTGTGGCACAGGATCGCGTGCGAGATGGCCGGTGTCGGCGTGTATTCGCCACCCTGCGAACGCCGGACATCCACGCCATTGGCAGCCAGCACTTCCAGCGCGGTCTCCTGCGCCGGCACCGACAGCGCATGGGTATCGATGCCGATGAACAGGGGACCATCGATGCCCTGCCCGCTGCGGTAGGTGCAGATCGCCTGGGTGATGGCGACGATGTGGTCCTCGTTGAAACTCCCGTCGAACGAGGAACCGCGGTGCCCGGACGTGCCGAACGAGACCCGCTGTGCGGGATCCTGCGGGTCGGGCTTCGTCTGCGAGTAGGCATTCAGCAGCTGGCGGACGTCCACCAGGTCGCCGGCCTCTGCCGGCATTCCGGCGCGCGGATCGATCCGGCTGCTCATCGGCGTGGCGTCCTTGTCTTGCGGTAGCGGCGGATCAGGGCGTTGGTGGAACTGTCGTGGGCCAGGTCCGGCTCGTTCGCGCCGGTCAGTTCGTTCGCGGTCCTGATCGCCAGTTGCTTGCCCAGCTCGACGCCCCACTGGTCGAAGGAATCGATGTTCCAGACCGTTCCCTGCACGAACACGCTGTGCTCGTACAGCGCGACCAGCGCTCCCAGTGCATGCGGCGTGAGACGCTCGGCGAGGATCGTGTTGCTGGGCCGGTTGCCTTCGAACAGGCGATGCGGCACCAGGTGCGCCGGCGTGCCTTCCGCCTCGACCTGGGCGACGGTCTTGCCGAATGCCAGCGCCTCGCTCTGGGCGAACAGGTTGGCCATCAGCAGGTCGTGCTGGTCGGCGGCTGCATCCGCACCCCCGCCACGCACCGGCAGCGGATTGAGCGGCTGGCAGAAGCCGATGAAATCGCAGGGCACCAGCCGCGTGCCCTGGTGGATCAGCTGGTAGAACGAGTGTTGGCCGTTGGTGCCCGGCTCGCCCCAGTAGACCGGGCCGGTCT
>DASTUE010000104.1:0-5414 GCA_035759805.1 Lysobacter sp. | reverse complement strand
AGTTCGGCGAAGGCGCCGAAGGCGAGACCGTCAAGGGCAAGATCGAGGCCCTGCTGGCCGGCACGCTGGCCGCCGAGCGCGCGACCCACACGATGTAGCACGCATTGCGGCGACCGGAGCGCGGGTTTCCGGTCGCCATGGCCTGTGAGGCACGGATTGCCTGATCACCGCAGCGCGGCGGAATCCCAGCCCGGACGCGGGGCGAAACGGTCGCCGTGGCGGGCCTGCAACTGCTTGAGCCGCTCCAGCAGGGCGTCGGCACCGGTCTGGCGGATGTACTGGATCGGGCCACCCCGGAACGGGGCGAAGCCGGTGCCGAAGATCACGCCGGCATCGAGCAGCTCGGCATCGGCCACCACGCCGTCGTGCAGGCAGGCGACCGCCTCGTTGAGCATCGGCAGGATCAGGCGGTCCTCCAGGCCGGATGGCGGCTGGTAGTTGTCCGGCAAGTCGGGCTTGACCGGCTTGCCATCCTCCCACTTGTACAGGCCCTGGCCGTCCTTCTTGCCGCGCTTGCCCGGCTCGGCCTGCTTGGCCAGTGCCGGCGGCACGGTCAGCCCGAGGAACGGCGACAGCTCCGCGCCCACGCCGGCGGCGACGTCCAGGCCGACGGTGTCGACCAGTTCGATCGGTCCCATCGGCATGCCGAACCGGACCGCGGCCTTGTCGATCGCCGCTCCCGGAATGCCTTCCGACCAGGCGGTCACCGCTTCCAGCATGTACGGGAACAGCACCCGGTTGACGAGGAAGCCCGGCGTGCCGGCGACCGGCACCGGCAGCTTGCCGATCGCCTTGCAGAACGCCGCCAGACGCTCGCGGGTTTCCGGCGCCATGCCGTCGTGCTGGACGATCTCCACCAGCGGCATCAACGCGACCGGGTTGAAATAGTGCAGGCCGCCAAACTGTGCCGGGCGCTGGATGCCGTCGCGCAGATCGACCAGCGGGATCGACGACGTGTTGGTGGTCAGCAGCGCGTCGGACTTCATCCGCGGTTCGATCGCCGCGTACAGGTCGCGCTTGGCTTCGGGGTTCTCAATGATCGCCTCGATCACCAGATCCGCCGCGGCCACGCCATCGCCGGCCACATCGCTCTTCAGGCACGCCGCGACCGCCGGGCGCTTGCTCTCGTCCCGGACCCGTTTGGCGAACAGTTCGCCGGCGCGACCCATGGCGACGTCGATGAAGCGCTGCTCGCGGTCATTGAGGGTGACCTGGAAACCCTTGTAGGCCGCCCAGGCCGCGATGTCGCCGCCCATCACGCCGGCACCGATGACATGCACGTGCTGGATCCCGTGATCCTTGCCGCCCAGGCTCTTCAGCCGTTCCTGCAGGAAGAACACCCGGATCAGGTTGCGCGCGGTGGGAGTGGAGGCGAGTTTTGTTACCGATCTGCGTTCGGCGGCCAACTGGCGCTCCACGCTTCCGCCGGTCGCCTTCCACGTGGCGACCAGTGAATACGGCGCCGGGTAGTGCTCCTTGCGGGCCTTGCGCGCGACCTGCTTCAGCAGCATCGGTGCGATGGCCTGGCGCGCCGGCCAGAGGTTGGTGGCCCAGCCCATGAAGCGCTGTTTGAACGGCCGCGTGAGTCCCTTCAATGCCATTGAGGCAGCACTGTCGACCAGCACCGCCGTGTCGACGGCCTTGTCGACCAGTCCGCTGGCGCGGGCCGCCGATGCCGACACCGCGCGGCCGGTCAGCATCATCTCGAACGCCGCCGGTGCACCGATCAGCCGCGGCAGGCGCACGCTGCCGCCCCAGCCGGGGTAGATGCCCAGCTGCACCTCCGGCAGGCCGATCCGGGTCGAGCCGTCCTTGCTGGCGACCCGGTAGTCGCAGGCCAGCGCCAACTCGGTGCCGCCGCCCATGCAGAAGCCGTGGATCGCCGCCACCGTGGGGCAGGGCAGGTCGGCCAGGTGCTGGAACACCTGCTGCCCGCGCTTGAGCGCGCCGGCCACGTTGCCGGTCTCATCGAAGCCCTGGAACTCCTTGATGTCCGCGCCGGCGATGAAGCCGCTGGCCTTGGCCGAGCGGAACACCACGCCCTTGGGCGGGTCGATGGCAATGCGCTCGATCAGTGCATCCAGTTCGATCAGCACGTCCTGCGACAGCGCATTGACGGTTTCACCGGCGCGATCGAGCGACAACACCAGCACGCCATCGGCGCGCATCTCGGCCTGCCAGTGCCGGGCGCGCAGTCCATCAAAGCGGGGCAACGCGGTGTCATGAGGGGCCATGCGGCACCATCCGTTCAGGTATGGGGTAAGCCGCTATCATCCCGAGGTTGTTTCACCGGCGTCAAATCAGTGTGGTGCCGGGTCGCGCATGCCTCACCATGTTCCCCGACGGTTGCAGGCGGGCGGCAGCGCCCCAATCGTTGGTGATGGAACTTTTTCCCCGACAGGGTTGTCTCATCGTTCGGCCATGGCCGAGCTGACAGGAGTGCCGGCGCGCGGTATGGCCGAGAACAAGTTGTTGGACCAGGAGTTCGACCAGGATCTGGTCAGACGTGTGCAGCAGGGCGACAGCACGGCGTTCGATGCATTGGTGCGCAAGTACCAGCACCGGGTCGTCGGGTTGATCGGCCGCTACATCTCTGACTGGAGCGAATGCCAGGACGTCGCCCAGGATGCGTTCATGCGTGCCTATCGCGCGCTGCCGAACTTCCGTGGCGATGCGCAGTTCTATACATGGTTGCACCGTATTGCAGTGAATACCGCCAAGAACCATCTCGTTGCGCAGAACCGCCGGCCACCGACCGCCGACATCGATGTCGGCGACGCCGAGCAGTTCGATACCGGTATCCGCCTGCGCGATACCGACACTCCCGAGCGCGAGCTGATGCGGCAGGAGGTGGAACAGGCGGTGATGCGCGTGGTCGAGGGTTTGCCCGAAGACCTGCGCGTCGCGATTTCCCTGCGCGAGGTCGATGGCCTGAGCTACGACGAGATCGCGCAAAAGATGGCGTGTCCGATCGGTACCGTGCGGTCGCGGATATTCCGCGCCCGCGAGGCGATCGATCAGGAGCTGCGCCCCTTGCTTGACCCGGACCACGACTCCCAGGAGCGGAAACTCTGATGTCGACCAGTCAAATCCACGATGCCGAGACCCTCAGTGCGTTGTTCGACGGGCAACTGCGTGACGACGCCCGGCGCTTCGCGCTGAAGCGGCTCGGTCATGACGCGCAATGGCGCCAGGCCTGCGGCCGCTGGCAGCTGGCCGGCGACGTGCTGCGTGGCAACGCGATGGCGGCCGCGCCGGCGGGATTCGCAGAGCGGGTGATGGTGGCAGTGGCGCAGGAAGGTCTGCACGCGGATGGCGCCGCACCGGTCCTTCCAGCCTCCCTTCCCGGCAAGGCCCATGTCCGTGCGCATCGGCGCTGGATCGGCGGCGCGGCCCTGGCGGCGTCGGTGGCGATGGCGGCGCTGTTTGTGGTGCGCCCGGCCTTCCAGGCCGGCGATTCGTCGGATGCACTGGCCCGGCAGACGGTTGCGGTCGAACCGGTGGCGGGTGATGCGACTTCGCCGGTGACCTCCGCCGATGTATTTGCCGGTTCGGATGCCGGACTCGTGGAGACGCCTGCATCGGGATCTCCTGTCGAATTGCCGGCCAAGTCGCCGGCTGACGGCGTCGGACTGGCGCTCGCGGCGGCGGTTGCGGTGGCCGACGTGCCACGCCGTGCCGGCGAGCGCCGTGCGCGCGGGCAGTCGCAACGTGCAGCCCTGCGCGGGTCGCAAAACCGCCAACTCGAAGCGGCGACGGCGGTCGCTTCTGCCACCACTCCGGTGGGTGCATCCGTGGCGGCGGACGCGTTGGCGGGCAGCGAGGTCGCGGCGAAGTCGCTGCATCCGTTCATGCCGGTCGGCGAAATCGTGTCCCGGCCGTGGCCGCGCGCGGTGCTGCCGGGCTATTCCGCCTCGGGCGCATTGACGGCCGGTTATCACGGTGCGGGCGAACCGTCGGCCGCGCTTTCGTTCTACCCGTTCGAACCGCAGGCCCTGCAGGGCCACGGCCGGCAAAGCCATTTCGACCAGCGCCGTGTCGAACAGGGTCAGGTGCCTCTCCCGGAGCCGGCCGGAACAGCGACCGGGCAGCCGGGGCACTGATCCCTGCCGGTGATGCGACTCCTGTCAACAGCGCCGCCCATGGTCGATGTCCCGCGGTACCGACACTGCGCGCGCCCCGGCTTGTGCCGCCTTGCGTGATGCGGCAGTCGACCTTGTTGAAATTTCTTCCCACTCGCAACCGGAGGCCGATTCCATGAACCGTCCGCTTCGCTCCATTGTCCTGCTCGGCGCTCTCGCCGCTGCGCTGCCCATTGCCTGCACGGCGCAACAGTCGCCGACCACGGCGGCCGTCGCCTCGCAGGCGGTCACCCCGCCCGCGGCGCAACCGCTGGTCACCGGCCTGCCGGACTTCACCCAGCTGGTGAAGCGGGTCGGTCCGGCCGTGGTCAACATCAGCGCCGAAACGATGCCGGTGCCCAGGCAGGGCAATTCGCGCGGGCAGGCATTGCCGGACGGGTTCGAGGAGTTGTTCCGGCGCTTCGGGATGCCCTTTCCGGGCGGCCCCGGTGCGCCGCAAGGGCCGCAGGGCGGCGGCACCTCGCTGGGCAGCGGTTTCCTGATCTCCGACGACGGTTACGTGCTGACCAATTTCCACGTGGTCGATGGCGCCGACAAGGTCACCGTGACGCTGTCGGACCGGCGCGAGTTCCAGGCCGAGGTGGTCGGCAGCGATGAGCAGTACGACGTGGCGGTGCTGAAGATCCAGGCCGACAACCTGCGCTGGCTGCGTGCCGGCAACTCGGCCGCGGTCGAGCCGGGCCAGTGGGTGGTGGCGATCGGTTCGCCGTTCGGGCTGGACCATTCGGTCACCGCCGGCATCGTCAGCGCGGTCGGCCGCTCCAACCCCTATTCGGGCCAGCAGTACGTGCCGTTCATCCAGACCGACGTGGCGATCAACCGGGGCAATTCCGGCGGCCCGCTGCTCAACACCTCCGGCGAGGTGGTCGGGATCAATTCGCAGATCTTCTCCAATTCCGGCGGCTACATGGGCGTCAGCTTCGCGATCCCGATCGACCTGGCGATGAGCGCGTTCGAGCAGATCAAGGCCACCGGCAAGGTCAGCCGCGGCATGCTCGGGGTGAACATCATGCCGGTGTCCGCCGAGGCGGCGAAGGCGATCGGCCTGCCCGACAGCCGCGGTGCGATGGTCACCAATATCCAGGCCGGCAGCGCCGCCGCGAAAGCGGGCATCGAGCGCATGGACGTGATCCGCTCGTTCAATGGCACCCCGGTGGTGGATGTCAGCGACCTGCCGCCGCTGGTCGGCGCGATCGCACCGGGCAGCAAGGCCAGGCTGGAAGTGTTCCGCGCCGGCAAGACCCGCCAGCTGGATGTGGTGGTCGGGGGCGA
>DASTUE010000103.1:0-15694 GCA_035759805.1 Lysobacter sp. | reverse complement strand
ACCGGCGCGGCCAGCGGCATCGGCAAGGAAATCGCGTTCGAGCTTTCCCGCGCGGGTGCGGCGGTTGCGGTGGCCGACATCAATCTGGAGGGTGCACAGGCGGTCGCCGACGGGATCGTGCAGGCCGGTGGCCGGGCGATGGGGGTGGCGATGGACGTCACCGACGAGGCGGCGGTCGATGCCGGCATCGCCAGTGTCGTCGCCGGGTTGGGCGCGGTCGATATCCTGGTTTCCAACGCGGGCATCCAGATCGTCAATCCGATCGAGAGCTACGCCTTCGCCGACTGGAAGAGGATGCTCGCGATCCATCTGGACGGCGCATTCCTGACCACCAGGGCGGCGTTGCCGCACATGTACCGCGACGATGGCCACGGCAGGAGCCGCGGCGGCGTGGTGATCTACATGGGCTCGGTGCATTCGCACGAGGCGTCGAAGCTGAAGTCGGCCTATGTCACCGCCAAACACGGCCTGCTGGGCCTGGCGCGGGTGCTGGCGAAGGAAGGCGGCAGCCGCGGCGTGCGCAGCCATGTGGTCTGCCCGGGTTTCGTGCGCACCCCGCTGGTCGACCGGCAGATCCCCGAGCAATCCCTCGAGCTGGGCATCAGCGAGGAGGCGGTGATCCGGGACGTGATGCTCGGCCAGACCGTCGATGGCATCTTCACCACGGTGGAGGATGTCGCCAGGACCGTGCGGTTTCTCGCCGAGTTCCCCAGCGCCGCCCTGACCGGGCAGAGCGTGGTGGTCAGCCACGGCTGGTACATGCAGTAGCGTTGACCGGATGCGCTCCGGCGGCCTTTGGCTGCCATGACCAATGCCATTCGGCGTGCGCCGTGGTTGCGGCTAGCCTGCATCGGTTCCCCGCCGATCGAGCTTTCCATGCGTCTTGCCCCTGTTGTCGCCCTGTCCGCCGTGTCGCTCGCCGCCCTGGCCCTGCCTGTCCGGGCGGTCGAGATCGACGGACGGATCGATCCGGACGAATGGGCGGGCGCGCAGCACATCACCGACTTCCGCCTGACCCAGCCGTTGTCGCTGGCGCCGTCGCCGTACCCGACCCAGGCCTGGGTGATGTCGACCCCGGACGGATTGGCGGTCGCGTTCCGCAACACCCAGCCGGCGGGGGTGACGCGGACCCGCGAGCGCACCCGCCGTGACGAGATGGGCCAGTTGGACCGGGTCAACGTGATCGTCGATTTCGACGGCGATGGGCGCACCGGCTACGACTTCGTGATCTCCCTGGCCGGCGGCATCGCAGACGAGGTGGTCACCAACGAAGGCCGCTTCAACGGCGACTGGGACGGCAGCTGGCTGCACGCCACCAGCGAGGACGAGCAGGGCTGGAGCGCGGAGTTCATGATCCCCTGGTACACCGCGCCGATGCGCAAGGCCACCGGCGGTACCCGCACCATCGGGCTGTACCTGGACCGGGTGATCGGTTCGACCGGCGAGCGCGTGGCCTGGCCCACGGCGAGCTTCCAGCGCGCGCGCTTCCTGTCGGATTTCGCCAAGGTCGAGTTGCCGGCCTACAGCCAGTCGCTGCTGGCCGTCACCCCGTACGTGGTCGGCGTGCATGACCGGGTGCACGGCGGCAGCGATTTCGATGCCGGCGCCGACATCGTCTGGAAGCCCAGCGGCCAGACCCAGCTGACCGCGACCGTCAATCCTGATTTCGGCCAGGTCGAGAGCGACGACCTGGTGGTCAACTTCGGCGCGGAGGAAACCTTCTTCAGCGACAAGCGGCCGTTCTTCACCGAGAACCAGGGCATCTTCGATTTCGGCCTGCTGATCGACAACAGCCAGCTGGTCTACACCCGCCGCGTCGGCGGCAGTGCCGACGATGGCAGCGGTGCGGGCGATGTCGATGCGGCGGTCAAGCTCAAC
Source organism: Lysobacter sp. (assembly GCA_035759805.1). Lineage (GTDB taxonomy): Bacteria > Pseudomonadota > Gammaproteobacteria > Xanthomonadales > Xanthomonadaceae > Novilysobacter. The sequence goes on along the minus strand of DASTUE010000103.1, from coordinate 13,816 downwards.
GGCAGCCTCGGTGCGACCAACTACGGCGTGCTGGCGGCCGAGGAAAGCGGGCCGGCCGGGCGGTCGTTCCGCGCGTTGCGGCTGCACCACGATTTCCAGGGCCAGACGCTGGGCCTGATCGCCACCGAGGTCCGGCGGCCCTGGCTGGACCGGCGCGCGCATGTGATCGGGATCGACCATCGCTGGCAGCCGACCGATGCGCTGACCGTGCTCGGCAACGTGGTCGGCAGCGACATCGAGCAGGCCGGCAGTTCCGCGCGCGGCAGCGGCGCGACGCTGGTGGTGGACTACGAGATGGGCGGCGGCTGGCGTCAGCAATGGCTGGGCATGCATTTCGGCGACAGCCTGGAGGTCAACGATTTCGGCTACCTGGGCCGCAACAACCTCAACTACGGGCACTGGCAGCTCAGCCGGCGCCTGACCGACCAGCCGGGCGAGTCGGCGTACGCCTCGCACGACTACCGCGGCCGGCTGATCGGCATCGACACCGACCACGGGCTGCGCATCCAGCGCCAGCTGCGCCTGATCCGCCAGAGCGAGCGCCGCGATGGCGGCAACGAATACCTGCAGTTCAACCTCAACGCGCCGTCCTGGGACGACCAGCTGACCCGTGGCCGCAATGCGCTGTACCGGCCGGGCAATTTCGGCCTGTCATGGGAACGCAACCGGCCGCGCAAGGGCGCCTGGGCCTGGGAGTTCGATGGCTGGGTCGGCAGTGGCGGCCTGGCCGGCAACCGTGAAGTCGGCTTCAGCGTGCAGTTCGAGCCGACCTATTTCTTCAGTGATGCGTTGCGCGCCTTCGCCGAAGTGTCGGTCAAGCACACCCCGGACTGGCTGGTGTGGCAACGCGACAACCTGGTCGGCCGCTTCGACCAGCGGTCGCTGGGCCTGGATGCCGGGCTCGACTGGAGCATCGGCCAGCGCCAGGAGCTGCGGGTGAAGCTGCAGGCGATCGGGCTGGATGCGCGCCTGCAGCAGGCGGTGCAGGTCGGTGCGGATGGGCGCGCGGTCGCGGTGGATGCCAGCGGCGATGGTTCGCCCGGCAGTGCGGTGACCGACTTCAGCCTGCGCAACCTGGGCTTCCAGGTGCGCTACCGCTACATGCTCGCGCCGCTGTCGGACCTGTACGTCGTCTACGGCCGTGGGGGCTATTGGCTGGACGAATTCGCCGTCGAACCGCGCGACCAGTTGCGCGACAGTTTTTCGCTGCGCGACAGCGAGCAGTTGCTGGTGAAACTGTCCTACCGGTTCGAGCTGTAGCCGGCCGGCCGTGGCATGTGCGGCAGCTTCAGGCCGATGCCGCCTCCGCGAAGCGGGTCGCCCAGTCCTGCGGTGTCAGGATCTCGAACAGGCCATCGCGCCGACATCGCGCGGCCAGCACCAGCAGGTGTTGATCGCGGCTGAGCAGCCAGCGTGCGCCGGTGACGTGCGCCAGGTGCAGGAATTTCTGGTCGTCCGGATCCACGCATCGCGGTGGCGGTTTGCCATCCCGGCGGTTTGCATCGGTCGACACCGGCTGCATCAGGGCGTCGAACGCGTCGATCAGCGCGCTGCGACGCGGGTCTTGCAGCCGCAGTGCCGGATACCCCAGCACCCGCAACCATTCGGCCCGGCAGTCCGCATCGGCCACGGCCACCACGTTGCCAGTCCGCAGGGCCTCCGCCAGCAGGTTTACCCGCGGATCTTCGAACAGCAGCAGGTCGAGGCAGACATTGGTGTCGAGCACGATCCGGGACGCGGCCGAACCTGCCTGGCCGGGAGTCCGCATCGCTCGGGCTGATGGAAGGGAGGTGTCGATGTGCGGTGTCGATGGAAGTTGGGGCGGGTGAGGGCGGCCTCGATGCGCTTACGGCCGCACTTCGCGGATATCCGCCGACGCGATGCGCCATGCACGCTGCTCCGCGGTAGCGCCGTCCACCACCGCGCGGCGCAGGGTGTAGGCGCCGACATACTTGTGCACGCTGCCGTCGGCCCGGGTGGCGCTGAGGGCCAGCGGCACCTCGATATGGCGCGAGCCGGCGGCGGAATCGATCCGGCCCGGTGGCAGGATCTCCACCGACACCGCCCGGGTGTCGGCGAATCCGTCGGCGAACTGCTGCGACGACTGGCCGCTGGCCTTGCCGCCGTCCGACCACAGGCCGTAGGCGCGGCTGAAGTCGCCGGCATTGATCGCCTCGTAATAGGCGCGCACCACCGCGACGGCTTCGGCCGGTCCGGGTTCGTCGGGCGCCGGCGTGGCATCCGGGGTGTCACCGGCTGGGATGCCGCTGGAGGGATCTGTGCTGGAAGGATCGATGCCGGCGTCGCCGGCAAGCAAAGGGTCGATGCCGTCGGCAATCGGGGCGTCGGTCAATGCATCCGCCCCGGCGGTTTGGGGTGGCCCGATGTGCCCCGGACCGGGTGTGTCGGGCATGCCGGTCACGCTGCCGTGCACCTCCCCGGGAACCGGCAGGGAAGTGCCGTCGGCAGCGGTGGCGGGTGTCGCGCCTTCGCCGTTGCGATCGGCGCAGGCGGCCAGCGCGAGCAGGGCGGCCAGGAGGGCAACGAAGGCAGGACACTGGTTCATGGCAAGGCGGTCAGGTGGGATATGTGCAATTCGGGGCATGTCGGATACGGCCGCGGGAACCGGCCGGCCTCACTGCGACACGTTCATCACCACCACGCCGTGCTCGATCTCGGTCGAGCCGATCCGGCGCGACACCAGGCGCTGCACCAGCGAGTCATCGAGCCGGTATACCGGTTCGTCACGTGCGTACTGCGCCAGCCAGGTGTTGACCAGTTCGCGCGGGCCCTCCTTCAGCGCGCCACCCAGGCTGGGCATGTCGATCGACTCGATGACCGGATCCTGCAGATGCAGTCCCAGTGTCTGGGTATCGAAACGCAGGCCGCTGCTGATCGAGATGCGGCCGCTGGCGACCGGGACCTCGCTGCCCAGCGCCATGGCGTCGACGTTGAAGCCCAGTCGCAGGCGGTGGCTGTCGTACGGGATCGACAGGGTGGGGTTGCCCAGGCGCAGCGATGCCAGGCCGCCGAGCTTGTCGTAGTCCTTCGGGAAGCTGCGGTCGAGTGCGCGTTGCAGCTGTGGCTGGGTGAAGGTCACCTGGCTGCCGAGCATCGCGCCGACCGCGTTGAGGGTGGAGCAGCCGGCGATTGCCAGCGCAGCCAGTGCGAGGGAGACGACAACAGCGGTTTTACGCATGACCACTCCTTAGCAGGGATGACCGCGCCGCGGATTCCGTGGTGCGGGAAAACGGACTGGTTGTCGACGGTGACCGAAGGGATGTCGACCGGGCGATCCTAGCGCGAGCGCGTGTCGGTTGGGTGTGCTGTCGCGGGTCGTTGCATTCAGCTGCGGCGCAGGCGGACGGGAAGCCGCGCTTCCACGCCGGGCCAGTCCCGCTTGCGCTGGGTGGTGCGTGCCCACCACGGTCGGGCGTCGTCGTGTTCGATGAAGCCGACCGCGGCGATGAAGGTATCCAGCACGCAGGGGTCCTGGCGCGCCTCGGTGAGCGTGCACAGGCGCAGGTACAGCTCGACCGGATCCTTGCCGTGCAGTTGCGCGGGCTGCTGGATGCCGAGTGCGCGCAGATCGTCGGCCAGCGACGGGCCGATGTTGGGGATGTCTTCGAGCCGATGCGCATCGGCGGCGTGGCGGGCTTTGGTCATCGGGGGCCTGTCAGGGTGTCTTGAGCGGTGTGGGTGCGGGTGTGCCGGTGGCCTCGGCGTAACGACGCCAGGCCTGGAACAGCGACAGCACGGTGGGCGTGCGGTCCAGGCCGGGAACCGGCGCGCCGGCGATACGCGGCTTGAGGATCGCGAACCAGCGGTTGCTGCCGGGCAGCAGCGCATCGTTGAGCGGACGGCCGCCGGCGTCGGTGGCGATCACCGACAGCGTCACCGCCTGCGCCACGTTGCCGCCGATTGCATACAGACGGTGCGCGGCCGGATCGGTCTTGACCACCAGGTCGCAATGCAGGGCCTGCGAGTCGCTGTTCTGGTCACGGACATCGGCAATCGAGCGGAACGTGGAGCCGGCACGTGCGGTGCAGATCAGGTCGCCGGCCCGGGGCGTGGTCTCGCCCAGGTCGTAGGCGACGAAGGCATGGTCCGCATCGAGTCCGTCACGCGCCTGCACGGCCGCGCTGACGTAGTCGAAGTGGGAGGCGCTGCGGCGGAACTGTGCGGAGGAAAACCCCGCCTCGCAGGCCAGCCAGGACACGAACGCGGCCGACCACGGCATCGCCCAGCCGGCATCGCGCGAACCGAACCTCACCAGCGACTGCACGCGCAACGCGTCGTCGCCGCCGGGTACGACGGCCCAGTAGCCGGCGATGCTGGCGTCGACCTGGGCGTCGTCCTCCATCAGTCCCAGCCGCAATGCGCTGCGGGTTGCGCGCCGGCCGGTGGAGAAATTGCGCGACGGATCGATGATGTCGAACGCGCTGGTGTCAGACGAGGTGGTGCTGGACTGGCCGCTGCCACGCGGCACCGCGGTGGATGGCGCGGCGGACAGGTCGAGCACCGGCAGTCCGAAATAGGCCCATTCCGCAGCGGCCAGGTCGATCATGCGCGAGCGCGGGTCGCCGCCGCCGTAACGGGCCGGACAGCCCGTGTCCACGGCCTGCCAGCGCGGGGCCTGGATGACCGCATAGCTGCCGTCGGCCAGGCGGCGGAACAGCGGTTCGGTCTGCGCGCCGATGCGGGTCAGCAGCGGTGGCGCCTCGGCACCCTGCAGCAGCCGTACGCGCCGAGCCGGATCGGGCGAGCCAGGCGGACGGGGGAAGTTCGGAATCGCGCGGTCGTAGGCGGCCGCCTGCGCGCTTGCCGGCGGGGCGGGCGCGGCCATGCCGATCACCGCTGTGCCCGCCAGCGCCATCGGCCAGGCGACGACATCCGCAATGCGCGCCCACCGGCCTGTCCGTGCATGACTCATTGCGAGCGTCTCCCGGGTGTCCCGCCGGGCCCGTGCCGGCGTTCCGTCATCCTAAAGGGGGCGTCGCGGACAGGGTGTCATTCCTCCTCGATGCGGGGGTGGTACGCGGCCACCAGCTTCTGCTGCACGGCCGGCGGCACGGGCTCGTAGTGGCTGAAGTCGAGCGAATACCGTCCGCGTCCGGCGGTCGCCGATTTCAGCTCGGCCGCATAGCCGTCCAGCTCCGACAGCGGCACCTGCGCGGTGACCGCGATCTCGCCGCTGCGCAGGCTGTCGGTACCGGTGATCCGCGCGCGCTTGCCGGCCAGCCCACCGCTGATATCGCCCATGGCCTCCTCCGGCGCGCTGACTTCCAGGTCGACAATCGGCTCCAGCACCTGCGGACGCGCTTTGGTGACCGCGTCCAGGAACGCCTTCCTGCCGGCGGCGACGAACGCCACCTCCTTGCTGTCGACGCTGTGATGCTTGCCGTCGAGGACGGTCACCTGCAGGTCCTGCAGCGGATACCCCGCGATCGCGCCGCTGCCGAGCACCTGCCGCACGCCTTTCTCGATCGCCGGCAGGAACTGGCCCGGAATGGCGCCGCCCTTCACGGCGTCCACGAACGCGAACCCGCCGCCGCGCGGCAACGGTTCCACGCGCAGGAGCACCTCGCCGAACTGGCCCGCGCCGCCGGTCTGCTTCTTGTGCCGGTGGTGCCCCTCGGCCGTGCCGGCGATGGTTTCGCGGTAGGCGATCCGCGGCGGCCGCGAGACGACCTCGACCCCGTACCGCTGCTTCAGCCGGTCCAGGTTGATCCGCAGGTGCAGCTCCGACAGGCCGCGGATGACGGTCTCGTTGGTCTCGGTTTCGTGCTCGACGTGGAAGCACGGATCCTCCTGCGCGAGCTTGTGCAGCGCACTCGCGAGCTTGGCCTCCTGGCCCTTGCTGGCGGCGTCGATTGCGAGGCCGAACATCGGCCTGGGAAAGTCCAGCGGTGCCAGATGGATGCCGCCGTTTGCCGTGCTGTCGTCGGTTGCCATGTCGTGCAGTACGGCGTCGACGTGCAGTTCCTCGATTTTCGCGACCGCCGCGATGTCGCCCGGCACCGCGCGATCGATCTCGATGAACTCCTTGCCCTGCAACCGGAGCAGGTGGCCGACCTTGAACGGCTTGCGGCCATCGTCGATGAACAACGGGCTGTCACGGCGCACGGTGCCCTGGTAGACGCGGAACACGCCGATCTTGCCGACGAAGGGGTCGTTGATGATCTTGAACACATCCGCGACCACGGGCGCGTCCGGGTCGGGCGAGGTTTCCACCGCGCGTGCCGTCGCGCCGTTGCCCGTCACGAACGGTGGCGGATTGGCCTCGCCGGGATGCGGGAACAGGCTCTGCGCCACATCCAGCCATTCCGCCACGCCGGTTCCGCTGCGCGCCGAACAGAACAGCACCGGCACCAGATGGCCTTCGCGCAGGCACTGCTCGAACGCCGCGTGCAACTGGTCGCCGGACAGGCCGGTTTCGCCGGCATCGAGATAGCGCTCCATCACCGACTCGTTGATTTCCACCACCTGGTCGAGGATGCGCTGGTGCCAGCTGGCGACCGGGCCCAGGTCGCTCTCGCCCGCGCTGTCGCCGAAGCAATCGACCACCCGCTTGCCGCCATCGGCGGGCAGGTTCAGCGGCAGGCATTCGGGGCCGAACGCGTCCTGCAATGCCGTCAGCACGGCGGCAAGGTCCACCCCGGCATGGTCGATCTTGTTGACCACGATCACCCGGCACAGCTGGCGCGCCTTGGCCCGCGCGAGCATCCGCCGCGCGCCGTAGTCCACGCCGGTGGTTGCATCAAGCACGACCGCGACGGTCTCCACCGCCGCCAACGCCGACAGCGCCGGGCCGCGGAAATCGGGGTAGCCCGGCGTGTCGATCAGGTTGAGGTGCATGCCAGGGCGGTCGATGCTGGCGATCGCGATGTCCAGCGAGTGGCCGCGCTGTTTCTCCATCGGGTCGAAATCCGACACCGTGTTGCCGCGCTCGATGCTGCCTGCCGCCTGGAGGGTGCCGCCGGCGAGCAGCAGGGCTTCGAACAAGGTGGTCTTGCCGGCGGCGGGGTGGCCTGCGAGGGCCACGTTGCGGATGTCTGCCGTGGTGTGGGACATGAGCGGACTTCTCCCTGCAATAGGGTGGGGAAGGCCGTCATGGCTGTCCGCACGGCGCGCCGGAGTTGCACCCGGCGGGCGGTCATGGCGGGCCGGCAACGCGCCGGGAATCCAAGCGTCGTCCGATGAAAACCGCGCGTCAAGCCACGGTGCGCGCCGGTCCGGGCGTGGTCGGGACCCGACGCGATGCGACGCAGGATGCGTGCCAAAAACTCATCGAAGCGTACACGGGCGTAACACCCGTCTGGTTAGCCTGTGCATCCACAAGACTCCCTCTACAAACCGCAAGGAGATCCACATCATGTCCATTTCCCGCCACGCCACCGCCCACTGGGAGGGCGACCTCAAGAGCGGCAAGGGCCAGCTCAGCACCCCGCAAAGCGGCCTGATGGACAAGGTCCGCTACGGATTCAACAGCCGCTTCGGCGACGAGAAGGGCACCAACCCGGAGGAACTGATCGCTGCCGCGCACGCGGGCTGCTTCACCATGGCGCTGTCGGCCAAGCTGACCGAAGCCGGCCACCCGCCCACCCGGATCGACACCCGCGCCCAGGTCGATCTGTCGATGGAAGGCGGTCCGTCGCTGTCGCAGATCCGGCTGCAGGTGGAAGCGCAGGTGCCCGGTATCGATGAAGCGACCTTCCAGTCGCTCGCCAAGGACGCGGAGAAGAACTGCCCGGTGTCCAAGGCCCTCAGTGCGGTGCCCATCTCGATGGAGGCCACGCTGCGGGGTTGAGGTGGGCTTGCTGGAGCGAAACAACGGCAGCAACAGCAGCAACAGCAACAGCAACAGCGGTATCGATTGCTTCGGAGACAACGTCGCCCTGTCGGGGTGCTTGCTGCCCGGTTCGAGCGGCCCGCTCCGCGGTCCGGCCCGGCGCAGCGCGCCGGGCGTTCGCACAGGCGCGCGGCAGTGCCGCGCAAGCCGCCTGTACTCACCCTTGGCCGCACTCACCGCCGCGGACCATCCATGGTCCGCTGTCCGCAACACCCCGGCAGGACGCCGCATCGGCCATTGATTGATGTGGTTTCTGCTTGGGGCCAGGCGCCGAATGTCGGGGCTGCCCGTCTGCTTTCGAGTAAAGGCCCGTGCCGAACCCTCACACCCCGAGGATGCTTCCTTTGGGGCGTCCGCCCTTCGTGCACCTTCTCCCGTGGGGAGAAGGAAAAGTTAGCGGAGTGTCGCTGCCGATCGGCTCTGTTCTTTTGATTTCATCTCGGCCACCGGAGGATCCCGGGGGCGGTTGCCGGGTGTCCCGATCACCAAGCGAATATCGTGGAGCGACTGATCGGGATACCCGGCAGCCGCCCTGCGCAACACTCCAAGCCGCCTCTTTCACGATGCCCGCCGCATCGGCTGGGCTCCGGTCAGCCTTTAAGATCCTTTGCCGCTGCGGAGTCGGAAATGAAAGCCCGCACCTGGCTCTCCAGCACCGGCAGCGGCACCGAGCCCAGTGCCAGCACCATGTCGTGGAAGGCCTTGAGGTCGAACTTGTCGCCCAGTGCCTGCTCCGCCTCGCCGCGCAGGCGCACGATCGCCAGCTCGCCGAGCTTGTAGCTCAGCGCCTGGCCGGGCCAGGAGATGTAGCGATCGACCTCGGTGGTGACCTCGTGCTCGCTCAGCGCGGTGTGGTCGCGCAGGTAGGCCAGCGCCTGGTCGCGGGTCCAGCCCTGGGCGTGCACGCCGGTGTCGATCACCAGCCGCGCGGCGCGCCACATCTCGTAGGTCAGCCGGCCGAAGTGCTCATACGGGGTCTGGTAGATGCCCATTTCCTCACCGAGTTTTTCCACGTACAGGCCCCAGCCCTCGCCGAACGCGGAGATGTAGGTTTCGCGGCGGAAGTCGGGCAGGCCGGTCTGTTCGGCAGCCAGCGCGCCCTGCATCGCGTGGCCGGGGGCGGCCTCGTGCAGGGTCAGGGCGGGCAGGTTGTACAGCGCGCGCGACGGCAGGTCATAGGTGTTGAGCCAGTAGGTGCCGTTGCCGCCGCGGCCGCTGGTCCAGAACGGGGCGATGTCCTCGGGCACGGGGACGATGGTGAAGCGCCCGCGCGGCAGGGTGCCGATGAACTTACCGAGCTCGCCGTCGATGCGCTTGGCGATCCAGGCGGCGCGGTTGAGCAGTTCCTGCGGGGTCTTGGCGTAGAACTGCGGATCGGTGCGCAGGAACTGCAGGAATTCGGCGAAGCTGCCCTGGAACCCGACTTCCTTGATGATCGTGTTCATCTGCGCCTGGATGCGCGCGACTTCGTCCAGGCCGATCCGGTGGATCTCGTCCGGGCTCAGGTCCAGCGTGGTGTATTCGCGGATCTGCTGGTGGTAGAACACCTCGCCGTCGGGCAGCTCGGAGGCCCCCAGCGTGGTGCGGGCGCGCGGCACGTATTCATCGCGGAAAAACGCCAGCAGCTTGCGGTACGCGGGGATCATCCGATCGCCGATCGCGGCGCGGGCATCGGCGCGCAAGGTGGCCTGCTCGGCGGCGGGGATGCTGGCGGGCAGTTGCCTCAGCGGCGCATAGAACGTCGACTTGGTCGGGTCGTCGAGATCGGCGATCGCGGCGATCGAGACGTCGCGGCCGTCGAGCACCGCGCGCGGCACGCTGAAGCCGCGATCCAGCCCGGCGCGCATGTTGGCGATGTGCTCGTCGAAATAGCGCGGCACGTCGGCGAGGCGGTCGATGTAGGCGCGGTAGTCGGCGGCGGTGCGCATCGGCCGGCGGGTCATGAAGCCCAGGTTCGACCAGAACGAGGAGTCGGAATTGAACGGCATCTCGTAGGCGCGGAAACGCACCTCGGCGGCGAGGTTTTCGACCTGGGGCCGGTACACGGCCAGGTGGATGCGGTTGTCCTCCGACAGCTGGGCCGGGTCGATCGCAGCGAGTTCGGCCAGCACGCCTTCCCAGACTTTCAGTCGCGCGGCCTGGCTGGCGGCATCGACCGATGGCAGTCGGTGCTGGCTGACGGCACCGTCGCTGTCCTCGTCGGCGCTGCCGAACTGCGCCTTGCGCCAGGCCCACTCGCGTTCGTGGATCGCCTGGAAGCGGGCGTCGGCAGCGGACGCCCTGGTGGTGGCTGGCGCGGCGGCCGGACGCTCGGCAACGGCGGCCACCGTGGCGGTGGGCAGAAAGGCAAGGGCAAGCAGGGCAGGGAACAGGGCTTTCACGGCATCCACGGGTGACCAGATGGAGGCCGATCTTCGCATCCGTGCCGCGGCGTGCCCACTGGCCGAAAGTATCGGCCGGCGTGGAGGGGGATTACTCGCGGCCGGGGCGCAGCTTTTCCAGCACGCCTTCGAGCGTGTCCAGATTGCTGTAATGGATCACCAGCCGGCCCTTGCCGCCGCGACCGTGCAGCACGTTGACCTGGGTGTTGAGCGATTCCGACAGTTCGCGCTCGAGGGTGACGATGTCGGCCTGCGGACGGGCCCTGGTTGGCCGCGCGCGCTTGCCCTCGGGCACCTTGCCCAGCGCGAACTGCTGCGCGCGGTGTTCGACCTCGCGCACCGACCAACCATGTTCGGCGGCGTCGCTGGCCAGTTTGCTGGCCAGTTCCGGTGCCAGGGTCAGCAGGGCGCGGGCGTGGCCCATCTCCAGCCGCCGGGCTTCCAGCAGCGCGCGGATCGCCGGCGGCAATTCCAGCAGGCGCAACAGGTTGGACACGGCGGCGCGCGAGCGACCGACCGCGCCGGCGGCCTGGGCGTGGGTCAGGTCGAATTCGTCGATCAGCCGTTGCAGTGCGGACGCTTCTTCCAGCGGGTTGAGGTCCTCGCGCTGGATGTTCTCGATCAGCGCCATCGCGACCACGGTGCGGTCGTCGACCTCGCGCACCACCACCGGGATCTCGCTCAGGCCGGCCAGCCGGGAGGCGCGCCAGCGGCGCTCGCCGGCGATGATCTCGTAGGTCTTGCCGCCGTGTTCGCGGGTCTCGCGGACCACGATCGGCTGGATCACGCCCTGCGCGCGGATCGACTCGGCCAGCTCCTCCAGCTTGTCCTCGTCCCAGTGCTTGCGGGGCTGGTACTTGCCCGGTGCGAGCGAGTCGACCGGCAGGTGGCGCAGCACGTCGCCGGCACCGGCTTCCAGCGCCGGCACCTCGGCCTTCGGCCCGAGCAGGGCTTCCAGGCCACGGCCCAGGCCACGCTTGCGGGCGGCGGTCTTGGCGGCAGCGGGGTTCTTGGCGTCGTCCTTCACGGCACTCATGCGGCGGTCTCCGGTGTCTGTTGCGCTCGGGTGGCCTGGGTGCGCTCGCGCTGGCGGCGCAGCACTTCGCCGGCGAGGCCGAGATAGGCGATGCCGCCGCGGCTGGCGCGGTCGTAGCCGACGATGCTCTGGCCGTGGCTGGGTGCTTCGGCCAGGCGCACGTTGCGCGGCACGATGGTGCGGAACACCTTGTCGCCGAAGTGGTTGGTCAACTCCGCGGACACCGCGTTGGCGAGATTGTTGCGGACATCGAACATGGTCCGCAGCACGCCTTCGATCTCCAGCCCCGGGTTGAGGTTGGCGCGGATCGCCTCGATGGTGTCCAGCAGCGCGCTGATGCCTTCCAGGGCGTAGTACTCGCACTGCATCGGCACGATCACCGAGTCGGCCGCGGTCAGCGCGTTGAGGGTCAGCAGCGACAGGGCCGGCGGGCAGTCGATCAGGATGAAGTCGTAGTTGCCGGCGACCGGCGCCAACGCGCGCTTGAGCTGCTGTTCGCGGGCGTCGGCGGTCATCAGCCGCAACTCGGCGGCGGTCAGGTCGATGTTGCCGGGCAGCAGGTCGAAGTCTTCCCCGGCGCGCACGATCGCGGCGGCGGCAGTGTCCTCGCCCAGCAACACCTCGCAGATCGAGGTGTCCAGCTCGCGCTTGTTGACGCCGCTGCCGGTGGTGGCATTGCCCTGCGGGTCCAGGTCGACCAGCAGCACCTTCTTCGGCGTGCGCGCCAGTCCGGCGGCCAGGTTGACCGCGGTGGTGGTCTTGCCGACCCCGCCTTTCTGGTTGGCGACGGCGATGATTCGGGCCATGCGACACATCCCCTGGGTCACGGTTGCGGAGTTCGAGGTGCAAAGGACGGCGCAGCACGCCGACCGGACAGGGGATTATGCCCGCCCCGGTCGCGGCCTGCCGAACCGGCGGTCACGGCTTGGTGCGCGGACTGCGGATGAACGCGTTTGGCGGGTGCTGCCGGGGCGACGGCGCTGGTTTCCACTCCGGGGGTCGCCGTGAGGCCGTGGTTCAGGGCGAGGGCGCGCGCTGGACGGCAACGCGCTGGACAACCACCAGGTGGCGTTCGGCCGCGAGCCCGGGAACCGTCAGCGCGTGCGACTGGCTGACGGCCCAGCCGGCCGGCAGCGCGGCGATCTCATCGGTCGGGTAGACGCCCTTCATCGCCAGCAGGCGGCCTTCGGGTTTCAGCAGGTGGCCGCCCAGTTCGAGGATCAGCGGCAGGGTCGCCAGCGCGCGCGCGGTGATCGCATCGAAGCGGCCCGGCAGATCCAGCGCCTCGATCCGCGACTCGGCGACCTGCACGTCGCGCAGGCCCAGCTTGCGCACCACCTCGCGCATGAAGCGGACTTTCTTGCCGTTGCTCTCCACCAGCGTCACCCGCAAACCCGGCTTGGCGATCGCCAGCGGAATCCCCGGCAGCCCGGCGCCGGTGCCCAGGTCGGCCAGGGCGCCGCCGGCTGCGGCGATGTCGTCGACGTACGGGTGCATCGCCAGCGAATCGAGCAGGTGCTTGTCGACCATGTCCAGCGGGTCACGCACGGCGGTCAGGTTGTAGGTGCGGTTCCAGCGCAGCAGCAGTTCGAGATAGCCGGACAGCGGCCCGGCGATGGCGCGGTCGAGGGCGAGCGCCTCGAGTCCGGCGTCAAGGCGCTCGCGGGCGGCGACGGGCAGGGTCGGGGCGGCGGGGGGCGGGATGTTCATCGGCGGGGATTATGACGCGAGTCGACGGGCGGCTTGCCTGCTCGCGTCGAGCGCCAGGCCAGCGCGCCGACATAGCCGGGAACCGGCGCGAGTTCCTCCAGCATCCACTGTGCAGGCGCACCCAGAGCGGGATCGCACTCGGCCAGCCGCAGGCCGCCGGGCGTATCGACCAGCACCAGCTTGTCCAGGCCGAACGACAGCCCGTGCCCGTGCGCCTTGAGGACCGCCTCCTTCGCGCACCACAGGCGCACGAACGTGCGCTGGCGGGCGGGGGCGTCCAGACGGTCGAGCCAGTCGGCTTCGGAGGCATGGAAGAACCGGCGCGCGAGTTCCTGCGCGCGGGGCCGGGGACGCGGCCATTCCAGGTCGATGCCCACCTGCAGATCCCGGCCCAGCGCGACCAGCAGCCCTTCGCCACTATGGCTCCAGTTGCAGTCCCAATCGCCGAACTTGCCGCCCAGTTGCGGGCGTCCGCGCTCGTCGCGCTCCAGCACCAGGGTCGTGGCCGCCGTGCCCAGCCGGCTTGCCAGCCAGCGGCGCGCGACCGGCTCGGCCGCCTGTCCGCGCGGCAGCGGCAGCCACGCCCAGCAGGGCGCGTCGGCGGCGAGCGCGTCGGGAGTGGGCGCGTCTTGGGCAGGCGGGGCCATGCGTCCGGGTGTGGTCGGGTCTGGGGCGGTCAGCGTAAGCTAATCCGAGGGGAGCGGCCGTGCCGCAGGATGAGACACATGTCTGCCGTCATTGACACCATTGCGGGGCCATTGCGCGCCCGTCCCGCGTCGGCGCTGGCCGTCGGCGCGCCGGAACGGGCGGTTGCGTTCGATGCGCACGGGCCGGTTT
>DASTUE010000102.1:0-20715 GCA_035759805.1 Lysobacter sp. | reverse complement strand
TCCGACATCCACATCGAGCCGTTCGAGAACCGGCTGAAGGTGCGCTACCGCGTCGACGGCGTGCTGATCGACGGCGAGAGCCCGCCGGTCAACCTGACCGCGGCGGTGATCAGCCGCATCAAGATCATGGCCAAGCTCAACATCGCCGAGCGCCGGTTGCCGCAGGACGGCCGGATCATGCTGCGGGTGCAGGGCAAGGAGCTGGACCTGCGCGTGAGCACGGTGCCGACCGCCCACGGCGAATCGGTGGTGATGCGCCTGCTGGACCGCGAATCGGTCGTGCTGGACTTCCACCAGTTGGGCTTCACCGACGAGTTCCTGCCGCAGTTCGAGCACGTGCTGCAGCAGCCGCACGGCATCCTGCTGGTGACCGGCCCGACCGGCTCGGGCAAGACCACCACGCTGTACACCGCACTGAGCAGGCTCAACACGCCCGACGTCAAGATCATCACGGTCGAGGATCCGGTCGAATACCAGATCGAGGGCATCAACCAGATCCAGGCCAAGCCGCAGATCGGGCTGGATTTCGCCAATGCCCTGCGCAGCATCGTGCGGCAGGACCCGGACATCATCATGATCGGCGAGATGCGCGACCTGGAAACCGCGCGCATCGCGATCCAGTCCGCGCTGACCGGCCACCTGGTGCTGTCGACGCTGCACACCAACAACGCCGCCGGCGGCATCACCCGCCTGCTCGACATGGGGGTGGAGGACTACCTGCTGACCTCGACCGTCAACGGCATCCTCGCCCAGCGGCTGGTGCGCCGGCTGGAGCCGACCCATGCGGAGAAATACCCGGCGTCACCGGAGGAGATCGAGCGCTTCTCGCTGCGCCGCTACCAGCCCGACGGCGAGATCTTCCTGCACCGGCCGCGCGCCTCGGCACTGGCGCCGACCGGCTACCAGGGCCGCACCACGATCATGGAATTCATGGTCATCAACGACGACCTGCGCCGCGCCGTGATGCGCCACGCCGGCATGGGCGAGATCGAACGCATTGCCCGCGACGCCGGCATGCGCACGATGTACGAGGACGGCATCCTCAAGGCGATGGCCGGACTGACCACGATCGAGGAAGTGCTGCGGGTGACCGAGGATGCGTGAGGTGGCGTTGTCGTGTGTCAGCGCACACCGTCATTTCCACCGGCGGGGAAGCCCGACCCACGCCAATTCACTCCGTCATTCCCGCGAACGAGGATGTCCGGCCCACATCAAGTCACTTCGTCATTCCCGCGAAAGCGGGAACCCAGTGCCTCATCGCCACTACCTGCACAGGAACGTCATGGACCGACAGCCTGCCACTTACCTCCTTGCCAGCGACCGCAATGGGACCCTGTACGTCGGAGTAACCGGCAACCTCGTGAAGCGCATCTGGGAGCACCGCAATCATCTGGGCGAGGGTTTTACCCGACAACACGAAGTCACACGACTGGTGTGGTACGAAATGCACGACACCATGGAGTCGGCCATCATCCGAGAGAAACGCATCAAGAAATGGCGCAGGGATTGGAAGCTGCAGCTTATTGAGATGAACAATCCGTACTGGACTGATCTTTGGCCGAAAATCAGTGCAGCCGGTACCGAAGTCGCTGGGTTCCCGCTTTCGCGGGAATGACGGTAGATACCCATGCCCCTCTATACCTACAAGGCGATCAACGTGCGCGGCGAGATGCTCGACGGCCAGATGGAGGCGGTCAGCGATGCCGAGGTCGCGGCGCGCCTGCAGGAGCAGGGGCACCTGCCGGTCGAGGCGCGGTTGGCCAGCGAGGGTGGCGGGATGCCGGTGTGGCGACGGCTGTTCAAGCCGCGGCCGTTTTCGGGCGAGCGGCTGGTCCAGTTCACCCAGCAACTGGCGACCCTGCTCGGCGCCGGGCAGCCGCTGGACCGTGCGCTGACGATCCTGCTGGAACTGCCCGAGGACGAGACCGCGCGGCGGGTGGTCAGCGATGTGCGCGATGCAGTGCGCGGCGGCACTTCGCTGTCGACCGCGCTGGAGCGCCAGCACGGCACGTTCTCGCGGCTGTACGTCAACATGGTCCGCGCCGGCGAGGCCGGCGGCAGCCTGCACGAGACGCTGTCGCGGCTGGCCGATTACCTGGAGCGCTCGCGCGCGATGCAGGGGCGGGTGATCAATGCGCTGATCTATCCGGCGATCCTGCTGGTGATGGTCGGCCTGAGCCTGTTGTTCCTGCTCGGCTACGTGGTGCCGCAGTTTGCGCAGATGTACGAAAGCCTGGATGCGCCGCTGCCGGCGTTCACCCGGGTCGTGCTCGGGGTCGGCCTGTTCGTGCGCGACTGGTGGATCGTGTTGCTGGTGGTGCCCGCGTTGCTGTTGCTGTGGTTTGACCGCAAGCGTCGCGACCCGGTGTTCCGCGAGGCGCTGGATGGCTGGCTGCTGCGGCGCCGGTTCTTCGGCGGGCTGGTGGCGAAGATCGAGACGGCGCGGTTGGCGCGCACCCTGGGCACGCTGGTGAAAAACGGCGTGCCGTTGATGGCCGCGCTCGGCATCGCGCAGAAGGTGATGGACAACCGGGTGCTGGCCGCCGATGTCGCCGCGGCGGCCGAGGAGGTCAAGAACGGCGTGGCGCTGTCGACCGCGTTGGCGCGCGGCAAGCGCTTCCCGCGGCTGGCGCTGCAGATGATCCAGGTCGGCGAGGAGTCCGGCGCGCTGGACACGATGCTGGTCAAGACCGCGGAGACCTTCGAGCACCAGACCGCGCTGGCGCTGGACCGCATGCTGGCGGCGCTGGTGCCGATCGTCACCGTGGTGCTGGCCGGCCTGGTCGGGATGGTGGTGATGGCGGTGCTGACGCCGCTGTACGACCTGACCAATTCGATTGGATGAGGGCCAGTGCTTGCGAGCCATTGGCTCGCGCTGGCCCGAATGCCCGGCCACGGATGGCCGGGCTGGACGATCCGGAGCCCGATGGCAGCGCCATGGACGGCTTCGACGAACTCCCAGACATTGCGCGGTATTGATACGACAGGCCCGGCCAGGCCGGCCACCCATTCCACAAAGGACTTCCACAATGCAAAGCAGCCGTTCCCTCTCCCGAAACTTGCGGGCCCGAAACTCCCGCTCGCCGTCCGCCGCGCAACAGGCCGGCATGAGCCTGATCGAGATCATCATCGTGATCGTGCTGATCGGCGCGGTGCTGACCTTCGTCGGCTCGCGCGTGCTCGGCGGTGCCGACCGCGCCAAGGCCAACCTGGCCAAGTCGCAGGTGATGACGCTGGCGCAGAAGGTCGATGCGTTCCAGATGGACACCGGCCGCCTGCCGACCACGTTGAACGAGCTGGTCGTGGAGCCCGGCAATGCCGCCGGCTGGCTCGGCCCGTACGCCAAGGCCGCCGAACTCAGCGATCCCTGGGGCCACCCGGTGGAATACCGCGCGCCCGGCGAGAACGGGCCGTTCGATCTGGTCATCCTGGGCAAGGACGGCAAGGTCGGCGGCACCAGCGTCGACAGCGATATCCGCTACGAATGACGTGACCGGACCGTGGACACCCTGAGGTCGCAGTGGTGAGGCTTTCCATGGCTCCCGGTCGCCGACGACAGGCCGGCGTCTCGCTGCTGGAGATGCTGCTGGTGGTCGGTCTGATCGCCGCCGCGAGTCTGCTGGCGGTGGCCGCGTTCAGTGGTGGCATGAAGGGAACGCAATTGCGCGCGGCGGCCAAGCAGGTCGCCGCCGAGCTGCGCTACACCCGCACCCACGCGATCGCGACCGGGCAGCCGCAGCGTTTCACGATCGACCCGCAGGGCCGCACCTGGCAGGCGCCGAACGGCCACCACGGAACGATCCCGCCTGAGCTGCAGGTCCGCTTCATCGGTGCGCGCGAAGTCCAGCCCGCCGCCGACGAGGGCGCAGTGATGTTCTTCGCCGACGGCGCGGCGACCGGCGGGCGGGTGCAGCTCAGCCGCGGCGACGCCGGCTGGGAGGTCGACGTGGCCTGGCTGACCGGGCAGGTCACCCTGCAGCGGACCGGAGCCGGGCGCTGATGCGCGCGCGCGTCGGCCAGCGCATGGGTTCGCTGCACGACTGCGCGCGACAGGACGGTCGGCCGCCTGCCCGTCTTCAGCCTGCCCGCTCGCAACGGGGCTACACCCTGATCGAGGTGATCGTCGCGTTCGCCCTGCTCGCCGCGGCGCTGACCTTGTTGCTGGGCACCCTGTCCGGCGCGACCCGCCAGGTGCGCTGGTCCGGCGATGCGGGCCGTGCGGCACTGCACGCGCAGTCGCTGCTGGACACGGTGGGCATCATCGAGCCGCTGAAGGCCGGCGAGCGCAATGGCGACTTCGATGACGGGCGCTATCAATGGTCGTTGCGGGTCAGCCCCTGGCAGGATCCGGCGCTGGCCAACCGGTTTCGCGAACCGGCGGGTCCGATCCTGTACGAGCTGGACCTCGACGTGCGCTGGGGTGACGGCGGCCCGCGCGGGCACCTGCAACTGCGGAGCCTGCGGCTGGGATCGGCGGATTCGACCGTCGGAGGTGCGCCGTGAAGCGTCTGGCGGGCGGGCACCGGCGATGGGCGATTGCGAACCGTTGCGGCGGCATCCTTTGGGCGGGGACGGCGAAGGTTGGCATTCCGGCCACGCAGCACAGCTGCGCGGCGTTCAGCCGCTCTGGCGGCAGTGCCGCCAAAGCGAGGAGCTTTGATCCGGCCACGCGGCACAGCTGCGCGGCGTTCAGCCGCTTTGGCGGCAGTGCCGCCAAAGCGAGGAGCTTTGATCCGGCCACGCAGCACAGCTGCGCGGCGTTCAGCCGCTCTGGCGGCAGTGCCGCCAAAGCGAGCGGCTTCACCCTCGTCGAGGTGCTGCTGGCGACGGTGCTGCTGGCCGCGGGCCTGGCGCTGGCGTTCGCGACCCTGTCGGCCGCCAGCCAGACCGCCACCCGTGGCGAGTCGCTGGCCGCGCGCAGCGAACGGGTGCGCGCGGTCGAGGGGTTCCTGCGCAAACGGCTGGCGGCCGCGCGGCCGATCGCATTCAGCACCGGCCAGGACAATGCGCTGCCGCAACGCTTCCTTGGCGAGCCCGAGCGGATGCGGTTCGTCGCCGATCTGCCGGACTATCTCGGCCGCGGCGGTCCGTATTCGCACGATGTCCGGATCCAGCGCAGCAACGGGACGACCCGGATCGAACTTGTGCTCGACATCGTGTCCGCCGGGGAAACCATCGAAGACCCCCGGCAGCGCGCCCCCGAGCTGCTGGTGGAAGGACTGGCGTCGGCGCGGTTCCGCTACCGCGGGCTGGACGCCGTGTCCGGTGGGCTGGGGGCATGGCAGGACCGCTGGGAGACCCCCGACCGGCTGCCGCTGCTGGTGGAAGTGACGTTCACCGACGTGGGCGGCGGCACCTGGCCGACCCTGGTGGTGGCACTCCCGCAGGCGATGGGCGTTGAAGCCGGCAGCGGCGTCGTGGGTGGCTGGCGATGACGGCGCGGACGCGGCGATCGGGTTCCGGGCGCGAACGCGGCGCGGCCTTGCTGCTGGTGCTGTGGCTGATCGTGCTGTTGACGGCGCTGGTCGGCAGCTTCGCCCTGACCGCCCGCGTCGAGCACATGCAGGGGCAGGTGCTGGTGCGCGGGCTCGCGGCCGACAGCGCCGCGCGTGCGGGACTGGAGTACGCGGTCCACCGGATAGGCATGACCGATCCGCAGCTGCAATGGCAGCCCGACGGCCGGCCGTATGCATGGCGGTACCAAGGCGCGCAGCTCGAGATCCGGATCGTCGACGAGAACGGCAAGGTCGATCTGAACCGGGCCGACGCGACCCTGCTGGCCGAGCTGTTGCGTGTGCTCGGCAGCGACCGGGCCGAGGCCGCGCAACTGGCGGCGGCGATCATCGACTGGCGCGACATCGATTCGCTGACCCAGCCCGCCGGTGGCGCGGAGGATGCCGCCTACGCCGCGGCCGGCCGTGCCTACGGGGCCAAGGATGCGGATTTCGAAAGCATCGCCGAGCTGGAACAGGTGCTGGGTTTCACGCCCGGGTTGTATGTCCGGCTCGCCCCGCACGTGACGGTCTACAGCGGCCTGCCACGGCCGGATCCGGCGTCTGCATCGGCGGCGGTGCTGGATGCGCTGGGCATGGACGGGGCGGCGATCGTTGCCCAGCGTGGCGTCGACCCGGTGACCGGTCGCCCGGCCAGTGATGGCGGGCCCGCCGTGCCCGGCATCGGCGGATCCGGAACCAGCCGCAGCGGTACGTATAGTATCGACAGCTTGGCCCGGCTGGCCGATGGCCGACAGTCGCTGCTGCGCGCCGTTGTGCGTGCGGACGGCCACGCTGGCCCGGCCGCGGCCTATATCGCGTTGCATTGGGAAGAAGGAGCTTCGCCACGATGAGTCAGAGGGGTTCCAGCCTGGGCGAACGCGTCGGCGGTCGCCTGAGTCACCTCGGCGCCCGCCTGCAGCCGGGTGCGGGCGGCTTTGTCTTGTGGTGGGGGCGTGCGTTGGCGGCCTGGCTGCCCAAGGGCATGCGGCGGACACTGGGTTTCGGCCGCGGCCGCCTGTTGTTGCAGGTGGATGGCGAGGATCTGCAATTGCGCCGCGAGCGCGCGGATGAGGTGCAGGATCTTGCCCGGCTGCCGCTGGCGGGTCTGGTCAGGGAGTCGCTTGCCGCAGAGTCCGTGCGGTCGGACGATCCGCTGGCGCCGGTGCTGGCCACCGGACTGGAGGATCTGCCGCGCTGGCTGCTGCTGCCGGCCGCCAGCGGCCTGCGTCGCCGCATGGGTTTGCCCGCCGCCGCCGCCGAACGCCTGCGCGATGTGGTCGGCTTCGAGATCGACCGGCAGACGCCGTTCGCGGCCGACGCGGTCGCGTTCGATGCGCGCGTGCTGGGACGTCGCGAGAGCGACGGCCAGCTCGACGTCGAACTGGTCGCGGTGCCGCGCCAGGTGCTGGATCCGCAGCTGGCCGCACTGGGGCCGCTGGCCTCCGGGTTGGCGGGGATCGACGTCGCCGCGGCGGATGGCACGGCGCTGGGCGTCAACCTGCTGCCGCCCTCGCAACGACGCCGCCAGCGCGATCCCGCGACGGTCTGGAATATCGCCCTGGCGCTGATCGCCGTCACCGCCGTCGCGGCGCTGCTGTGGCAGTTGCTCGACAACCGGCGCGCCGCCGCGGCCACGCTGGAGCAGGCCATCGCCGCCCAGGCCGACGCGGGCCGGCGTGCGGCCGCGCAACGCCAGCAGCTGACCCGGCTGGTCGAAGGCCAGGCTTTCCTCGACCGCAAGCGTGCCCAGCGGCCGCCCACGGTCGAGGTCATCGATGAGCTGACCCGCCGCCTGCCCGACCACACGTACCTGGAAAAGCTGTCGATCACCGACGACCAGCTCATGCTGATCGGCCTGAGCAGCAAGGCGGCGGGACTGATCAGCCAGTTGCAGGGTGCCCGGCAGTGGCGCTCGCCCGCGCTGGCCGGCGCCCTGCAACCCGACCCCGGCAGCGGCCGCGACCGTTTCACCTTGACGGCCAACCTCGCGGTCACTGCTGCGGCCAATCAACCGGCGGCGAATCCGCCGGCTGCCACGGAGACCACCGATGCGCCTGCCCCGCCGGCCCGCTGACGCCGGGCAGTACCGTGACCGCTGGCTCGCGCTGGGGCTGTTGCTGCTCGTGCTGGGCCTCGCCTATGCCGTGCTGATCCATCCGTGGTGGACGGTGCCGATGCGGGAGGCGGGCGACCGCATCGCATCGCTGCAGGAGCGCGAGCTGCGCCTGCGCACGCAGCTGTGGCAGGCCCCCCAGGTGGTCGAGCGCTTGCAGCAGGTGCGCGCGCAGCAGGACCAGCGGCCGGGTTTCCTGCCCGAGGACAATCCCGAACTGGCCATCGCCAGCCTGATCCAGCGCCTGGAAACCGTGGTCGCCGAAGCCAGTCCGGGCAACCGCAGCTGCGCGATCGCCAACCGCTCGCCGCTGGAGCCGGACAACCGCGAGGCCTACACGCGGGTCGTGGTCCAGGTGCGCCTGCGTTGTGGCACTCCCGAGACGAGCCGGGTGCTGTACCTGCTGGAAAGCGGCGCGCCGCGATTGTTCGTGGACAACCTCAACCTGTTGACCCAGCGCAACTACCTCGGTCGCGGCGAGTCGGCCGGCAGCGGCGGGCTGGATGTGTCCTTCGATCTGTACGGCTATCTGGTTCCCGCCGATCTGCCGTTGCCGACGGAGGTGCCGCGTGCGCGTTGATGACGTCGGCCCGCGTACCTGGTTGCTCGCCGGCCTGGCCGCGTGGGCCGTGCTGGGCTGGTTGCTGGCGTTGGCAGGCATGGGCAGCCGGCTCGGTTCGCCGGCCGACGGTCCCGCCTTGTTGGCCGCATTGCCCTTGCCGGACCCGGTGCCGGCGCTGGTGCTCGGTCCCGCCGAGCAGTACGCGGAGATCGCCGCGCGTCCGCTGTTTGCGGCCGATCGCCGCCCGCACCCGTTCTTCCTGGAAGGTGGCGATGGCGAAGCGCGGACCGAGGGGTTCGACTACGTCCTGACCAGCGTGCTGATCACTCCCGGCCTGAGGCTGGCGATCGTCCAGCCGCCGGACGGAAGCGGGTCCCTGCGGGTCAAGCTGGACCAGCCGGTCAATCCGCAGTCCGACTGGCGGCTGGTCGAGTTGGATGAGCGCAGCGCGGTCTTCGAAGGGCCGGAGGGGCGGCGGACACTGCCGTTGCGGGTGTTTGACGGGGTGGGTGGCGAACCGCCGGGCCATGCTCCGGGAGAGGCCCGGATGGCAATGCCGGCAACTCCGGCAGCCAATGGCAATGCGAAACCCGCCACCCCGGTCGCGCCCCGTGCGGCTGCCGCAGGGGAAACAACCAGACCGGCGCCATCGCCCGCAACACCACCCGTAACCGATGCCGCCGCAACGACACCGGCGACAGAACGCGCGCAGATGGACGCGATCCGCCAACGCATCGAAGCGCGCCGCGCCCAGTTGCGCGAGCAAGCCTCGCCGCCGCCCCCGCCACCATCGCCACCACCGGCCAACGGCCGATAGAGCCCGGAATGAAGCCATCCTCCCTCGATCGCCCCCTTTCATCGCGTCGCCCCGTGCCGGCGACAAACCGCGTGCTGCGTGTCGCGCGCCATCTCGTCGTGGGTCTGGTCGTGGCGGCCCTGGTCGCGTGCGCCAGTTCGCCGGTCGCCAGCGTGCAACGCAAGGGAACGCTGCATCCGCCGGGTGCGGCCGGGGTGCAGATCCGCAGCGACGGCACCGCGGCGCTCAATGCACCCGACAGCGTGGAAACGCAGGCCTTGCCGGCTGACGAGACCGGCCCGAAAGCGCAGGTCCGTCGCGGCACCGGGCAGTTCATCAACCGCGCCGCCGCGGCCGCGCCGCCGCCGGGGTTTGGCGCCACTACCGGCGAGGCCACGTTCAATTTCGAGGGCGAATCCCTGCAGGCCGTGGTCAAGGCGATCCTGGGCGACATGCTGGGGCAGAACTACGTGATCGCGCCGGGCGTGCAGGGCACGGTGACCATGGCCACGCCCAAGCCGGTCAGTCCGGCCGAGGCGATCAGCCTGCTGGACCAGGTGCTGGGCTGGAACAACGCGCGCATGACCTACAGCGGCGGGCGCTACACCATCGTGCCGGCCGACCAGGCGCTGGCGGGCACCGTCGCGCCGCGTACCGGCAGCGCCGCCAATGCGCGCGGCTTCGAGGTGCGCACGGTGCCGCTGCGCTACATCTCGGCCGAGGAGATGAAGAAGATCCTCGAACCCTACGCGCGCCCCAACGCGATCGTCGGCACCGACAGCGCGCGCAACGTGATCAGCATCGGCGGCACCCGCGCGGAGCTGCAGAACTACCTGCGCACGATCGAGATCTTCGATGTCGACTGGCTGTCGGGCATGTCGGTCGGGGTGTACCCGCTGCAGTCGGGCAAGGCCCCGCAGGTGGTGGCCGATCTGGAGAAGGTGTTCGGCGAGCAGAGCAAGTCGCCGGTGGCGGGCATGTTCCGTTTCATGCCGCTGGAAGGCGCCAACGCGGTGATGGTGATCACCTCCCAGCCGGATTACCTGGGTGACATCCAGCAGTGGCTGGATCGCATCGACAGCGCCGGCGGCTCGGTGCAGCTGTTTTCCTACCCGCTCAAGTACATCAAGGCGCGCGACCTGGCCGACCGGCTGGCGGAAGTGTTCGGCGGCTCGGGCAGCAGCGCCGGCAATGGGGACCGTGGTGCCCCGACACTGATGCCCGGACTGGAGTCGGCCGAGATCACTTCCGGCGATTCCGGCTCCAGCATGGGCTTCGGCAGTCAGGGCGGAAGCGGCCAGGGCGGCGGTGACGGCGAGCTGTCGCTGGGCGCCAAGCAAAGCGGCAACGCCAGCGTCAGCCTGGAGGTCGAGGGCGACAAGGTCGGCGTGTCGGCGGTGGAGGAAACCAATGCGCTGCTGGTGCGTTCCAGCCCGCAGGCGTGGAAGTCGATCAAGGACGTGATCGTCCAGCTCGACGTGATGCCGATGCAGGTCCACATCGAGGCCCAGGTGGTCGAGGTGCAGCTGGGCGGCGAACTGGAATACGGCGTCAACTGGTTCTTCGAGAACGCCGTGACCGACAACGGCCTGCCCGATGCAGTGGGACGCGATACCTGGAGCACGCTGTCGGGCAGCGTCGGCCAGGCGGTCGGCAACCCCGGCGGCCTGGCCTGGACGTTCCTGGGCCGCAACGCCGCCGCGGTGATCAAGGCGCTGGATTCGGTCACCGACGTGAACATGCTGCAGACGCCGTCGGTGGTGGTGCGCAACAACGCCGAGGCGACCTTCAACGTCGGCAGCCGGATCCCGGTGTCCTCGGTCACGGTCAATCCCGGCCTGGGCAACGACACCAGCTACAGCCAGGTCCAGTACCTGGACACCGGCGTGATCCTCAAGGTACGCCCGCGGGTGACCAAGGACGGCATGGTGTTCCTGGACATCGTGCAGGAGGTCAGCGCGCCCGGCGGCGAGCCCGACCGCTTCGGCAACGTGCGCATCGACACCCGCAAGCTGAAGACCGAGGCGGCGATCCAGAGCGGCGACACGGTGATGCTGGCCGGCCTGATCCGCGACAGCGTGGTCCGCGGTTCCAGGGGCTTCCCGGGGCTGAACCGGATCCCGGTGATCGGCGGCCTGTTCGGTACCCAGACATCCGCGACCCGACGCGAGGAAACCATCGTGCTGCTGACCCCGACCATCGTGCGCAACCCGCAGGAGGCACGTGACCTGACCGACGAATACGGCCGGCGTTTCCGCGCGCTGGAGCCGCTGCACCGCCCGTCGAAACCGTGAGTCCGGCATGGCCTGCGCGAGGCGGCGCTTTTCCACCGGCGGGGGATCGGCGGCATGGCTGAGCTGCCGATCGTGGTGGTGCCGGTCGGCCGCGATGACGATGCGCTGGATGCCTGCCTGGCCGCGCTGGATGCCGGCACGCCCGCCGGTACCCGGGTCTGGCTCGCCGACGACGCCCAGGCCGGCCCGCGCGGTTACGCGATCATCGAACGCTGGATGGTGCGCACCGCACTGAAAGCCGACTACACCCGTCGCCAGCGCAGCATCGGCGAGCTCGCCCACCTCGACGAGATGCTTACCGCCTGCGGCGATGCGGACGTCGCGGTGCTCGCGGCCGACGCCGTACCGCTGCCGGGCTGGCTGGAGCGCATGGCCGCCTGCCTGGCCGGCGATGGCTCGATCGCCACCGTGACCCCGTGGTGCAACGCCGGTGAAGCCGTCGGCTGGCCACGCATGGGAGAGGTCGACCCGATGCCGGTCGACCCGGAACGCCTCGCCCGTGCCGCTGCCCGGATGCCGGCGGCCCATCCCGAGTTGCCCGCCGCGGTCGGCCACGCGGTGCTGCTGCGCGGTACCGCGCGCCAGCGCGCACGCGGGCTGGACAGTGCCAGTTACGGGTCCTGGTATGCGGCCCTGATCGACCTGTCGCTGCGGCTGTCGGGGCTGGGCTGGCGCAACGTGCTGTGCGAGTCGGCGTTCGTGGCCCGGGCGGCGGAGGGCGCGCCGTTCGATGGCGACATGGACCGCCTGGCCGTCCGCTGGCCCGACTGGCATCCGCGCCTGGCCGGCTTCCTGATGCGCGACCCGTTGCAGGCCGCGCGCCGCCAGCTGGAGCACTGGCTCGCCACGGTCGGCCCGCCCGTGCCGCAGGCGGACCTGTTCCCGGACCCGCTGGAGCCGGCCGTGCCGGTGGCTGGCGATCGGGTGTCCGGCGATGGCGGGAAAAGGCCGCCGGTCCCGCCGCGGCCCGATCCGGTGGAGCAATCCCCGCTGGAGCAATCGCCAGTGAAGCAATCCCCCGTGGAGCAATCCGCGGTGGACGAGTCGCCCGTTGCGACCGACCATCCGGCGACGCCCACCGTTCCGCTTCCATGATCGACCCTTCCTCCGCACCGCCCGGCAACGCCGACATCGCCGTCGTCGTCGTCACCTACCAGAGCGCGTCCACCATCGACGACTGCCTGCAGCGCCTGCGTGCCGCGGGCGGCGTGGCTGCGATCCGGGTGGTGGACAACCTCTCCAGCGACGGCAGCCTGGCGATCGTCCAGCGCCACGCCACCGCCGACCCGCGCGTACGCTTCATCGCCAATCCCGACAACCCCGGCTTCGCGGTCGCCTGCAACCAGGGCGCGGCCGATGTGGCTGCAACGGCTGCGGGGTGCCGCTGGCTGGCGTTCGTCAATCCCGATGCATTGCTGGAAGCCGACACTCTCGCCCGGCTGCGCGCACTGGCGGTATCGCGCGGCGAGGCAGCCGCCGATGAGCTCCTGCTCGGCGCCGACCTGGTCGATGAGGACGGCCGGCGCGATCCGGCCGCGCGTCGGCGCCATCCCGATTTCGTGGCGATGTTCGCCGGAATGCCCGGTGCGCTGTTGCGGCGGTTCCCCGACGCGCTGCGTGGTGGCCGCGCCATCGCGCTCGAGGGATCGGCGAATGGCGCGCCTCGTCGCGGTGACCGCCCGCTGGAGATCGCCCCCGACGACATGCAGTTGCTGCAGCCGGTCGACGCGGTATCCGGCGCGCTGATGTTCCTGTCGCGCAGCCTGTTCGAGCGTATCGGCGGCTTCGACGAGGGCTACCGTCTGCATGCCGAGGACCTCGACCTGTGCCGGAGGGTGGCCGCTACCGGCGCCGTGATCGCGGTGGCCAACCAGGTGCGGGTGGTCCACGTCCGCGGCGTGTCCAGCCGCTCCAATCCGTGGTTCGTGGAGTGGCACAAGCACCGCGGCCTGTGGCGCTATTTCAGCAAGTTCGAGGCCAGCCAGCGCGGTCCGCTCCTGCGTGCCGCCGTGTTCGCCGCGATCTGGTCGCGCTTCCCGTTCGCGGTGGCGCGGGCGTTGCTGCGGAGCCGGTCGTAGCGCGAGACGGCGCTCGCGCGGGGAGTGAAATCAGCGGTAGCGGTTGATCTGCTCGCGCAGCTGGCTTGCCACGGTCGCCGCAGCTTCGGCGAAGTCCCCGCCGCGCGAGGCATACAGCACCGCGCGCGAGGAACTGACCATCAGGCCGGTGCCGTCGTCGGTCTTCGCGTTTTTCACCACCGCCTCGACATCGCCGCCCTGGGCGCCGACGCCGGGCACCAGGAAGGGCAGGTCGCCGACGATCGCGCGCACTTCGCGCAGTTGTTCCGGCCAGGTCGCGCCGACCACCAGGGCGCAGTTGCCGTGGTCGTTCCAGTCGCGTGCGACGGTTTCGGCAACGTGCTGGTACAGCGGTCGCTCCAGCGGACGTTCGATGCCGTCGCCGGTCACGAGCAGGTCCTGCAGGTCGCTCGCGCCGGGGTTGGAGGTGCGGCACAGGATCACCACGCCGCGGTCGGCGCGGTCCAGGAACGGCTGCATCGAGTCGCGGCCCAGATACGGGTTCGCGGTCACCGCATCGGCGCGGTAGCGGTCGAACGCCTCGCTGGCGTAATGCTGCGCGGTGCTGCCGATGTCGCCGCGCTTGGCGTCCAGGATCACCGGGATGCCGGGGTGGGTGGCGTGGATGTGCGCGATCAGCCGCGCCAGCGCGTCCTCCGCGCCCAGCGCGGCGAAATGGGCGATCTGCGGCTTGAACGCACAGGCGTGCACGGCGGTCGCGTCGACGATGTCGCGGCAGAAGTGGAACACCGCATCGGGATCGTCGGCGAACTGCGCCGGAAACTTCGCCGGCTCCGGATCGAGGCCGACGCAGACCAGCGAATCGGCATCGGACCAGCGTTGTTTCAGGGCCTGCATGAAGGTCATTTCGTTTCTCCGGGATCAACCGATCACCAATGTGTCACTGGCTTGGAGCGTAGGAGCGACGTCCCCCAAGGGGACTTCCGTTGGGCGTAAGTCGCGACCTGTACATTCCTCGCACGTTCGGGATCGCGACTTCGATTTCTTCACTTGCGGAATCAGTACGACGGCAACAGCAAAAAGCAAACAGCGAGCGACGTCCCTGGATCCTGCGATCCCCGGCCCTCGCGCATGGCGCTCGGGCGTTCGATCGGGCGCGAGCCGGTGGCTCGCAAACGTCCCTGGATCCCCGCTTTCGCGGGGATGACGGATCGGCAAAGCCGCACCTGCGGTGCGGGCCGATCCGTCACTTCAGCGCCTTGAACCGCAGGCGTTTGGGCTGGGCGCCTTCCTCGCCGAGGCGACGCTTCTTGTCTTCCTCGTACTCGCGGTAGTTGCCCTGGAAGTACTCCACGTGCGAATCGCCCTCGAAGGCGAGGATGTGGGTCGCGATGCGGTCCAGGAACCAGCGGTCATGGCTGATCACCACTGCGCAGCCCGGGAATTCCAGGATCGCGTCTTCCAGTGCGCGCAGGGTCTCGACGTCCAGATCGTTGGATGGTTCGTCGAGCAGCAGCACGTTGCCGCCCTGCAGCAGGGTCTTGGCCAGGTGGAGGCGGCCGCGCTCACCGCCCGACAGCGTGCCGACCAGCTTCTGCTGGTCCTGGCCCTTGAAGTTGAACCGGCCCAGGTAGGCGCGCGACTGGATCTCGATGCCGTTGATGTTGAGGATGTCGGCGCCGCCGGAGATTTCCTGGAAGACGTTGTGGTTGCCCTCCAGCTTGTCGCGGCTCTGGTCGACATAGGCGATCTTGGTGCTCGGCCCCTTGATGATCTCGCCGCTGTCCGGTGTTTCCTGGCCCGTGATCATCTTGAACAGGGTCGACTTGCCGGCGCCGTTGGGGCCGATGATGCCGACGATCGCGCCCGGCGGAATGATGAAGCTGAGGTCGTCGATCAGCAGGCGGTCGCCGAACGACTTGGACACGTTCTTGAACTCGATCACCGAGTTGCCCAGCCGCTCGCCGGGCGGAATGAAGATCTCGTTGGTCTCGTTGCGCTTCTGGTACTCGACCGAGTTGAGCTCCTCGAACCGCGCCATGCGCGCCTTGCCCTTGGTGCGGCCGCCCTTGGCGTTGCTGCGCACCCACTCCAGCTCCTTGGCCAGCGCCTTCTGGCGCGCCTTCTCGCCCGACTCTTCCTGCTTCAGACGCTCGCCCTTCTGCTCCAGCCACGCGGTGTAGTTGCCCTTCCACGGAATCCCGCGACCGCGGTCGAGCTCAAGGATCCACTCGGCCGCGTTCTCGAGGAAGTAGCGGTCATGGGTGACGGCCACGACGGTGCCGGTGTAGCGGGCCAGGAACTGCTCCAGCCATTCGACCGATTCGGCGTCCAGGTGGTTGGTCGGCTCGTCCAGCAGCAGCATGTCGGGCTTCTGCAGGAGCAGCTGGCACAGCGCGACGCGGCGCTTCTCGCCACCCGACAGCTTGCCGACGACCGCGTCCCACGGCGGCAGGCGCAGCGCATCGGCGGCGACTTCCAGCTGGTGCTCCAGCGTATGTGCGTCACCGGTGGCAAGGATCGCCTCCAGCCGCTGCTGCTCGGCGGCGAGCTTGTCGAAATCGGCGTTCTCGTCGGCGTAGGCCTCGTAGACCTTGTCCAGCGCGGCCTGGGCATTGATCACCTCGCCCAGGCCTTCCTCGACCGCTTCGCGCACTGTGTGTTCGGGGTTGAGCTGCGGTTCCTGGGCCAGGTAACCGACCTTGATGCCCTTGGCCGGACGCGCCTCGCCGGTGAAGTCCTGGTCGACCCCGGCCATGATCTTCAGCACGGTCGACTTGCCCGCACCGTTCAGGCCCAGCAGGCCGATCTTGGCGCCGGGGAAGAACGACAGCGAGATGTCCTTGATGATTTCGCGCTTCGGCGGAACGGTCTTGCTGACACCGTTCATGGTGTAGATGTATTGCGACATTCGGGGGCTCCGCAGGCAGACGGCGACGCCCTGCGCGCAGGCAGGGGCCGGGAAGATTCGATAGCCGGCCATTATCCCGGATACCGGACGTTCCTGCATGGGGCCGGGTCAGGGCGGGTTGGGGTTCGCTGGGGGCGGGCGAGTAAGTAGCGGTAGCGTGAGTAGCCAGCAATAGCAACAGCAACAACAAAGGCAAAGGCGGCTTCAACGGCTTCGGCTGCAGCGTCGCCCTGCCGGGGTGCTTGCTGCCCGGTTCGGGCGGCCCGCTTCGCGGCCCGGTCC
Organism: Lysobacter sp.; assembly: GCA_035759805.1. GTDB lineage: Bacteria > Pseudomonadota > Gammaproteobacteria > Xanthomonadales > Xanthomonadaceae > Novilysobacter. The sequence continues at coordinate 4,223 of DASTUE010000102.1, read as the reverse complement.
GGCGCAGCGCGCCGGCCGTTCGCACAGGCGCGCGGCAGTGCCGCGCAAGCCGCCTGCACTCACCCATGCCCGCACTCACCGCTGCAGGCCCGCTCCGCGGTCCGGCCCGGCGCAGCGCGCCGGGCGTTCACGTGACCCGCGCGGCAATGCCGCGCAAGCGGGTCACGCTCACCCATGGCCTGCTGTCCGCAACACCCCGCCAGGACGTCGCAATGGCGATTCGTTAGGTGTCGCGCATTGTGAATCTGCTTTTTCCTTCGGCCAGCGAAAGATTCCGGTGGTGCCTGTCGGGTGTCCCGATCACCAAGCGAATTTCGTGGAGCGACTGAGCGGGGCACCCGACAGGCACTGCTCGTGCAGGTACACATGCTTCGCTGTGTGGAGCTACCCACAGGCCTTGCTACGCCAAAACCAGTCGCCGACTCCGCTTTTGATCTTCCGTCGGCCACCGAAAGATTCCGATGGCGCCTGCCGGGTGTCCCGATCACCAAGCGAATATCGTGGAGCGACTGAGCGGGATACCCGGCAGGCGCTGGCCGCGCAATGGCAAGCAACGACTTGATCTTTCGGCTCGGAAACAGAGTCTCGTCGACCAGCCAGCCATGACCTGCTGTCTGCCATCCCGCCAAGAGGCTGCATCGACTATTCATTGGCTTCGTGTGCTGTGTTTTGCCATAAAACCGCGCGAACCCGCTTTCCCCTCGGCCACCGAGACCTTCCAGTGGTGCCTTCCGGGTCTCCCGAGCACCAGGCGAATATCGTGGAGCGACTGTTCGGGATGCCCAGAAGGCACTACTTCATGCTCTCAGCGCCTTTGACTGCGAGAAGAGCCGGATTCCCCGACGTGGCCCGGTACCCTCCCGCGGGGCTAAACTCCGAAGTCCCTTTCCCCATCTGATCCCGGAGTGGCAATGTTCCCGCGCGACGCACGTATCGAAGGTTTTGATCCCGAACTTGCCCAGGCCATCGCCAACGAGGCGCGGCGCCAGGAAGACCACGTCGAGCTGATCGCGTCGGAGAACTACGCCAGCCCGCGGGTGATGGAGGCCCAGGGCAGCGTGCTGACCAACAAGTACGCCGAGGGCTATCCGGGCAAGCGCTACTACGGCGGCTGCGAGTACGTCGACGTCGCCGAACGGCTCGCGATCGACCGCCTCAAGCAGCTGTTTGGCGCCGACTACGCCAACGTCCAGCCGCATTCGGGCTCGCAGGCCAACCAGGCGGTGTATTTCGCGCTGCTGCAGCCCGGCGACACCGTGATGGGCATGAACCTGGCCCACGGCGGCCACCTGACCCACGGCGCCAAGGTCAATATCAGCGGCAAGCTGTTCAATATCGTCCAGTACGGCGTCGATGACAGCGGCATGATCGATTACGACGAAATGGAGCGCGTGGCGCACGAGCACAAGCCGAAGATGCTGATCGGTGGTTTCAGTGCCTATTCGCAGGTGGTCGATTGGGCGCGCATGCGCCGGATCGCCGATGCGGTGGGCGCGGTGTTCTTCGTCGACATGGCCCACGTCGCCGGCCTCATCGCCGCTGGCGTGTACCCGAACCCGGTACCGCACGCGCACGTGGTGACCTCGACTACCCACAAGACCCTGCGCGGCCCGCGCGGCGGCATCATCCTGGCCAAGGACCCGACCGAGGATCTGGTCAAGAAGCTGCAGAGCATCGTGTTCCCCGGCCTGCAGGGCGGCCCGCTGATGCACGTGATCGCGGCCAAGGCGGTCGCGTTCAAGGAAGCGCTGGAGCCGGAGTTCAAGGCCTACCAGACGCAGGTGGTCAAGAACGCGCAGGCGATGGCCGAGACCCTCATCTCGCGCGGCTACCGGATTGTTTCCGGCGGCACGAAGAACCACCTGATGCTGATCGACCTGATCGGCAAGGACCTCACCGGCAAGGACGCGGAAGCGGCCCTCGGCCAGGCGCACATCACCGTCAACAAGAACGCGGTGCCGAATGACCCGCGCTCGCCGTTCGTGACCTCCGGCCTGCGCATCGGCACCCCGGCGGTGACCACGCGCGGCTACCGCGAGCCCGACTGCGTCGCGCTGGCGCATTGGATCTGCGACGTGCTCGACAACCCGAACGATGAGAACGTCATCGCCGGCGTGCGCGGGAACGTGACCCGGCAGTGCGCGGAATTCCCGGTCTATGGTTGAGTCCGTGTCCGCAGCGCGGGTCTCGACCCGCCAGGTCCAAGCCGGGGAGGCGGCGGGTTAAAGCCCGCCCTGCGCCTTGCACTGTCCCTTCTGCCAGCACGTCGACACCCGCGTCATTGATTCGCGGGTGTCCGACGACGGCGCGACGATCCGCCGCCGCCGCGTGTGCGAGGCCTGTGGCGAGCGGTTTTCGACGCTGGAGACCATCGAGCTGAAGCTGCCGGTGATCATCAAGTCCGACGGCCGCCGGGAGGCCTTCGATGCCCGCAAGCTGCGCGCCGGCTTCGACCGCGCGCTGCAGAAGCGCCCGGTTGCCGAGGAGCAGATCGAGGCGGCGGTACGCGCGGTGGTGCACCAGTTGCGCCGTACCACCGAGCGCGAGCTGTCGTCGATGCGGGTCGGCGAGTTCGTGATGGGCGAGCTGCGCAAGCTCGACCATGTCGGCTACGTCCGCTTCGCCTCGGTCTATCGCGCGTTCCAGGACGTGGCGGATTTCCGCGACGAACTCGACCGGCTGGAGAGCGACAGCTCCGGCGAGGACCAGCTGCCGCTGCTGGGCGGGGCATTCCCGCTGTCCGACAAGACGCCAGCGTTCGACAAGGGGCGCAAACGCTGAGGGATGCGGCAGTCTCTGCCGCCCCGATTTTTTCGCCAGGCCAACGGTTGATACCGCTTTCGGCCGGAAACCAATACGACGAGGAACCTTGGCCGATGTCCGAATTCACCGCCACCGACCACTTGCTGATGGCCCGCGCGCTGCGCCTGGCCGAGCGCGGCGCCTACACGACCCGGCCGAACCCGATGGTCGGTTGCGTGATCGCGCACGGCGACGAAGTGGTCGGCGAGGGCTACCACCTGCGCGCCGGTGAAGCCCACGCCGAAGTGCTGGCGCTGCAGGCGGCCGGCGAGCGGGCCCGGGGTGCGACCGCCTACGTGACCCTGGAGCCGTGCGCGCACACCGGCCGCACCGGGCCGTGCGCGGATGCGCTGGTTGCCGCCGGTGTGGGACGGGTGGTCGCGGCGATGCGCGACCCGTTCCCGCAGGTCGACGGGGCCGGTTTCGACACGCTGGAAGCCGCCGGCATCCGGGTCGCCCATGGCCTCATGGAAGCCCAGGCGCGCGAGCTCAATCGCGGTTACCTGTCGCGGCTCGCGCGCGGCCGGCCGTGGGTGCGGGTCAAGCTGGCGACCAGCCTGGACGGGCGCAGCGCGCTGGCCAATGGCGAGTCCAAGTGGATCAGCGGCGAGGCTTCGCGCCACGACGTGCAGCACTGGCGCGCGCGTGCCGGGGCGATCGTCACCGGGGCCGGCACCGTGCTCGCCGACGACCCCTCGCTGACCGTGCGGCTGGGCGACGACAGCCCGTTCGAGCCGCCGTTACGGGTCGTGCTCGACGCCGGCCTGGCGACGATCGCGCGCGGCCGGGTTCGCGAGGGCGATGCGCCGACGCTGTACATCCACGCCCCCGACACCAAGCTCAGCCGCGGCATCAGCGCGCAGCTGGCGACGGTGGCGGTGAAGGAGGGGCGCTTCGACCTGCATGCGGTGCTCGCGTTGCTGGCCGGGCGCGGCATCAACGAGGTCCAGGTCGAGGCCGGCGCGACCCTCGCCGCCGCGTTCCTGGAAGCCGGGCTGGTGGACGAGTTGCTGCTTTACATCGCACCGGTGCTGATGGGGTCGCGGGCACGGCCGCTGTTCGATGGGCTGAACATCGAGCACATGACCGACAAGCTGCAGCTGGACATCATCGAGACGCGTCGTCTGGGCGATGACATGCGGGTGCTGCTGCAGCCGCGCCGCGACGATGCGGTCGTAGCGTCCGGCGGCGGGTGAGCAGGGCGACGCAGCTGCAGGTCGCCAATGGTTGCGGTTTCAGGCTGCGCCGGCCTGGTTGGTTCGGTTGTTCGGTCGGGTAGTTCCAGCAGCGAAGTACGTTTAACTGCACGGGCAGCGCCTGCCGGGTATCCCGCTCAGTCGCTCCACGAAATTCGCTTGGTGATCGGGACACCCGGCAGGTGCCACGGATTGTCTCGGTAGCCGATGGAAAAGCAGGCCCGC
>DASTUE010000101.1:0-2869 GCA_035759805.1 Lysobacter sp. | reverse complement strand
CGGGTGGGCGGCAGCAATTCCGGGTGGTGCGAGGTCTGTCTCGGCGTATTGGAGGACGGTCATGGGTGGACTCCGGTGCATGGCGCACGGGTCGTCGCCCTTCCCTCGAAGGTCGACGCACGGAGGCATGACGCACCGCCGGCAGGTTCCGCGCAAAGAACGCGGTGCCAACGGCACGGCCACGCCCCCGCGGGCGGTGGAATTTTCGGGTCTGAAAGGAAGGTGTCGTCGGGCATCGGTGGACGCCCTGCCACCCCGCCGCGAGGCAGGGTGCTGCGACACCGACCGTCTTCCCCCGAAGACTCCCTGGCCGGTCACCGCGCGGTGTGCATCACGCGGTTGTCGGCAGGTCTTCGGGCTCTGGACGTGGGCAGGCAGTGCCTGACTTTCCTACTGGCCGTCGCTTCCCAGGGCGTGTTGCCCCAGTGCCAAGACGGCGTTCGTTTCCATTTACCGCTGCGGGGCAGCGCCGGATTCACACCGGCTTCCCTTTTCAGCCGACCGCGAGGATCGGCACCGACGGGCACAACATATCGTGTTTTGTTTGATAGTCAACACAATATGCGGGGATTTTGCTGTTGTTGCGGCAGGGCCGGGTTTGGTCGAATTGGCGTTGCGATGGACAGCGGGCGGCGGGGAATTCGTGGGGCGCCTGTCGGGCAGCTTGGCCAGTCGCTCCACGATATTCGCTTGGTGTCCAAGCCGCCCGACAGGCGCGTGGCAGTGGATCGGCGCCTGTTTTTCTTCCGGCTGCGATGGTTGCTTGGCATGTGATCTGCGGTGGGATCGATTGTTGGCCACGGAGCGAGCTGCGGCGGGGAGTTCGCGAGTGCGCCTGCCGGGCAGCTTGGCCAGTCGCTCCACGAAATTCGCTTGGTGTCCAAGCCACCCGACAGGCGCTACCCGAGTACGTTGGCGCTTGCTTTGTCTTTTCGGTTGCGCCGGTTTTATCGGTTTGGCGTGCATTGGAGGGTTGGCCTCGAGTCGAGATGTCCGCCAGCCCGATGGCTTCCCGCTTTGCTCCATCAACCGCATCGTCAGTGTGCAGGCGTGTGCGGGGTATCGGCGCAACCAAGCGAATATCGTGGAGCGACTTGCGGCGATACCCCGTGCGCGCCCTCGTCCGCTGTCCGGGCTTTTCTTGGCCAGTGGCTTGCCACGCCTTTCCGGGGCTGCGCCTTCGTCAACCGAGCAAGGTTTGCCCGGCATCTCCCCGGACGGGACAATGGCCGACCCTGCCTGGTGAACGTCCAGGCTCACCCGCATGACCACGGAAGCGCCCATGACCATTCTCCGCATGACCGACCTCGACCTTGCCGGCAAACGCGTGCTGATCCGCGAAGATCTGAACGTGCCGATCGACGCCGAGGGCCGGATCACCTCCGAGCAGCGCATCACGGCGGCATTGCCGACCCTGAAGCTGGCGCTGGAAAAGGGCGCGGCGGTGATGGTGATGTCGCACCGTGGACGGCCGACCGAAGGCGCATGGAGCGAGGCTGATTCACTGGCTCCGGTGGCTGCACGGCTGTCGGAACTGCTCGGCATCGACGTGCCACTGGTCAAGGACTGGGTCAACGGTGTCGATGTCGCGCCCGGCCAGCTGGTGCTGTTGGAAAACTGCCGCATGAACGTCGGCGAGAAGGCCGATGACGAGGCGCTGGCGAAGCGGTATGCCGCGCTGTGCGATGTGTTCGTGATGGACGCGTTCGGTACCTCGCACCGTGCGCAGGCGTCCACCCACGGCGTCATCCGGCACGCGCCGGTCGCGGCCGGCGGCCCGTTGCTGATGGCCGAGCTGGACGCGCTGGGCAAGGCGCTCGACCAGCCCGCGCGGCCGCTGCTGGCGATCGTCGCCGGCTCCAAGGTCAGCACCAAGCTGGAACTGCTGGCGTCGCTGGTGGGCAAGGTCGACCAGCTGATCGTCGGCGGCGGCATCGCCAACACCTTCATCGCCGCGATGGGCCACAGCGTGGGCAAGTCGCTGGTGGACCTCGACCGGGTCGACACCGCGAAGCAGATCATGCGCGACGCGAAAGCCCGCGGCGCCGATATCCCGGTGCCGACCGACGTGGTCGTCGCGCCGGCATTCGCCGCCGACGCGCCGGCAACGGTGAAGGCGGTCGATGCGGTCGGCGCCGACGACATGATCCTCGACATCGGCCCGGACACCGCGGCGCGCTACGCGACCTTGATCCGCGAGGCCGGCACGGTGGTCTGGAACGGCCCGGTCGGGGTGTTCGAGTTCGACGCGTTCGGCAAGGGCACCGAGGCATTGGCCCGCGCGATCGCCGACAGCAACGCGTTCTCGATCGCCGGTGGCGGCGACACCCTCGCGGCGGTCGACAAGTACGGCATCGCCGACCAGGTCAGCTACATCTCCACCGGCGGCGGCGCGTTCCTGGAGTTCCTGGAAGGCAAGGAGCTGCCGGCGGTGACGGTCCTCAAGGCGCGCGGCTGAGTGGCGCATCAGGCCCAGCCGGTGAAGCCCACCCTGTTCTTCGACATGGACGGCACCCTGATCGACTCGGCGGTCGGCATCACCCGCTGCGTGGCGCACGCGTTGACGCAGATGAACGTGGCGGTGCCGCCGCAGTCGGAGTTGCGACGCTGGATCGGCCCGTCGCTGCGGACCAGCTTTGGGCCGTTGTTTGATGATCCGGCCGATGTCGAGCGTGCGGTCGAGCATTACCGCGAACGCTTCGAGACCCACGGCTGGGCCGAGCACGACCTGTATGACGGGATTGGTGAGGTCATCGAGTCGCTGCACGCCGCCGGCCACCGCCTTGCCGTGGTGACCGCGAAGAACGAACCGCACGCGCGCAAGATCGTCGACCACCTGCCGTTCGGCCATCGCTTCGACGACGTGATC
>DASTUE010000100.1:0-17492 GCA_035759805.1 Lysobacter sp. | reverse complement strand
TGCGCTCGGCGTATTCCCAGCGGCCGCGGCGGATCATGCGCAGCCACTGGCCGTCATAGAGGATTTCGGGTGCTTCGTCGTGGTCGTTCATGGGACTGGTGCTGACCTTGGTGCATTGACCGTGGTGGGTGTCGAATCCTGACCGCCGGAATCGGCGGATACGATCGTCTGCCGATGCTACGCCGGCATGAACGTCAGTCCGGCGGCATCGTGCAGCCGTCGCCGGGTCATCGGGCCGAAGCGCAGGTCCTCGCACAAGGCCGCCAGACCGGTGCCGTCGGCATCCCCGCGGGCGAAGTGGGTAGCGCTGCCAGCCAGTGGCACGTCGCAGGCGATCGTCGAGAGTTGCCGGCACAGCAGGGCGAGCTCGCGATGGGCCCGCAGCCGGGCCGCACAGCTCGCCGCGCCGCGCAGGCGCAGGTAGGGCACCTCGTCGATGCGGGCCAGCAGGGCGTCCAGGGTGTCGAAGTGGGCCAGCAACGCGGCCGCGGTCTTGGCGCCGATGCCGGGCACGCCGGGAATGTTGTCGACCGCATCGCCGGTCAGGGCGAGGTAGTCGGCCATCTGGCGTGCCTCCACCCCGTGCCGCGCGGGCACGCCGTCGGCACCCCAGCGCTGGCCGCGGGCGAAATCCCATTGCTCGTCGTGATCGCCCAGCAACTGGGAGAGGTCCTTGTCGGCCGACACGATCACCGACCGGAAGCCCTGAGTGCGTGCCCCGATGCAGGCGCTGCCGATCAGGTCGTCGGCCTCGTACTCGCGGTGGCCGAGCACGCTCAGTCCCAGCGCGGCACACAGCGCGCGGCAATGGCCGAACTGGCGTTTGAGCTCTTCCGGCGCCGGATCGCGGTTGGCCTTGTAGGCCGGGTACAGGGTGTTGCGGAAGCAGGAGTCCAGCGCCTCGTCGAACGCGATGGCGATGTGCTGCGGCCGCGCGCGGTCGAGCAGCTCCAGCAGGAAGCGGGCGAAGCCGTGCACCGCGTTGGTGGGCCAGCCGTCGGCACCGCGGAAGTCGTCGGGCATCGAATGCCAGGCGCGGAAGATGTACAGACTGGCATCGACCAGATAAAGCGTGCGCGCGGGTGCGCCGGTCGGGTGGCTCAAGGTGTCCACTCGGCCAGCAGGGCGGCCGGGTCGGGACGCTCGCGCTCGGCCACGTCACGTTTGGGCGTGCCCAGGTGGATGAAGCCGATGACGTGTTCGTCTTCGTCCAGGCCGAGCAGCGCGGCCACGCCGCGGTCGTAGGCGGCCCAGCCGGTCAGCCAGCAACCACGGAAACCCGTGGCCTGGGCCGCCTGCAGCAAGGCGAAACCGGCACAGCCCGCGCTCAGCAGGCGTTCCTGTGCGGGAATCTTGTCGTCGGGGCCGAGCCGGGCGACCAGCACCACGATCACGGGTGCGTGCAGGTAGCGGTCGAGATCCTTGGAAACCACGCTCTCGGTGGCATCGGGATCGGCTTCGCGATGGCGCGCGGCGAGGCGTTCCCCGAACACGCGCCGGGCATCGCCACGAATGCTCAGGAACCGGAACGGCACCCGCCGGCCGTGGTCGGGCACCCGCACCGCGCTGGCGAGGATGCGCAACAGCGCGGCGTGGTCGGGGCCGGGTTCCTGCAGCAGCATGAACGGGACGGACCGGCGTGCGTCCAGGGCGGTCAGGGCATCCATTGCCGTGGGAATCGTGGCGGTGCTATTGGTCGGGATCGAATCGTTGGAGTGCATGGATCACAGTTCGCGAAAATTGTTAATAAGCTGACCCATCTTGCCACTATGCTGCCCAGTACGTTGCCGGAGGCGTATCAGCGTCACTCCGGACCTGGAGCCCACGTGCCTATCCCATCACTCCGCGGCGTTCGCGCCAGGCCAACCGATCCCACGCGCGTGCTTGAAGAGATCAAGCGCCTCGTGCTCGAGCAACTGGGCGGCTTGCCGGGTGAATTCTACGGGCCGATCGAGGCGGCGCTGAGCACCACGGTGCCCAGTGGCGAAGAGGCGCGTTCGCCGCAGGTGCTCTACCAGAGTCAGGCCGCGCTGTGGGTGCTGCGGCAGCATCATGCCGCCCATGTCATGCGTTACCGGCAGCAGATCGCCCAGGGCTTCGATGATTTCCGCTCGTTGCGCATCCGTCACAGCGGCGACCTGCCGCTGGGATTGGTCGATGAGAGCCAGATCGATTTCCACCTGGCCGGCCAGGCGCTCGCCACGGCGCTGGAGCAGCGCTACAACGTCCAGCTGGAAGTGATGGGTGCGCGCCTGGCGGTGTTGGCTGCGGCACTGGGCGCGGAGCCCGCGCTCAATCCGCTGGGCGCCAGCCGGCTGGCGGCCGCGTTTGTCGAGACCTTCCGGGACGAGCAGATCCCGGAGATCCTGCGCCGTCTGCTGTTTGAGCATTACGAAAAGGCGTTGAACCGCGTTCTCGCGGAGCTTTATGAGAAGGCCAACGCCCTGCTGTTGAACGCCGGTTACGGCGTGCCAGCGAATACCCGGTCTGCAGCGCAGGCTCCGCCGCGCCCGCCGGCACCGGCAGGTTTCGGCGATGCCGTGCCAGGCGTTGCTGATGGTCAAGGCTTCGCCGGTGCCGATTACGGTGAGCCGGGGTCCGGCGGGCCCGGTTTCGGGCACGGTGCCGGTGGGTATGGCCCGGGCGGAGCCGGCCGGGGCGGTTATGGCCAAAACGGGCACGGCCAACAAGGTGGGCATGCCCAGGGTCGCCACAGTCAAGGCGGGCACGCCACAGGTGCACACGCCACAGAGGGACCAGGCCACGGCAATGCGCATCCAGGTGCGGGCCTTGGCGCCGACCTGCCGACGTCGGCCGAGTTGGGCGAGCTGCGCAACCTGCTGCACGCCTGGCGGGAAGGCGGGTTGGGCAATGAAGCCGCGATCGGATCGCGCTCGGCCAGGGTGGCTTCCGGCCAGCGTCGTGAGCTGCGGCTGGAAGAGCTGGTCAGTGTCGCCTCCCTGCTGCAATCCGAGCCGGCGGATGTGTTCGCGCGGGCGCTGGCCGGTTCCGGCACGCTCGCCGGTGTGATCCGTGAGCAGCTCAACGACGGTTCGCGCCGGTTGGGATTGGATCCGCAGCACACCCGCCTCAGCGTCGAGGATGAGGACGCGATCGATCTGGTGGGATTGCTGTTCGATTCGCTGTTCAGCAGCCAGCAGTTGCAGGAGCGCGCGCGCCGGCTGTATGCCCGGCTGGTGCTGCCTTTCGTCAAGGTGGCGCTGACCGACCAGCAACTGTTCGTGCAGCCCGCCCATCCGGCGCGGCGCCTGTTCGATTCGATCACCGAGGCCGTTGCCGGCAACCGCGGCGAGACACCGCAGGAGCGGGAGCTGCTCGATCGTGCCGCATCGATTTCGCAGCGCGTGGTGGCCGAGTACAACGAAGACCTGGCCATTTTCGAGACCGCCCATCGTGAGCTCGATGCGTTGCTGCACCAGCAGCGTCGGCGGATCGAACTGCAGGCCGAGCGCGCGGCGAAGGCGACCAACGGCCGCGAGCGACTCAATTACGCGCGCGAGCAGGCCGACGCGCTGCTCGCACGCCGCCTGGCCGCACCGCCGCTGAGCCCGGCCATCGCCGAGTTCCTGAGCACGTCGTGGCGTCACCACCTGGTCCAGACCTGGCTGCGCGACGGCAACGACAGCGAACGGTTTGCCCAGGCCATCTCGCTCGGTGACGGCCTGGTCGAGGCCGACCGCATCGCTGCGGCCGGTCGCGGGAATGAGCTGGCCAACCACCTGCTGGCGCTGGAGCCGATGATCGGTGCCTGCCTGGCCAGCTCCGGCCTCGACCAGAGTGCGGCCGAGCATGGCCTGGCGATCCTGGTGAAAGGGCTGGTCTACCCGAATACACCGCGGGACCTGCACCCGCCGCCGCCACGTCAGGCGGAGGAGGATGCCGAAGAGCGCGGGCTGTGGCTGGACGCTACGGCGGATTCGTTGCGCCTGGATCCTGCCGACCTGGAACATCTGGACTCGCTTCCGGTAGGTGCCTGGTTGCAGGTGACGGATGTGCGCGGCGAATCCATGGCGGTGAAGATCGCCTGGATCAGTCCGCTGACCGGGCGTCGCCTGCTGGTCAATCGGCGCGGTCTGCGGGTGCTGGTGGCGTCGGTGGAGGAACTGGCGGCGCTGGCCGCGTGCGGCCGCCTGCAGTTGGGCACCGAGCCCACCGCGTTCGAGCAGGCGATGCGGCACGTGCGGCAACAGCTCGATCTGGCCGCCGCCAGACGCTGAGCCGGAGTCGAGTGGGGCAGGCAGCAACAGCGCCCAACCGTCGCGTGATCCTTCGTGCTTCGCTTCGGCGCGTGTCCTTCGTTACGATGCGGCGACCCCGGCAAAGGAAATGCGTCCATGGCGACGACGACGGCAATCACTATTGGCGTGGCGCGGGAAACCGCAGCCGGTGAGCGCCGGGTTCCGCTGACTCCGGAGACCGCGAAAAAACTGATTGCGCTGGGCGCACGGCTGCAGCTGCAGCGCGGCGCGGGCATCAGTGCCGGCTTCACCGATGACGCCTACGCCGAGGCAGGAGTGCAGCTGGTGGACGATGCGGCGGCCGCGCTGTCGTCCGCCGACGTGGTGCTGTGCGTGCAGTCGCCGCCCGTGGCGCTGCTGGAGAGCCTCCGCGAGCACACCGTGCTGGTCGGCCAGATCGCGCCGCAGGCCGATCCGGCCCGCGCCGAGGCGATCCTCACGCGCGGACTGGTGGCGTTTCCGCTGGAGCGCCTGCCGCGCACCACGCGCGCGCAGGCGATGGACGTGCTCAGCTCGCAGGCCGGCATGGCGGGGTACAAGGCGGTGCTGCTCGCCGCCCAGCTTGCGCCGCGGTTCTTCCCGATGCTGACCACAGCCGCCGGCACGATCCGCCCCTCGCGGGTGCTGATCATCGGCGCAGGGGTCGCCGGTCTGCAGGCGGTGGCGACGGCGAAGCGGCTGGGGGCGCAGGTCGACGGGTTCGACGTGCGCCCGGAAACCCGCGAGCAGATCGAATCGCTGGGCGGCAAGTTCCTTGACCTGGGCGTCAGCGCCGTCGGAGAGGGCGGCTATGCGCGCCAGCTCACCGATGAGGAGCGCGCTGAGCAGCAACGCCGGCTTGGCGAGTATCTGAAGCAGGTCGATGTGGTGGTGACCACCGCGGCGGTGCCCGGCAGGCCGGCGCCGAAGATCGTCACCGAAGCGATGGTGGCGGGAATGAAACCCGGCAGCGTGATCGTCGACCTGGCCGCCGAGACCGGCGGCAACTGCGAACTGACCCGGCCCGGGGACACCATCGAGACGGGCGGGGTCACCATTGCCGGCCCGCTCAACCTGGCCAGCAGCGGCGCCACCCACGCCAGCGAGATGTTCGCCCGCAACGTGTTCAATTTCGTCAGCCTTTTCCTGCAGGAGGGCGCGATCGCGTTCGACTGGGATGACGAGTTGCTGGCGAAGACGGTCTGGCCGGAACGGCCGTCATCCGGATCATCCTGAGGATGGGCCCGGCTGGCTGACCCGCGCCGGCTGCTCCCGCACCACGCTTCCGTTATCTGTCGCCGTCGCCGGATGTGCCGCGGTTCCGGGGTGGCGCCGGGTTCGCCTCGACCCAGGCCTTGCGTTGCTCCGGGGTCATTGCGCGCCACTTCTCTTTCAGTGCGGCGCGTCCATCGGGATCGAGACTGCGCATCTTGCCGTACAACGCCCGCGCTTCGGCGCGCTGTTCCGGCGACATGTGTCGCCAGCGCTCCATCCCGTGATGGGCATGTTTGCGCTGCGGCGGCGTCAGCGTGTCCCAGCGCCGGGCATGTTCGAGCATGCGTGCGCGGTCCTCGGGCCGGGCGTTCCAGCGCGCGCGGATCGGCGCCGTCAGCTGTTGCTGCTGCTCGGCGCTCAGATGATCCCAGTCGGGCAGGTCCGGTTCGGCGGCCAGCACGGGGGCGGCCAGTGCGGGGCCGATGAACAGTGCGGCCAGCAACAGCGCTGCGGGAAAGCGGAAATGAAGGGCCATGGTTATCGCTCCGAGGGAGGAGGCAGCGCGCTGTCATTGGCGGCCAGCCAGAGATAGAAGTCGGGGTTCTCGTCGAGCGCGGCGAGCATGCCGGCGACTTCATCGTCGATTGCCGGCGCCGGCTGGTTGTCCATCGAACGTACGGTCAGCGGTGCTGCCGGCTGGTGACCGGCCGGGGCGTGCCGCAGTTGCAGCCCGACGATCAGGGACAGAACCGCGGCGCTGCCGACCCAGGCCCAGGCAACGGGGCGGCGATCCGGCTTGGGGGCGGTTTGGGATGCCGTCTGGCGTGCCTGCTGCAGTCGCACGCGGACGGCGGGTGACAGGTGCTCGAGCGCACTCGCGTACCGGGCGCGGGCGGCCTGGTCGAACGACGCGTTGCGGGAGTCCTGGTTGCCCGCGGGGTTGCCGGGCATGGCGTCGTAAGGTCGTCGTGTGGTCATTTCCAATCCTCCAATTGCCGTTGCAGCGCCTCGCGCGCCCGCGACAGGTGGGTCTTTACCGAGCCTTCGCTGCAACCCATCGCCCGCGCGGTGGTCGCCACGTCGAGCTCTTCCAGGATGCGCAGACTGAATGCCTCGCGCTGGCGTCGCGGCAACCGTCCCACGGCGTCGGCCAGCCGGGCGTAGGCTTCGCGGCCATCGTGGGCGCGTGCCGGGTCGGGGCCGGTGTCCGGCCAGTCCGGCATGCTGCCGTCTTCGCGCTCGTGCACCGGCAGCATCCAGCGCAACCGGAACGTGCGGCGGCGCTGGATGTCGACGATCCGGCTGCGCAGGATGCTCCAGAACAGCGGCGTCCATTCGGCGGCCGGCCGGTCCTGGTAATTGATCATCTTCATCATCGCGTCCTGCACCGCATCCAGGGCGTCGTCGCGCTGGCGCAGGCCGATCTCGGCGAAGCGGAAGGCGCGGGTGCCCACGACGGCAAGGAAGTCGTCCAGGGTCGACGGCTCGCGCGCCACCGGGGCGACGCGATCCATCTCCGCGACCGCGTCGGCAAGGGATGGCGTCGGGCTGTCGTTGGCATCATCGGTCACGAAATCGAGCATATACGGCCGGCATCCGGGCGTCCGCGACAAGCCGGTCGCGGTGGTCCGTCGCAGCGGTTGCTGCAGGACGGAGAACGCTTGGGAGGGGAGGCGGTTGACACGTCGCGGATGGCGGCAGCACCGGGTGGCGATGCTTGGCGGGGTCCGCGGCGGCACGGTTATGATGCGGTGAACACCGGCTGGGGAAGCAGGCAATGGGCGACGGGCTGATGGCGCAGGCGTTTACGATGCTCTACATCTTCATGCTGGCGGCCATTGCCGGCCACGTGATCATCTCGCGGGTGCCGGTGATCCTGCATACCCCGCTGATGTCGGGCTCAAACTTCATCCACGGCATCGTGCTGATCGGGGCGATGGTGGTGCTCGGTCACGCCGACACCACGCTGGAGAAGGTCATCGGGTTCATCGCAGTGTTGCTGGGCGCGGGCAACGCCGCCGGCGGCTACTTGGTGACCGAGCGGATGCTGGAGATGTTCAAGCCCAGCACGAAACCGGCCAAGCCGTCCGGCGACGCGCCATGAGCTGGGCGGAGTGGCAGTCGCTGGCTGCGGCGACCAGCTATTTCATCGCCGCGACATTGTTCCTGCTGGGGCTGCAGCGGATGGCTTCGCCACGCACCGCGCGCAGCGGCATCCGTTGGGCCGGCGCCGGCATGCTGGTCGCCACGTTCGCGACCTTCCTGCTGCCGGAACTGCACAACATCGGCCTGATCCTGGTCGCGCTGGTGAGCGGCACGGTGGCGGCGTGGGTGTCGGGCAGGAAGGTGGCGATCACCGACATGCCGCAGATGGTCGCGCTGTACAACGGCATGGGCGGTGGCGCGGCGGCGGCGATCGGGGCGGTGGAACTGCTGAGATTCTCCGCGTCGGCATCCGGTCATCCCGGCCTGGGTTCGGCCGGCGGGCTTCCGTCTTCGACCCTGAGCCTGGCGCTGCATCCGGCGACCCTGACCCTGGGCCTGGCGGTGCTCGGCGCGGCGATCGGTGCGGTCTCGCTGTCGGGTTCGGTCATCGCCTGGGCCAAGCTCGACGGCCGGCTGGACCGGCGGGTGGTGTTCCCGGCGCAGCAGGCACTCAATGCGCTGGTGTTCATCGCGATGGTGGTGGCCGGCGGCTGGGCGGTGCTGACCCTGGACGTGCCGGTGATCGTCGCGTTCTTCGCCCTGGCGCTGCTTCTGGGCGTGCTGATGACGCTGCCGATCGGCGGCGCCGACATGCCGGTGGTGATCTCGCTGTACAACGCGTTGACCGGACTTGCGGTCGCGTTCGAGGGGTTCGTGCTGGGCAACCAGGCCTTGATCATCGCCGGCACGATGGTCGGCGCGGCCGGCATGCTGTTGACCCGGCTGATGGCCAAGGCGATGAACCGGCCGATCAGCGGCGTGCTGTTCTCGCATTTCGGCGGCGGTGGCGAAGCACAGGAGATCGCCGGCTCGCAGAAGCCCATCGAGGCCGGCGATGTCGCCGCGATGATGGCCTTCGCCGAACGCGTGGTGATCGTGCCGGGTTACGGCATGGCCGTTGCGCAGGCCCAGCACAAGGTCTGGGAGCTGGCGCAGCGGTTGATCGAGCGCGGGGTCAAGGTGAAGTTCGCGATCCACCCGGTCGCCGGACGGATGCCCGGCCACATGAACGTGCTGCTCGCCGAGGCCGGCGTGCCGTACGACCTGATCGTCGACATGGACGACATCAACCCGGAGTTTCCGCAGACCGACGTGGCGCTGGTGATCGGCGCCAACGACGTGGTCAACCCGGTGGCAAAGACCGACCCCGCCAGCCCGATCTACGGCATGCCGATTTTGGAAGTGGTCAACGCGAAAAACGCGGTGGTGGTCAAGCGCGGCAAGGGCCGGGGATTTGCCGGCATCGAGAATGCGCTGTTCTACGCCGACAACGCCCGGATGCTCTACGGCGACGGCGCGGAGGTGCTGGGCGCGCTGGTGACCGAGCTCAAGCTGCTCGACAACTGAGGGCGGGGCAGGTGCGTGGCGGTGTCAGCGGGGGCTGGTCAGCGGGGACTGGTTTAACGGGTGCTGGTTTAGCGGGTACTGACTGCCGCGACCAGCCATGCCGCCGCCAGCCACGCCAGGTCGCCGGTGCCATTGGCGAGGGTGGCCAGCGTCCAGGCGTGGTGGCTGCCCAGGCGCAATGCCGAGTCCCACGGTGACAGGCCGAGCATCGCGCCCAGTTGCGCGGCGATGATGATCCAGTTGGCCAGAATGATGATGGCGGTGGTCGCCAGCACGGCCAGCGCCACGCGCCCGGGGCCCGGACGCCAGCTTCCCAGTCGCAGGATGATCGCGACATCCAGTGCGCCCAGGATCGCCATCACACTGCATTGGCGGCCGGTGTACAGCGCGAGCATCACCCACACCGCGGCAAAACCGCAGACGCCCAGCACCAGCAGCAGCCAGGACAGGAGCTGTCGGGGCAGCCGATTTTGATGGCCGGAGGTGCGGACGGAGGCGTGCATGGGAAGCGTCGAGACGGGCAGCCCGCCAGCATAGCGGCCCGGCGGCAAACGGCATATTGGACTAGAATGGTCCTACTTCATTACCGTGACCCCAAGGCCGGCCAAACGTATGTACTCCCGCAGCAGCGAACCCGTCCGTTTCGAGCGTGACTGCCCCGCCGTCCTGGTGCCGCAAGGCGACGAGGTCAACCTGCCGGCCGGCACAGCCGGCTACATCACCCAGGCGCTGGGCGGCAGCTACACCGTGTTCGTCGACGGCAACCTGTTCCGGATCTCCGGGCAGGATGCGGACGCGATCGGCAAGGAGCCGGCCGAACCGCTGGAACTGCCCGAGGGCGCCGATGACGAGATGGTCGAGCAGATGGTCTGGAAGCAGTTGCGGACCTGTTTCGATCCGGAAATCCCGATCAACGTGGTCGATCTCGGGCTGGTGTACGAGGCCAGGGTGCTGCCCCACCCCGAGCAGGAAGGACAACGTCTGGTGGAGGTCAAGATGACGCTGACCGCGCCGGGCTGCGGCATGGGCGAGATCCTGGTGGCGGACGTGAGCGACAAGCTCAAGCTGATCCCCACCGTGATCGACACGGACGTGGAGCTGGTGTTCGAGCCGCCGTGGAACCGCCACATGATGTCCGAGGCGGCGCGGCTGGAAACCGGCATGTTCTGAGTGAGCGGCGCCGAGTGGGCGGCGGCAATCCGGCAAGAGTCTGAGTCTGGAGGAGGAACCCATGCATGCAGCAGACAGCATCTTCCGCGGCGGGTTGGCGGCGACGCTGGTCGCGGCCATGAGTGCGTGCGCAGCGGGTCCCGTCGGCCCGGGCACACCGCCGGCAAGTGCGGAGTCGGGCGTCGCCGCAGGCTTGGCGAGGATTGGCGACCTGCCCGGCGATGGCCAATACCAGCGCTTCATCGTCAAGTACCGTCAGGCCAGCGAGCCGGGGCGGAGCTCGGCTGCCGTGCAGCAGCGGCTCGATGCCGTGGCGTCCGCGGCGGGCCTTGCGGGCGGGCCGCTCAGGCTGGAATGGCAGCGACGACTGGCGGTCGATGCGGATGTGTTCATGGCCAGCCGGCCACTGGATCGCGACGAGGCGGCGGCACTGATGGCGCAGTTCGCCCGCGATCCGCAGGTCGAATACATCGAGGTCGATGGCGTGGTCACCATCCGGCGAGGCGTGGACGTGCCGCCGGTAAAGCCCCTGGGTGACGGTTAGCGGGCGATGCTCAGCAGGCGATGCTCGGGAGCACGCGTCAGAGCGCCTCGAAACGGTTGGCATCGACGTTCTTGCGCACCGCGGCCGGGTCCCAGATCCGCCCGTTCATGGCGATGTAGACGCCTGCCGGCAACGACTGCACCGCGCCCACCGCGGTGCCGATATTGAATTCCGCATCCGAGCCGCGGAAGCGCGCCGGGTTCAGCGCGCCGGTCAGCACGATGGTCTTGCCCGGGATGCTGGCCAGCACCTTGGCGGTCTCCACCATGGAGTCGGTGCCGTGGGTGACCAGCACGTGTGGCGTGTCCTGGGCGGCGATGGTGGCGCGGATCAGTTCGCGGTCGCCGTCGTTGATGTGCAGCGAATCCTTGCGC
This sequence comes from Lysobacter sp., assembly GCA_035759805.1. Taxonomy (GTDB): domain Bacteria; phylum Pseudomonadota; class Gammaproteobacteria; order Xanthomonadales; family Xanthomonadaceae; genus Novilysobacter. The sequence goes on along the minus strand of DASTUE010000100.1, from coordinate 6,399 downwards.
AGGATCGGGATCACCCGGTAGCGGAACGCCACGCCCAACTCCTCCAGGATCCGCCCGATCTGCGGCTCGCCGATCTGGTAGTCCGACTTGTCGTCGAAATAGATCTTGTCGATCGTGCCGCCGGTGGTGACGATGCAGAGCTGGTCCATGGGGCTTCGCGTGACGGGAAAGCCCGTGATTATAGGCGTTGGCGCCGCCACGGCTGGTTCCGCCAATGACCGGGCCGCGATTACGGCGCCGGAGGCCGCTTTTTCGCGAACCGTGCGCGCAGTCCCGGCAGGTTCGCGGCGTACACCACCACCAGCGCCAGCAAGGTCTCCAGCAGGCCGAAGGCCAGTTCGGACGGGCGTGTCCAGGACGCCATGATGCCGTGGCTGAACCAGGCCAGCGCCAGCACCGAGGCCCAGAACGCCGCGGTGCGCGAACGCAGCATCGCGGCGATTGCCAGGGCCAGCGGCGGCACGGCGAACACCGCCAGCGCCGCCCAGTCCCGTGCCGGTCCGAACCAGACCGCAAACAGCAGCGCCAGCGCGATCAATGCAGCCACCAGCGTGCGCGAGACCGGCGGTCGCGCGGGTGTCGTGGGGGGTGTCGCGGGGCTGCTCATGCCAGCCTCCGGGCGGTCATGGCCAGACGCTTGCCCAGCGCCCGCGCCAGCTGCGCCTCGTCCTCGCTGGGTTGCGGATCATCGCCGATCCCGCTGACGTGGCTGGCGCCGTAGGGCGTGCCGCCGGTGCGGGTGGTGCTGAGCCGCGGCTCGGTGAACGGGATACCCATCAGCAGGCAGCCGTGGTGCAGCAGCGGCACCATCATCGTCAGCAGGGTCGACTCCTGGCCGCCGTGCATGGAGGTGGTGGAGGTGAACACCGCCGCCGGCTTGCCGACCAGCGTGCCGCTGGCCCACTGCGCGCCCAGACCGTCGAGCCAGTGCTTGAGCGGCGCGGCCATGTTGCCGAACCGGGTCGGGCTGCCGATCACCAGGCCGGAGCATTCCTCCAGGTCGCGCGGTTCGACATACGGCGCGCCGTCGTCCGGCACCGATGGCGCAATCGCCTGGGTGACCGCCGTGACCGGGGGCACCGTGCGCAGGCGCGCATTCATGCCTTCGACCTCGCCGATGCCGCGCGCGATCTGCCGCGCGAGCTGCGCGACCGAGCCGTTGCGGCTGTAATAGAGCACCAGAATGTCGGCCATCGCCTCGTTCAACCCCCGCCATCGAAGCCGCCAAGGATAGAGGATGCGCGCGGCGCCGAGTCGCGCGTCTCTGCGCCTGCTGCGGTCATCCCGCGCCGACCGGTCGCTGCGTGCGTTAACCTCCCGACGATGGAACCGCTGGACACCCTGTACCGCTGGAGCGAATGCGTGCGCGATCGTGCGCGGGTGGGGTCGTTCCTGCGTTTCCTCGCCCGGCGTGTGCTGGATGACAACCTGTTCCAGGCGGCCGGTGCGCTGTCGTACACCACCGTGTTCGCGCTGGTGCCGTTGTCGATGGTGGTGTTCGGGGTGTTGTCGGCGTTCCCGGTGTTCGCGGTGTGGAGCGAGCGCCTCAGCGATTACATTTTTTCCAACTTCGTGCCTTCCGCGGCGCGCTCGGTCGAGGACTACCTGCTGCAGTTCTCCACCAATGCCGGCCAGCTCACCACCGCCGGCATCGTGGCGCTGGTGGTGTCGGTGCTGATCACCCTCAACGGGGTGGAGGCGACGTTCAACCGGATCTGGCGGGTGAAGGCGGCCAGGCCGCAGCTGAGCCGGTTCCTGGTGTATTGGACCGTGCTGACCCTGGGCGCGATCATGGCCGCGGCCAGCCTGGCGCTGTCGGCGCGCTTCTTCGCGCTGTCGGTGTTTTCCACCGGTGCCGGCCACGTATTGCAGGAGCTGGTGTTGCGCGCGGCGCCGATGGCGCTGGAACTGCTGGCCTTTGCCGCGATCTACCGCGTGGTCCCGCACCGCACCGTGCATTGGCGGCATGCGTTCGCCGGCGCGCTGCTGGCGACCTGCGCCTTCGAGCTGGTGCGCTGGGGGCTGGGCGTGTACCTGGGCACCTTCGGCAACTATTCGAAGATCTACGGCACCCTGGCGTTCGTGCCGATCTTCATGATGTGGATCTTCCTGAGCTGGGTGGGTGTGTTGATGGGCGCGTCGCTGGCGTCGTCCAGCTCGGCGTTCCGCTACCAGCCGGTGGCGATGCGGCTGCCGCTGGGCTACGAGATGTATGGCCTGTTGCGCCTGCTCGCCCGCTTCAACGAGGCGCGCGGGCACGGAAACGGCCTGCACAGCGACGACATCCTGCGGCTGGAGCCGATCCTGACCGACGCGCTGGTGCAGGAAATGCTGGCCCAACTGTGCGACATCAACGTCGTGCGCCGTGCCGAAGACGGCGAATGGCTGCTTTCCCGGGACCTGGACACCCTCTCGCTGGCGGAGCTCTACGAGGCCTGCCAGTTGCGGATTCCGATCGCCGAGGCGCGCCTGCCCTGCGGCGACGATGCGTTCGGCCGCTCGGTCGCCGCCGCCCTGGACGAGTTGCGCCTGCCGCTGCGTGAGCTGCTCAAACGCCGTGTTTCCACCATTCATGCCCAGGAGTGACTTCCCCATGCGTACCGTTGTTGCCGCCGAGCTGCTGGCCGGCCTGCTGCTGGTCGGCTTGTTGAGTGCCTGCCAACCCGCAACCGCGCCGGGTCCGGGGGACGCCGTCGCCCCGGCTCCGGCCACGCCGGCAGTTGCACCTGATGGAACCGCGCCGGACGGGACGGAACCGGGGCCGACCGGTGACGTGACCCATCCGAAGCTGGTGCTCACCACGCTGGATGGCGCGACTTACGATCTGGCCGCCCATCGCGGCAAGTGGGTGGTGGTGAATTTCTGGGCGACCTGGTGCGCGCCCTGCCTGAAGGAAATGCCCGAGCTGTCCGCGCTGGATGCGATGCGTGAGCACATCGAGGTGGTCGGCCTGGCGTACGAGGACATCGAACCGGCGGAGATGAAGGCGTTTCTGCTCGAACACCCGGTGGTGTATCCGATCGCGATCGTCGATACCTACGACCCGCCGGCGGATTTCGATACCCCGCGCGGCCTGCCGATGACCTACGTGATTGCGCCCGACGGCCGTGTCGCCAACAAGATCCTCGGTCCGGTGACGGCGCAGGACATCGAGGATGTGGTCACTGCGGCCGACGCCGCGCAGCCCGTGCGCACCACAGCGCCCGAGGCAACGTGAGCGGCGCGGCCCGTTTCATCGTCGGCGGCAAGGTGCAGGGCGTGTTCTTCCGCGCCTCGACCCGCGAACAGGCCAGCGCGCTGGGCCTGCGCGGCTGTGCGAAGAACCTGCCTGACGGCCGTGTCGACATTCTTGCCGTCGGCGACGCCGAGGCCATCGACCAGCTCGCCGACTGGCTGCGCCGTGGCCCGCCGCAAGCCCGGGTGGACGAGCTGGAGCGCGTGGAGGTGAGCGAGGACGAAATGCGCGACGGCAGCCTGGGCGAACGTTTCACGATCCGTTGAACCTGGGTCGATGTGGCCACAACCCCGCCGGTTCGACAGGGCCGACCTCCCGCCGCGAAGCCGCCGGTCCGGATCGGCTTCCCACAGTGCCGCCCGCCGGGCAGGAGCGACGTCAGTCGCGACCTGTCGCACACATCCAGCAGCCGCAGGTTTGCGGCTGAAGCTCCTGCGAAAGCGGTATCCATCCGGCTGTAGGAGCGACGTGAGTCGCGAATGCACTGACGTCCGGTTTCGGCGTGCTGTCGCGACCGGCGTCGCTCCCCGCCGCGCGGCGCATTGAGCGCCTTGCTGTCACGTCGACGCGCCGGGTGACGGGGGCATCCGCGGCCGGCCGGCTTGCGCCACCCGCTCCACCGCAATGATGAAATCGCGCGCGAATCCGGCCATGTCGAACAGCCCGCTGTCGCGCCGCCGCCGCGCCAGTTCGGCCCGCAGCGAGTCCAGCAGGGCCGGGTCGCGGCCACAGTCGATGGCGCGGGCGATGAATTCGGCGTCGCTGGCGACGTTCATCGAATCCATGCCGAGGTGGTGGTTGAGGCTGCCGGCAACGCGCGCGGCGAAGGTCTCGCCGGGTCGGGTCAGCACCGGGCAACCGGCCCACAGCGCGTCGGAGGCGGTGGTGTGCGCGTTGTAGGGTTCGGTGTCGAGGAACAGGTCGGCGTGCTGCAGGCGTGCCAGGTAGCGGGCGTGCGGCTGCTTGGCCATGAACACCAGCCGGTGCGGGTCGATGCCTTCGTCGCGGGCGGCCGCACGCAGGCGCTCGTCGGCGCGGCCGGGGCCGGACAGCAGCCACAGCACGCTGCCGGGCACGCCGCGCAGCACCGCCAAGGCGCGCGTCACGCTGCGGGGATTGAGCTTGTAGCTGTTGTTGAAGCAGCAGAACACCACGCCATCGCCGCGTTCGGGCAGGCCGCATTCGGCGCGCGATGGCGGCATCGACAGTTCGCGGCGGGTGTCGGAGGGCTGGAAGCAGCGCGGCAGCCGCAGCACTCTCTCGCTGAAGTGCGGTGCCAGCGACTCGGGCAGGACGAAGTGGTCGGCCAATACGAAATCGATCCAGGGCGCGCCGGAGGTGCCGGGGTAGGCGAGCCAGTTGACCTGCACCGGGGCCGGGCGCATCGCCAGCACCTGCGGTGCACCGCCGCCGCCCCAGCCGCGCAGGTCGAACAGGACGTCGATCGCGGCATCGCGGATGGCCATCGCGACCTGGCCGTGGTTGCGGCCGGCGACATCGTGCAGACGGGTCGCCGCCTGCAGGCGCTGGCGGATCCCGCTGCCGTCGTCGGGATTGAGCGCGAACAGGTGCAGGTCCAGCGTGGCCTGCGCGGCCAGCGCTTCGAACAGGGCCACGGTCAGCAGGCCGGTCGGGTGCGCGCCGAAGCCGTTGGACAGGAAGCCGACGCGCAGGGCCCTCGTGGCATCGTGCGATCGCAGCGACGGCGGCAGCGGCCGCACCGAACGGGCGACGCCGGCTGCGCGCAACCGCGCACAAAGCAGCTGCTCGGCGGCGCTGCTGTCCTCGCTCAGGAACGCGAACGGCTCGACCGCGGCGTGGCCGTCATGGACCGCGTTGCGGACCTGCTTCGACAGCGACTCCAGGTCGCGCCAGTCGCACAGTTTGCGCCGCCAGGCGAGCAGGTAGGCCGCCAGCTGCGGCTCGTCGGGCGCGAGCGCGTGGGCGCGCGCATACGCCTCCGACGCGGCTTCGGCCTCGCCGATGTCCTCCAGCACATGGCCGAGCCAGACCGCGATGCCGGGGTGGTCGGGGGCGTTGTCCGCGGCGGCGCGCAAGCTGGCGGCGGCTTCCGCGTGGTGGCCCAGCATCCACTGTGCGCGTCCCAGCCGGGCCAGTGCTTCGGGATGGCCCGGCACCAGCGCCAGTGCGCGCCGGCTTGCCGCCTCGCCGGCCCGGGCGTCGCCGCTGTCCAGTTCGGCTTCCGACAGCAGGATCCAGGCCAGCGCGTTGTCCGGCTCGCGGGTGACGGCGTGGCGGGCTTCGGCGCGGGGATCGGTGAACCGCATGCCGTTCACGTCCCCTGGGTCAGGCGGGCGAGTTCGTCGGCCTGGTGTTCCTGCTGCAGCCGCGCGACGAGTGCGTCGAGGTCGCCGGTCAGCACGTTGGGCAGGTCATACAGGGTCAGGCCCTCGACGCGGTGGTCGGTGATCCGGCCCTGCGAGTAGTTGTAGGTGCGGATGCGCTGGCTGCGGTCGCCACTGCCGACCTGCAGCTTGCGGTCCTGGGCGACGGCGGCGGCGGCCTTGTTGGCCTGCTCCTCGGCCAGGGTCGCGCGCAGGCGCTTCATCGCGGTGTCGCGGTTGGCGTGCTGGCTGCGCTCGGTCTGGCTCTCCACCACGATGCCGCTGGGCAGGTGGGTGATGCGGATCGCCGAGTCGGTCTTGTTGACGTGCTGGCCGCCGGCGCCCGAGGAACGGAAGGTGTCGACCTTGAGGTCGGCGGGGCTGATCTCGATGGTGTGGTCGCTGGTGTCCTCGGCGATGATCGCCACGGTTGCGGCCGAGGTATGGATGCGGCCCTGCGATTCGGTTTCCGGCACCCGCTGCACGCGATGGGTGCCGGACTCGAACTTGAGCTTCGAGTACGCGCCGGCACCGGCGGCGACGAGGCCGCGATCTTCGCCGGCGACCTGTTCCGGATGTACTCGCGCTACGCCGAACGGCAAGGCTGGAAGGTCGAGGTCGAGTCGGCCAGCCCCGGCGAGCACGGCGGCTTCAAGGAGGTGATCGCCCGCATCGATGGCCGCGGCGCGTACTCGCGGTTGAAGTTCGAGTCCGGCACCCACCGCGTGCAGCGCGTGCCCGAGACCGAATCGCAGGGCCGCATCCACACGTCGGCGGCGACGGTGGCGATCATCGCCGAGGACACCAGCGACGTCGCGA
>DASTUE010000099.1:0-15193 GCA_035759805.1 Lysobacter sp. | reverse complement strand
CCGGTACGGTGCTCGTGGTTGTCCGCGGGATGATTCTCGCCAGGTTGTTTCCGGTAACAGAGTTGCTCGTCCCAATGGCGATCAACCAGGATCTGAAGGGGGTGCTCGCAGCCCCGGGTCTCGACTCCTCATTTCTGGCTTGGCTATTGCGCGGCACGGCAGATGAGTCGCTGACTCGGTTGGACGAGGCTGGTCACGGGACCAAGGCCTTGCGGATGGAGGCATGGACGTCCATGGCTTTACCCGTTCCACCCGAGAAGGAGCAGCGAGAGATCGCAGCATTCATCAGGAGGCGCACTGCCGAGCTTGATGCTCTGGTGCAAGAAAGCGAACGCGCAATCGCCCTGCTCAAAGAACGCCGCAGCGCCCTGATCGCCGCCGCCGTCACCGGCAAGATCGACGTGCGCGGCTTCGTCGAGGAACAAGCCGCATGACCCGGCGCGGAGAAGGTAAAAGCGGAGCGGTTGTCGGGTTCCTGGCCAACCTGATGCCGCTATATACCCAAGAAGACCGCGACGGCGTCTGGTGCGCGCGTTCACTGCAGGACGGCACACTGATCCTGCCGGTGGATGAGTCGGACTGGGACGACGAGCGCGGCACTGTGCGGGTGTGGTGGCAGGGAGACCCCCAACGCGAAATGCTGGCGGACGGTGACCAGCTCGCGACGCTGGCTTTAGAGCGCTACGTTCGTCTGCACGGGGCAGGCGCAAGCGAAGAGGCGATCGCCGCCGAACTCTGGTTCATGGCCCGGCATTTCCATTTCAAGACCGGTTGCCACGTGTACCTGCCGGAGTTGCCGGAGCCGCCGAGCGCATTGATGAAGCTGGCGAGAACCGCCTTGCGATTCGGGGGCGGTGCAATGGTGGCTGTGTTCAAGGGGGTAATTCCGTGAGTGACATCCAATTATTCCGCCTCGCAGGCGGTCACGCTGTCGAACTCCCCGGTCGCGCCGCCGCCGTGGAACGCCAGCTGCACTCGCTGATCGAGGCGCAGATGCCCGCCTTCCTCGGCGTCCGCTTCCTTGCCACCGAGTACGCCACCGGCAAGACCCACAGGGGCCGCATCGATTCGCTGGGGCTGGACGAGAACGGCTGTCCGGTCATCGTCGAGTACAAGCGCCACAGCAACGAGAACGTCATCAACCAGGGCTTGTTCTATCTGGACTGGCTGCTGGACCACCAGGCGGAGTTCCGCTGGCTGGTGATGGAGCAGCTGGGCAAGGACGTGGCGGACGCGATCGACTGGGCCGGTACGCGCCTGCTGTGCATCGCCGCCGACTTCACCCGCTACGACCAGCACGCCGTGCAGCAGATCCCGCGCAACGTCGAACTGATCCGCTACAAGCTGTTCGGCGACGACCTGTTGCTGCTGGAGCTGGTGAACGCGGTCAGCGTGAGCGATGCCACGGCAGGCAAGGCGGACGTTCCGACGTCTGCTGCAGGTAAGCCGCGCGCCATCGGTAAAGACAAGACCGCGGAAGAGCAATTGGAACAGGCGCAATCGGCGATCCGCGAGCTGTACGACTCGCTGGCCGGCTACCTCAACGCGCTGGGCGACGACGTGCAGGAGAAGCACCTCAAGCTCTACACCGCCTTCCGCCGGCTTAAGAACTTCTGCTGCGTGATTCCGTACCGCGACAAGCTGCTGGTGATGTTGAAGCTGAACCCCGACACCGTGGCGCTGGAGGAGGGCTTCAGCCGCGATACGCGCAACATCGGTACGTGGGGCACGGGCGACCTTGAGCTGACGCTGCGCACATTGGCCGACCTCGATAAGGCCAAGCCGTTGATTGACCGCAGCTATCAGGAAAGCTGAGGGCTTGCACCAGCTTCCAAGACACGGGATATTCGTTATTCGAGAATATAGAACTCCGGGTTTTCGATGGAACTCAAGCCGCAGGATCTGCTGGTGTTGCTCAAGGCCAAGGCCCACCCCGGTCAGCGCTGGACCTATGCGGCGCTGGCTGCAGCGCTGTACATGAGCCCTTCGCAGGTCCACGCCAGCGTCAAGCGCGCCACAGCGGCTGGGCTGTCCGTGGTGCGTGGGCGGGGTGACTGGGCACCGGTGAGGCCAGCGTTGCTTGAGTTCGTCGTGCACGGCGCCCGGTATGTCTGGCCCGCGATGACCGGGCCGGTCAAGCGCGGCGTGCCCACGTCGTTCGGGGCCGAGCCACTGGCCAAGCACATCACGGCTGCGCCGAACGAAGCTCCGGTCTGGGCACATCCAGCCGGCAGCGCGAAGGGCCCCAGCCTGTCACCCCTGTACCGCACCGCGCCCGCGGCGGCGCTGGCCGATCCAGCCCTGCACCGCCTGTTGGCGCTGCTGGACGCCGTGCGCGTCGGCCGCGTGCGCGAGCGGACATTGGCTGTCGACCTGCTGCGCAGGGAAATCGAGGCGACCGATGCGAAGTGACGATCCCAACCTGCCGCACCTGCGCGCCATCGCCGCGGCGCTGGGGGATCTGCGCGAGCAGGTGGTGTTTGTCGGCGGCGCGGTGGCCGGGCTGCTGGTGACCGACCCGCTGGCCGAAGGCGTGCGCGCGACGCGCGACGTGGATGCCGTGGTCGAAGCCGGATTTGCACAGTTCCAGCGCATAGAGGCCCAGGTGGCCGCCCGCGGTTTCATCCGTGACGTCGAAAGCGGGGTGATCTGCCGCTGGGTTCACCGGGACTCCGGCGTGTTGTTCGATTTGATGCCCGTACAACCCGAGGTGCTCGGTTTCTCCAACCGCTGGTATCGCTATGCGGTAGATACCGCGGTGCCGATCGAGCTTGGAGACGGCGTCCGGGTTCGCTTGGTGAGTGCAGTCGCCTTTGTCGCCACCAAGCTGGAAGCTTTTGCCAGTCGGGGTGGCGGGGACATCCTCGGCAGCCATGATCTGGAGGATGTGTTGAACATCGTAGATGGGCGCGCAGAGCTTGTGGGTGACCTGGCTGCGGCGCCACCGGAGGTGCGTCAGGCCGTGTCCGGGGCGTTTGCGGCGCTGCTGGAGCACCCGGATTTTTCCAATGCTCTGCCGGGCCTGATCGCCGAGCCCGAGCGAACCGGCCTTGTTGAGGAAAGGTTGAGGAGGATGGCCGGATGACGGTGCATTTACTTGTCACGCCCTCTCATGACGCCACGCCCCGCTATTTGATGAGCGACTCCTTGTTGTAGCGGCGGTTTAGCAAGGGCGAGAAATTGAGCCATGCGATACCCTCCGTTTCATATGAAATAGCGGGGACGCGTACGCCCAGTGCGACGACGTTTCAGCCGGAAGGGGCGGCTTGAGCATGAACCTGCACCAGGAACACCACTTCGAGCGCGAGATCTGCGCGCATCTTGCCGCCAACGGCTGGCTGCATGCCGACGGCGATGCGGCGCATTACGACCGCGCCAGCGGCCTGTTCCTGCCCGATCTGCTGGCGTGGATCGAGACCACCCAGCCGCTGAGCTGGCAGGCGCTGTCCCGCATCCATGGCCCGCAGGTTGGCGAGCGCCTGGCCGAGCGCATCCGCAAGAACCTGGACGAGCGCGGCACGCTGGACGTGCTGCGCCGCGGGGTGGAAATGGTGGGGCTGAAGGCGCCGCTGATGCTGGTGCAGTTCAAGCCGGCGCTGGCGATGAACCCGGTGACCCAGCAGCACTACGCGGCCAACCGGTTGCGGGTGGTGCGGCAGGTCAAGCACTCGCCCAACCGGCCCAACGATTGCGTGGACCTGGTGCTGTTCGTGAACGGCATCGCGGTGGCGACGGCGGAGCTGAAGTCCGAGTTCACCCAGTCGGTCGGCGATGCGGTGGACCAGTACCGCTACGACCGCCATCCGCAGCCCAGGGGCGGCGTGGCCGAGCCGCTGCTGAGCTTCCCGGGCGCGGCGCTGGTGCACTTCGCCGTCAGCCAGGCCGAGGTGATGATGGCCACCCGGTTGGCCGGCGAGCAGACGTTCTTCCTGCCGTTCAACCGCGGCAACGCGGGCGGCGCGGGCAACGCGCCGGACCCGGCGGGGTTCGCCACCCGCTACCTGTGGGAAGAGGTGTGGGCGCGCGACAGCTGGCTGGAGATCCTGGGCCGCTACCTGATCGGCAAGCGCGACGAGAAGAAGCGGCTCAAGGCGGTGATCTTCCCGCGCTACCACCAGCTGGACGCGACCCGGAAGCTGGTCGCCGACGTGCATGCGAACGGCGCGGGCCAGCGCTACCTGATCCAGCATTCGGCCGGCTCGGGCAAGACCAACTCGATTGCGTGGACGGCGCACTTCCTGGCCGATCTGCACCGCGACAACCAGAAGGTGTTCGACAGCGTGCTGGTGGTGTCGGACCGCAACGTGCTGGACGCGCAGCTGCAGGAGGCGATCTTCGACTTCGAGCGCACCACCGGCGTGGTCGCCACCATCACCGGCGAGCACGGCAGCAAGAGCAAGGCGCTGGGCGAGGCGCTCCAGGGCGGCAAGAAGATCATCGTCTGCACGATCCAGACTTTCCCGTTCGCGCTGGCGGCGGTGCAGGAGCTGGCGGCGACCGAGGGCAAGCGTTTCGCGGTGATCGCCGACGAGGCGCACAGTTCGCAGACCGGCGAGTCGGCGGCCAAGCTCAAACAGGTGCTCAGCGCGCAGGAATGGGCGGAGCTGCAGGACGGCGGCGAGATCGACACCGAGACGCTGCTGGCCATGCAGATGGAAGCGCGGACCGGTGGCGCGGGGCTGACCTATATCGCCTTCACCGCCACGCCCAAGTCCAAGACGCTGGAGCTGTTCGGCCGGCCCGGCGCGGACGGGTTGCCGCAGCCGTTCCATGTGTATTCGATGCGGCAGGCGATCGAGGAGAAGTTCATCCTCGACGTGCTGCGCAACTACACGCCCTACGACCTGGCGTTCCGCCTGGCCCATGACGGCGAGGAGATCGACCACACCCAGGTCGAGCGCAGCACGGCGATGAAGGGAATCATGCAGTGGGTCCGCCTGCACCCGTACAACATCGCCGCCAAGGTGCAGATCGTGGTGGAGCACTACCGCGAGAACGTGCAGCCGCTGCTGGAGGGCCGGGCCAAGGCGATGGTGGTGGTGGCATCGCGCCGGGAGGCGGTGCGCTGGCAGAAGGCGATCCGCGAATACATCGCGCGGCGGCAGTACCCGCTGGACGTGCTGGTGGCGTTTTCCGGCGAGGTGGACGACCCGGAGAGCTACCCGGAGCCGGTGGGCGAGACCAGCAAGCTGCTCAACCCCGGCTTGAACGGGCGAGACATCCGCGAAGCGTTCGCGCGGCCGGAGTACCACCTGCTGCTGGTGGCCAACAAGTTCCAGACCGGCTTCGACCAGCCGCTGCTGTGCGGCATGTACGTGGACAAGAAGCTGGGCGGCCTCCAGGCGGTGCAGACGCTGTCGCGGCTCAACCGCGCTCACCCGGGCAAGGACACCACCTACGTGCTGGATTTCGTCAACGAGGCCGCGGACGTGCTCACGGCCTTCAAGACCTATTACGAGACCGCAGAGCTGGAGGCGACGACCGACCCGGATCTGGTGTTCGACCTGCGCGCCAAGCTGGACGCGAGCGGGCACTACGACGACTTCGAGGTCGAGCGCGTCGCCAGGGTGGAGATGGACCCGAAGGCGACCCAGGCCCAGCTGGTCGCGGCCATCCATCCGGTCGCCGACCGCCTGCTCAAGCGCTACAGGACGTGGCAGCAGGCCCGGCTGGTGGCCGAGGCGGCGGAGGACGGCGCTGCCGGGAAGGCGGCCAAGGATGAGTTGGATGCGCTGGTGCTGTTCAAGGGCGACATGGGCGCGTTCAAGCGGCTGTATACGTTCCTGTCGCAGATGATCGACTACGGCAACACCGATATCGAGAAGCGTTTCCTGTTTTACAAGCGCCTGCTGCCGCTGCTGGAGTTCGGCCGCGAGCGCGACACGGTGGACCTGTCGAAGGTGGTGCTGACCCACCACACCCTGCGCAGCGGCGGGAAGCAACCGCTCAACCTCGCGGCGGACGGGACGTACAAGCTGCCGCCGATGGACGCGGTAGGCAGCGGCCATGTGCAGGACAAGCAGCAGGCGTACTTGGCCGAGATCATCGAGAAGGTCAACGGCCTGTTCGAGGGCCAGCTCAGCGACGGCGACCAGTTGGTCTACGTCAACGGGGTGATCAAGGGGAAGCTGCTGGAGAACGAGACGCTGATCCAGCAGGCCGCGGACAACAGCAAGGAGCAGTTCGCCAATTCACCGGACCTCAAACATGCGCTGGTCAACGCGATCATGGATGCGTTGGACGCGCACACCGCCATGAGCAGCCAGGCGCTGGCGTCGGAGCGGGTCAGGGAGGGGCTCAAGGACATCCTGCTGGGGCCGGGCCATCTGTATGAGGCACTGCGGGCGCAGCGGGGTGGTGGTGCCCGCACTACCGCTTCCGTTCTGTAGCCGCCGGCCGTTGGGTCGGTTGCGCTAGGCTGCGGCTTTCCGCACCCGGAGGCCACCATGCCCATCCCCTTCACCCTCCAACGCCTCGACCACATCGTCCTGCGCGTGCGCGACATGGCGGCGATGCAGGCGTTCTATTGCGACGTGCTGGGCTGCACGGTGGAGAAGCGCCAGTGCGATATCGGCCTGCTGCAGCTGCGCGCCGGGGAGTCGTTGATCGATCTGGTCGATGTAGCGGGCAAGCTCGGGCGCATGGGCGGGGCGGCGCCGGGGGCGGAGGGCCACAACCTGGACCATCTGTGCCTGCAGGTGCTGCCGTTCGATCGCGACGCCATCGTTGCCCATCTGCAGGCGCACGGCGTGCGCGTGGGCGAGTTCGGTTCGCGCTACGGGGCGCAGGGCGAGGGGCCGTCGCAGTACCTGTTCGACCCGGAAGGCAATCTGGTCGAGCTCAAGGGGCCGCCGGCGGGGTGACGCTTCGGGGGGGGAAGTTCGCGCTCCGCGCAGTGCAGCCAGGCGAGGAGGATCGTCGGCGTCCCGCCGGATCATCGGCCGGGCCCCACGGGATGCCGTGGGGCTTTGCACATGGCAGCGGCCGACCGGTCAGAACGCGGTGCTCACTGCCAGGCCCGCACCCCAGTCCGGGCTGCCGTCGGTGAGGCCGTGGCTGGCGTACAGCTGCAACCGCGGGCCGCTGCCGGTGTGGAGGTTGTAGAAGCCGATCAGCTCACGGCGGTCGTCGAAGGAGTGCGAGGTGGCGTCGCGGTGGTCGAGCATCACGCCCAGGCGACCGTTGCCGACGGTGCGGGCGATGCCGAGGTTGGCATTGGCGGCGCTGTCGGTCTCGATGTAGGCGGAGTCGCCGAGCCAGGTGTAGCCGACGCCGCCGAACAGCAGGGTGCCGCTGAAGTCGCGGTACAGGTCCACGCTCACGCCGTAGTCGTTGGCGCCCGTGCCCAGGCCCTTGTCCTCGTCGGCGGTGGCGATCTTGGCGTTCACGCCCAGGTCCAGGCCCAGCGCGGTGCCGGTGGGTACGGCGTAGGTGGCGCGCAGGGCGAGGTCGCCCACGCCGGAGGCTTCGCCACGCTGCAGGGTGTCACCGCTGCCGGTTCCGCCGCCGGGCGGACCGCCAAGCAGGCCGCCGCGACCGCGGCCGGTGGGATTCAGGTTGTCCACCAGTCCGACGCCGGGCAGCACATTGGCATCGCCGGACACGCGCACCCACGGCAGGCTGGCGCGCAGGCTCCAGTTGCCGGTGTCGAGCTGCGCGGTGACCGGGATCGAGAGGATTTCGGTGGTGACGTCGCTGCCGTAGTCGCCGCTGCTGTAGTCCACGCCGATGCCGAAGCGGGGTTCGGCGGCATGGGCGGCGCCGGTGATGGCAAGCGCGGCGGCAAGGAGCGAAAAGGTACGGGATCGGATCATGGATGCTTGGCCTCGGAATGGAAAAAACCGCCGGGCACAGGGCCCGGCGGCGAAAAGAACGGGTGGTTCAGCGACCGCCGCCGCGCAGCGGGCGCTCCGGCAGCACCGGACGGGCAGGCCGTTCCGGCGTCTGGATCAAGGGCCGGCCGCGGACCCCGGCACCCACATCCACGCGCACACCGGCGCGGGCCTGGGCGGCGGTGCCGCGACCGATGTCGGCGTTGAGGCGGGCGGAAGCGGCGGTGTCGGCGCCGACGCCGCGGTTGGGGTTGGTGTCGATGACGGTTGCATCCAGGCCGGTCGTCCCGGCGGCGTCAGCGTCGATGCCCACCTGACTGGTTTCGGCGATGGCGCGGCCGGCCACCGAACGGCCTTCCGAACGCATGGCGGAGACCTGCTCGCCAAGGCTGAAGCCCAGCTCCTGGGCCACCTCGCCCCAGCCCATGCCCTGGGCGCGCAGGTCCTGCACGGCGGCCAGGGCAAGGTCGGCGTCGGCGGCGGTGCCTGCGTCGACCATCGCGCCAGCCAGGGCATCGGCAATCGCAGCCTCGCCCTGGCCGGTGACGATGACGTCGGTAGTGGTGACGACTTCGGTGCCGGCGTCCTGGGCAATGGCGGGGGCGCCCAGCGTGGCCAGGCCGGTGAGCAGAAGGCAGGAAAGCAGCGTACGTGAGGTCATGGTCTCGGTCTCCATTGGAAGCGGACAATTCCGCGTCGTTCAATGGGATTACGAGTGGGGGTGCGGATTTCTTCCCTCGGACCCCGGCCGGATTCAGATATCGTTCATTCCGCGGCCTGGGCGACGGCGGTGGGGGCCGGGCCGATCAGGCCGTGACCGTAGGTGTCGTCACGGCCACGGCGACCCAGGTCCACCGCGTCAGCGGCCAGTTGCGCGCGGACCCGGCTGGCGGTCTCTGCACCCGGAGCGGTGAGACCGGCTGCGGCGGCGCGGGCGACCAGCGGGGCCGCGAACGAGGTGCCGCGGGCCGGACCCCAGCCGCCGTCGGGACGGGCCACATGCGGGTGGTCGCCGGCCGCGGCGAGCTCCACGTGCGCCCCGCGGCCGGCCTCGGGCAGGGCCCGCTCGCGGCGGTTGACCGCGGTCACCCCGATCACGCCGGGGTAGGCGGCCGGGTACAGCGGTGGCGCGGCGGGGCCATCGTTGCCGACCGCGGCGACCAGCAGGTGACCGCGTGCAGCCAGCGCCTCGGTGGCCTTGCGCAGCAGCGCATTGGCCGGGCCGACCAGGCTCAGGTTGACCACCGGTACCCGTTCGCGCGCCATCCATTCCATTGCGGCAACGAACCCGGTCACGGCACCGCCGGTCGGCTGTCCGCAGTAGATGTCGGCGCTGTACAGGGTGGTGCCGGTGGTGACGGGGCCGCCTGCGCTGCCGGCCAGCAGCGAGGCCACCGCGGTACCGTGTGCGTCGGCCACGGTGCGGCCGTCGCAGCCCCAGTGGCGGATGCGCACGCCGGCGAATGCCGGATGGTTGTCGGCCACTCCGCTGTCGATCAGGCCGACGCGGACGCCGCTGGCAGCAGACGTCGAGGGCGGGGCGGCGGTGGCAGCGGTGGCAGTGGCGACCGTGCCGGACGCCGCGACCGGGCCGGCGTCGAGGTAGAGGTGGTTGTAATCGTAGTGGCCGTCGGGGGCGAGTCGGCGCAGGGCCGCCAGGGCTTCCTGCGTGTCCATGCCCGGGCGCGCGCGCAGCACCACCACGCGCAGGCCCAGCGTGGCCAGCGTGTGTTCGCCGGCGATGTTGAAGCCGGCCGCGACCGCGCGGGCCAGCGTATCGGCGGCCGGGTCGATCGCGAGTACTTCGCCGCGCACCACCGGGGCACCCGCCGCATCGGTGTCGAGCACGGCGGCATGGCGTCGCAGCCGCACCGCGACCGCGGCCTGGTGGGTCGGGACGAGGTCTTCCACCCGCCGGGCCAGGCCCGGGGCGCGCTCGAGCGTGGCTGCAGGTACGCGCTCCACCGCGGCCGGCATGCGCTCGACGGCCGGCGGCAGGTGCTGCGCGACGCCGGCGGGAACGCCCAGGCGCTGCGCCGGCACCGGAGTGGCCAGCGCCAGCAATGCCAGCGTCAGCAGCAGGGACAACGGTCGGAAGGGCAGGGGCATGACGGGATCCCGGTGAGGGTCAGCGGCCGCTGGACGGCGGGGGCCGATGCTAGCATCAGCGCCCGTCGACGCAGCCTGAACGCCTGTGTCGCCGCGCCCGCCCATCGAATGGAAGAAATCGCCCGGCCCGGACGTATACCCAATGAGACCCGACCCTGCCGCCGTTTCAATGCACCAACAGCTGTGTGACCTGCTCCCCCGGCTGCGCCGCTTTGCCCGCAGCCTGTCCCGCGATGCGCACGATGCCGATGACGTGGTGCAGATCGCGCTGGAGAGGGCGCTGCAGCGCGCATCGCAATGGCGCGAGGAGGCCGGCGCGCTGGATGCGTGGATGTTCGGCATCGTCCGCAACGCGTGGCTGGACGAGGTGCGTGCCCGCCAGCGGCGCGGGCGGGTGTTCGCAGCCGAGGAGGAGGGTCAGGAGGTGGGGGTGGCGATGCTGGAGCGCCACCTGCAGGTGGTGTCGGTGGACGCGGCGATGGCGCAGTTGCCGGCCGACCAGCGCGAAGTGGTCGCGCTGGTGCTGGTGGAGGGACTGTCGTACCGGGAGGCCGCGACCCTGCTGGAGGTGCCGGTGGGCACCGTGACCAGCCGTTTGGCGCGGGGCCGGCAGGCCCTGCAACGCATGCTTGGAGATTCGATGTGAACAGGGTGCCGGAAGAAATGCTGATGGCCTTCGTGGACGGCGAGCTGGAGGCCGGCCCGGCCGCGGAGGTGGAACGGGCGATGCGCGATTCGCCGGAGGTGGCGGCCGCGGTCGCACGGGCGCGGGCCCTGCGCGAGCGGGTGCGCGCGGCCTATGCGCCGGTGCTGGACGAGCCGTTGCCGGCGCGGCTGCTGGAGGCTGCGCTCGGGCCGGTCCGGGCGGAGGCGGTCGCACCGGCACCGGCACCGGCATCGGCAGCCGCGCCGGCACAGGTATCGGCACCGGTATCGGCACGATCGCGTGGACGCAGCGGCTTCGGTCGCA
Organism: Lysobacter sp.; assembly: GCA_035759805.1. Lineage (GTDB taxonomy): Bacteria > Pseudomonadota > Gammaproteobacteria > Xanthomonadales > Xanthomonadaceae > Novilysobacter. The sequence goes on along the minus strand of DASTUE010000099.1, from coordinate 4,282 downwards.
ACGGCGCACGGCGGCGCTGGGGCGCGCCGGAATGGAGCGCGGTCGCCGCCTCGCTGGTGCTCGGCGTGGTGGTGGCCGGCTGGCTGCGCCCGGTCGGCGAGGCCGTGCCACTGCAGTTGACCGCGCAGGGCGTGGTCGCCGCCGGCACGTTGTCCCGGGCGCTGGACACGCGCTCATCCGGGCCGGCGGAGGCGGGGGTCGCGATCGGCCTCGGCTTCCGCGCGGCCGACGGTTACTGCCGCACGTTCGTGCTGGAGGCCGGAGCGGCCCCGGCGCATGCCACGGCCGGCCTGGCATGCCGCGATGCCGGCGCCTGGCGCGTGGTGGCGCTTGGCGAGACGGCCCCGGCCGGCGACGGGCTGCGCCAGGCCGCTGCGGCCTTGCCGCCGACGGTGCTGGCCGAAGTCGATGCGCGGCTCGGGGACGGTGAGCCACTGGATGCCGCCGGCGAGCGTGCCGCCCTGGATGCCGGCTGGCGCGTGCCGGGCGCGGACTGAGCGCCCACACGGGCCTGCCGCGGATGCCGGCGACGGCCCGGTTCCGCAAAAAAAAAGTTCATTTCCCGACTCCGGGCAAGTCGGGAAGACGGGCCGGGGCGCGACCTGCAGGCCTTCGCGGCGAATGTCCCCCGGCCCCCGCCTGCAGCGGGTGCCTCCTCCTTTACTTCGCCCCGAAGGCCTGCAGGTCACTTCGGTGCTGTCGGATCGCAGAGGTACGCGGACAGCCCAGCAGCCGGGCCTGCGCTTCTGGAGCCCCCGCCACGCTGGAACGACGGGTGCGAATGCCCTTGGGTGTGAAATAAAGGAGGAGGCACCGGCTTCATCGGTGCCGGGGGACATTCGCACACAAGGGTATTCGCTCCCGGCACCCCGGCCACCCCGCAGATGTCGCGCTTTCCCCTTGGATGGGAGAAGAACCAAAAAAAAAGGCCCCGCACATGGCGGGGCCCTGGAAGCGCCGGACGGATGCCGCCGGTTACGACACCATCGGCTCGCTGAAGGCCTCGATCTCGCCTTCGTACTCGTTGATCGGCACGCAGCTGCAGAACACGTTCTTGTCGCCGTAGACGTTGTCCACGCGGGCGACCGGCGGCCAGTACTTCTGCTGCCGCAGCGACGGCAGCGGGAACGCCGCCAGCTCGCGCGGGTAGGCGTGGGTCCATTCGCTGGCGCTCACCTGCGCGGCGGTGTGCGGGGCGTGCTTGAGCGGGTTGTCCTCGCGGTCCAGTTTGCCGTCGGCGATCGCGCGGATCTCGTCGCGGATCTGGATCATCGCGTTGATGAAGCGGTCCAGCTCGTGCAGCGATTCGCTCTCGGTCGGCTCCACCATCAGGGTGCCGGCGACCGGGAAGCTCAGGGTCGGGGCGTGGAAACCGAAGTCGACCAGGCGCTTGGCCACGTCCTCGGCGCTGATGCCGGTGTCCTTCTCCAGCGGGCGCAGGTCGAGGATGCACTCGTGCGCGACCAGTCCGTTGCGGCCGGTGTACAGGGTCGGGTAGTGCGGCTCCAGCCGCTTGGCGATGTAGTTCGCGTTGAGCATCGCGATCTGGGTCGCACGGCGCAGGCCCTCGCGGCCCATCAGGGTGATGTACATCCAGCTGATCGGCAGGATCGAGGCGCTGCCGAAGCTGGCCGCCGACACCATCGCGCCGTCGCCGGTGCCCTGCGTGCGCATGCCGTCGCCGAACGCCTTGGGCAGGTACGGCGCCAGGTGCGACTTGACCGCGCACGGGCCGACGCCCGGGCCGCCGCCGCCGTGCGGGATGCAGAAGGTCTTGTGCAGGTTGAGGTGGGACACGTCCGAGCCCCACTTGCCGGGCTTGGCCAGCCCGACCAGGGCGTTCATGTTGGCGCCGTCGGTGTACACCTGGCCGCCGTGGGCGTGGACGATCTCGCAGATCTCCACCACGTCCTCCTCGAACACGCCGTGGGTGGACGGGTAGGTCATCATGATCGCGGCCAGGCGGTCGGAGTACTGCTCGGCCTTGGCGCGGATGTCCTCCACATCGACGTTGCCGTTGGCGTCGCACTTGGTCACAACGACCTTCATGCCGCACAGCTGCGAGGACGCCGGGTTGGTGCCGTGGGCGGACTCGGGGATCAGGCAGATGTCGCGCTGGTGCTGGCCGTTGGCGCGGTGCCAGGCGCGGATCGCCAGAAGGCCGGCGTACTCGCCCTGCGCGCCGGAGTTGGGCTGCAGGCTGACCGCGTCGTAGCCGGTGATCTCCACCAGCATCGCCTCCAGCCCGTCGATCAGCTCCTTGTAGCCGGTGGCCTGCCCGGCCGGTGCGAACGGGTGGATATTGGCGAACTCGGGCCAGGTGACCGGGATCATCTCGGCGGTCGCGTTGAGTTTCATCGTGCAGCTGCCCAGCGGGATCATGGTGCGATCCAGCGCCAGATCCTTGTCGGACAGGCCGCGCATGTAGCGCAGCAGCTCGTGCTCGCTGTGGTGGGTGTTGAACACCGGATGGGTCAGGAACTTCGACTCGCGCAGCAGGGCGGCCGGCAAGGCGTCGGCGGTGGCTGCATCGAGCGCGTCGATGTCGTCGATCTCGATGCCGAACAGGCCGGCGACCGCGATCACGTCGGCGCGGGTGGTGGTCTCGTCGAAGCTGATGCCGATGCTGTCGGCGTCGATCGCGCGCAGGTTGATGCGGGCGTGGTGGGCGCGCTGGTGCAGGGTGGCGGCGTCCACGCCGGTGACGTGCAGGGTGTCGAAGAAGCCGTCGCTGACGGTGATGCCGGCCTTGCGCAGCTCGGCGGCCAGGATCGCGGTCAGGCGGTGGGTGCGGCGGGCGATGCGGATCAGGCCCTCGGGACCGTGGTAGACGGCGTACATCGACGCCATCACCGCCAGCAGCACCTGCGCGGTGCAGATGTTGCTGGTCGCCTTCTCGCGGCGGATGTGCTGCTCGCGGGTCTGCAGGGTCAGGCGGTAGGCGGGGTTGCCCTCGGCATCGACCGAGACGCCGATCAGGCGGCCCGGCATCGAGCGCTTGTAGGCGTCGCGGCAGGCCATGAACGCGGCATGCGGGCCGCCGAAGCCGAACGGCACGCCGAAACGCTGGGTGTTGCCGACCACGATGTCCGCGCCCCAGTCGCCGGGCGAGGCCAGCAGGGTCAGCGCGAGCAGGTCGACCGCCACGGTGACGATGCCGCCGCGCGCGTGCACGGTCTCGGCCAGCGCGGCGTAGTCGTTGGCCCGGCCGAAGGTGTCGGGGTATTGCAGCAGCACGCCGAACGCATCGGTGTCGGCGGCCTGGGCGTCATCGCCGATCACCAGCTCGATCTCGAGCGGCTCGGCGCGGGTGCGCAGCACTTCCAGGGTCTGCGGGTGCACGCCGCTGGAGACGAAGAACACGTTGCTTTTGGAACGGCTGGAGCGGCGCGCCAGCGTCATCGCCTCGGCGGCGGCAGTGGCCTCGTCGAGCAGCGAGGCGTTGGCGATCTCCATGCCGGTCAGCTCGGCGCACATGGTCTGGAAGTTGATCAGCACTTCCATCCGGCCCTGCGAGATCTCGGCCTGGTAGGGCGTGTAGGCGGTGTACCAGCCCGGGTTCTCGAGGATGTTGCGCAGGATCACGTTGGGCGTGTGGGTGCCGTAATAGCCCTGGCCGATGAAGCTGCGGAAGACCTGGTTGCGGTCGGCGATCTCGCGGATCTGCGCCAGCGCATCGACCTCGGTGACCGCCTCGGGCAGGGTCAGCGGGTCGTGGGTGCGGATCGACTCGGGCACGATCGCATCGGTGAACGACTCCAGCGACTCGTGGCCGACCACGCGCAGCATCTGCGCGACCTCGGCATCGTTGGGACCGATATGGCGCTCGACGAACGCGTCGTGGTGCTCAAGCGCGCGCAGGGAGGGGGAAGTGTGGTGGCTCATGGCAGGGGCGTCCGAAAGGCTGCGTGCGGTGCGTGACCGCGGAAAGGGCGTTCCCGCCCGGCGGCCTCACGGCCGACGGGCGCTTGCGGGCTCGTGGCTTGCGCCACTCGAAATCCCCGCTCGCCCCTCTGTCCTTTTGCCTGAGAGTTTGAAGCGCGATGACTCGCGCTGCGTGCACCTTCGGCGCCGGTTTGAACCGGTCTCTCCAGAGTTGTCACAACCGGCGGTACGGGGGCCTGAGCGATTACGGGCGTTGCGCCTTCGGCAGCGGACCAGGCCTGTGGAGGCTTGGGCCGCTTCTCCCACCGGATGAATACAGCCGCGCGATTATAAGCGTTTGCGGGGTGGTGGCCCAATGGCCCCGGAGTCCCATCCGCCCGGCAGGGCCCCATCGGCC
>DASTUE010000098.1:0-9095 GCA_035759805.1 Lysobacter sp. | reverse complement strand
GTCGATGACGGCAGTGCGGATGCGACCTGGCAGGTGTTGCAGGCGCTGGCGTTGGCCGATCCGCGGATCGCACTGCTGCGTCTGTCGCGCAACTTCGGCAAGGAGCTGGCGCTGACCGCCGGGCTGGACCGGGTCGAGCAGGGCGCGGCGTTGATCCTGGATGCCGACGGCCAGGATCCACCGGAATTGATCGCGCAGTTCGTCGCCCGGTGGCGGCAGGGCTACGACGATGTCTACGGCACCCGGCTGGTGCGCGAAGGGGAAGGCTGGCTCAAGCGGGCGACCGCGCATGCGTTCTATCGGCTGATCGGGCGGTTGTCGAAGACGCCGATCCCGGCCGACACCGGCGATTTCCGGCTGCTGTCGCCGCGAGCACTGGAGGCGTTGCGCCAGTTGCGCGAGCGCCACCGGTTCATGAAGGGGCTGTTCGGCTGGGTCGGCTTCAACCGCATTTCGCTGCCCTACCACCGCGGGCCGCGGCTGGCGGGGGCGAGCAAGTTCAACTTCTGGCGGCTGTGGAACCTTGCGCTGGAAGGGATCACCAGCTTCTCCACCGCGCCGTTGCGGCTGGCGACCTATCTGGGCCTTTTGACCGCGTGTTTTGCGTTTGCCTACGGTATCTGGGTGATCGCCAAGGCGTTGTTGTGGGGTGATCCGGTGCAGGGCTGGCCGACCATGATGGCGGTGATCCTGTTCCTGGGCGGGGTGCAACTGATCGCGCTGGGATTGATCGGCGAGTACCTGGGCCGGCTGTACGAGGAGTCCAAGCGGCGCCCGCTGTATCTGGTGGATGTCTGGCAGCCGGCCGCGGAGGTATGCTCGGGGCAGGTTCACCTCGTGGAAGGAGCAAGCCATGCACAACGTAAGGCACCTGCTGGAAGCGAAAGCGCCTGAGATCTACGCGATCAGTCCGGATGCGCCGATGATCGATGCGATCAGGCTGATGGCCGAAAAACACATCGGCGCGCTACTGGTGGTCCAGGGCGGCAAGTTGGCCGGGATCGTGTCGGAGCGGGATTACGCCCGCAAGATCGTGCTGCAGGGCCGCTCGTCGGCGACCACCCCGGTGCGTGACGTGATGACCGCCGACGTGCGTACCGTCGGGCTGGACGACACCGCCGAGCACTGCATGGAGCTGGTCACCAACCAGCGCATCCGCCATCTGCCGGTGGTGGTCAACGGCGAGGTGCTGGGCGTGGTGTCGATCGGCGACCTGGTGAAGGCGGTGATCGAGGACCAGCAGGTCGAGCTGGAGCAGTTGCAGAGGTACATCACCAGCTGAGCGGCGGCGGGCTCGCGGTCGGCGCGGACGATGCCTGCGCCGACCTGTCCCGAAGTCCTGCTGTGTTGCCTGATCCTGCCCTGCGAGCCGGCATGGCCATCAGCCATCACCGGCGTCGTGCGTCCTCAGCTCACGCTCACCGCATGCGCCTGCTCGCGGGTGGCGAGGAACTCCACGTCCGGTGCGCGCTCCTGCGCCAGTTGCAGGTTGACCCGGGTCGGGGCGAGGTAGACCAGCTGGTCGGCGGCATCGAGCGCCAGGTGGCTGGCGTTCTTGTCGCGGAACTCCTCCAGCTTCCTCTCGTTGCCACAGCGGATCCAGCGCGTGGTGGAGACATTGACCGGCTCGAAGATCGCATCCACGCCGTATTCGGCCTTGAGCCGGTAGGCGACCACTTCGAACTGCAGCACGCCGACCGCGCCCAGGATCAGGTCGTTGCTCATCAGCGGCCGGAAGAACTGGGTCGCGCCTTCCTCGCTGAGCTGGGCCAGGCCCTTCTGCAATTGCTTGAGCTTGAGTGGGTCGCGCAGGCGCGCGCGGCGGAACAGTTCCGGGGCGAAGTTGGGGATGCCGGTGAAGATCAGCGGCTCGCCCTCACTGAAGCTGTCGCCGATCGACACAGTGCCGTGGTTGTGGATGCCCAGCACGTCGCCGGAATACGCGGTCTCGGCGATCTCGCGGTCGCTGGCCATGAAGGTCAGCGCGTTGGCGAGCTTGAGTTCCTTGCCGGTGCGCACGTGGAAGGCCTTCATGCCGGCGGTGAACTTGCCCGAGCAGATCCGCATGAAGGCGACCCGGTCGCGGTGCTGCGGGTCCATGTTGGCCTGGATCTTGAACACGAAGCCGGTGAGCTTGTCCTCGGTCGGATCCACGTCGCGGGTGGTGGTCGCGCGCGGCTGCGGTGACGGCGCGTGCTTGACGAAGAAGTCCAACAGCAGCTGCACGCCGAAGTTGTTCACCGCCGAGCCGAAGAACACCGGGGTCTGTTCGCCGGACAGGTACCGGTCGAGTTCGAACGGGTGGCTCGCGCCCTGCACCAGCTCCAGCTCGTCGCGCAGGTCGGCCAGCACCTTGGCGCCGATGCGCGCCTCGAATGCGGGGTCGTCGATGGACGGAAAGATGGTCGAATCCTGACGGGTGAAGTTTCGGCCCTGCTCGTACAGGTGCACCTCGCCGGTCAGCAGGTGCACCACGCCCTTGAGCCGCTTGCCCATGCCGATCGGCCAGGTCACCGGCGCGCACTGGATGCCGAGCACGCTCTCCACCTCGTCCAGCAGCTCGATCGGCTCCTTGCCCTCGCGGTCGAGCTTGTTGATGAAGGTCATGATCGGTGTGTCGCGCAGCCGGCAGACCTCCATCAGCTTGATCGTGCGCTCCTCCACGCCTTTCGCCACGTCGATCACCATCAGCGCCGAGTCGACCGCGGTCAGCACCCGGTAGGTGTCCTCGCCGAAGTCGGCGTGGCCGGGCGTGTCGAGCAGGTTGACGATGCGGCCGTCGTACGGGAACTGCATCACCGAGCTGGTCACCGAGATGCCGCGCTCCTGCTCCAGCTTCATCCAGTCGGACGTGGCATGGCGGGCGGCCTTGCGGCCCTTGACCGAGCCGGCCATCTGGATCGCGCCACCGAACAGCAACAGCTTTTCGGTCAGTGTGGTCTTGCCCGCATCGGGGTGGGAAATGATCGCGAAGGTGCGGCGGCGCAGCGCCTGCTGGGAAACATCGGACATGGGAACGGCGCGCGCGGGCGCGCCAGCAGAGCGGGGAAGGGCGCAATTATAGAGGCTGCCGGCGAGCCGTCGTCATGCGGGCGGTGTCGGGGGCGTTGGGACGTGATCCGGCTTGCGGATCAGCCTGTCAGCCGGGGTGGCCACAATCGCCCGCCACAGGAAGAATCCGCCGCCCGGACCCGTCAATGGCATCGCGTGGAAGAAAGTTGCCGGCAAGTGTGACGGCCGTCCGGATCGCCCTAAAGTCCGCCCGGCGCCGGCCGCTACCGCAGTTGGGCGGAGCTACCGCACGAAATCCTGTGGAGAATCATCAATGCTCATAGTTATCACCGGTGGGGATGCGGGCCAGGCCGAGGAGTTGAAGCCGGCGCTCGTCGATTTCGAACTGGACTGGAAGGTCGAGTGGGCACCCGATCCGGTGGCCGCGAATGCGTCGCTGCAGACGGCGGACGTCCTGGTCACCGACTTGGAGACGCACGGTTCGCCGGCGCAGGTCGAACTGCGCGAACGCAATCCCCACGCCATCCGGATCCTGCTGCTGGAACGCGGCCAGGGAGGCGATGCGATGCACGCCCTGGATGGTGCGCACCGGGTATTGAACAAGCCGCTGGATGCCGGCGAGCTCATCGATGCGGTCGAGAGCGTCGTCGACCTGCGCAAGCTGTTCGACAGCGAGGAGCTCAAGAACACCATCGGTCGCATCGACTCGTTGCCGCCTGCGCCGCGGATGTACATCGAGCTGGTGCAGTTGATGCGCGACCCCGATGTCAGCATGGCCGAGATCGCCTACGTGCTTTCCCAGGATCCTGCGCTGGCGGCGAAGGTATTGCGGCTGTGCAACTCGGCCTTCTTCTCCGCCGGTCGGGAGATCACCGACATCCGTTCCGCGGTGACCCGGCTGGGGTTGGGGATGCTGCGGCAACTGGTGCTGGCCAGCGAGACGTTCGGCCGCAGCGAAGGGCCGTCCGGCATCGATCGCGAGGCCATGCAGACGCGCGCGCTGGCGACTTCGCAACTGGCCGGCAAGCTGCTGGGAGGGCCGAGCGCGGAACTCGCCGCGACGGCCGGCCTGCTGGCCGAGGTGGGGTTGCTGCTGCCGGGCATCGGCGATGCCGCCCCGGCCGCAGGGTCGGAAGACGGCGCCGGCCCGGACATTGTTGCCGCCAGTCCCGGCCATGCGGAGGCCGGTGCCTACCTGCTGGGTCTGTGGGGGCTGCCGACCCCGATCGTGGAGGCGGTCGCGCACCAGTCGCGCCCCCGTCGCACGCGCTCGACCGGTTTCTGGGTGGCCGGCGCGGTCCACGTCGCGGCCGCCCTGGTGAAGGGCACGCCGGTCGACGAGGGCTACCTGCATTCGGTCGGGATGCTCGACAAGTTGCCGCAATGGCGCCTGATGGCGGAGCAGATCGGGCAGAACGCCGAGGCGGCCTGACGCTTCGGCAATAAATCCTGCCGTCGCGTCGGCACACTCAGCGCGGCGGCGGGAGGTCCACGCCCTGCATGCGGAAGGGCAATGACACCAGCCGCATCCCGCGGTTCACCTGCACCGCGAAATGCAGGTGCGGGCCGGTGGTGAAGCCGGTGTTGCCCGACAGGCCGATCCGTTGGCCGGCGGTCACGCGCTGGCCGGGCCGGACCAGCACGCCGTCGGACTTCAGGTGGGCATACACGCTCATCGCGCCGTCGTCGTGCAGCAGGCGGATGAAGTTGGCGCGGCCGCCGTAGGCAGCACGATCCAGGCCGGGGCGATCGAAGCCGCTCTCGACCTGCATGACCACCCCGGCGCGTGCGGCCAGCACCACGGTGCCGACGGGCACGGCGAAATCGACCGCGTAGCGGTTCTCCGGATCGTCGTGGCTGAAGGTGCCGCCATACCCCTGGTCGATCCGCGTGCTTTCCTGCGCGGCGTCGCGTGCCAGCGGCAGCAGGTAGAGCGTGTCGCGCGGCGCGGCGCTGGGGTGGCCGGGCAGGCTGTCCATGCGCAACGCGAAGTCGAACGGCCGGTCGGGGTCATCGGCCCGGAATACCGATACCACCGCACTGCTGCCGGCAGGCACCGTGGCGCGGGCTGGCAACGCCGGCGCGCTGCCGGTGTTGCGGCGATGGCGGTAATGCAGCATCACCTCGATCGGCCCGGCCAGCAGGTTGTCGGCCCAGGCGAAGTATTCGCCGTCCCCGTTCGCCTGGACCCGGAGCCGGGCGATCGCCGCGGGTTCGACGGAGGTGTTGGTGAACGTGCCGACGGTGCTGACCGGGCCGGTGGCCTGCTGCGGTTGGCGGTCGCCGTAGTGGCTGACGCCGTTGGCATCGGTCCAGTGGTACACCGTGCCGGCGGTGAGCGGCGAAGGGAGCGTTGCCGCGGTGATGATCGTCGCGGCCAGCACGACGATCGACGCCAGCGGTCGCCGGCCGAGCGACGTCACGGCTCGCCGGTGCATGTCCCGGCCAGCCCGAGGGTGCGGGCGATGTCGGCCAGGTCGAACGCGGCCACCGCCTCGTCGTGATGGACCGCGAACAACGCGCCGTCGGGGAACGCTGCCGTGCTTGCGGCATGCAGGGCGATACCGTCGGTCTGGCCGGTGGTGTGACCCTGGAAACTGCCCGCCGGGGCCAGACCGTTGCGCTCGAACAGATGGAACACGGTCAGCGGATTGCGCTGGTCGACCGCGATCCAGTAGCCGGCGCCGTCGCGGCAGGACCACAGGGCAACGCCTTCGGCTTCGGTGGTGAAGGTGTCCGCCGGCAGGCTGCGGCCGGTGTAATGGCCGTCCAGGGTGTACTCGCGCAGGGTCGAGCCGTTGCCAGCGGAGCGCGCGGGGCGTTGCCCGTCTGCGGCGAATTTGCCGGCGACATACTCATCGGCGATCAGCAGCCGGTCGTGGCTGGGGTCGCCGGCGATCGACTCGACCACCTGCAGCGCACCCGGTTCGCTGGTCGCGCCGAACGATCCCAGGTAGTCGATCTGCAATTCGCCGGCCGCATCGGTCTGCACGCGGAAACGGCGGACGCGCTGATCGAGCTCGGACAACGGCGGCACGATCTCGTAACGCTCGCCGTACATGAAGCTGTCGGTGACATAGACCTCCAGCTCGTCGGGTGCGGTTTCGTTGATCCACAGGCCGTAGGGACTGCGCAGCACCTCATCGCCGAAGCTGGCGACGGGTTGCAGCCCGGGCAGGTCGAGCACCTGCAACCGGTGGTTGTCGCGTTCGACGACAAACAGTCGGTCGCCGTGGACGGCGACGCCGTTGGGCCGGTTGAACTGGCCGGGCCTTTTGCCCTTGCCGCCGATGGTGCGCAGCAACGCGCCGCTGTCGGCATCGAACACCATCAGCGAGTGGGTCGATTTGGCACTGCCGATCAGCCAGGTGCCGCCGTCGGGCGCGGGCCAGGTGGCCAGCGAATCCAGCTCGGCTTCCACATGCGATCCGGAGACATAACGCTCCGCGACGGTGTGGAGTCCGGCGGCCTGGCTGGACGGCGCGGACGCCGCATTGGCGGGTGTCCCGGTCTCATGCGGCAGCGAGGCGCATGCGCCCAGCAGGAGGCTGGTGCAGGCGATGGCAAGTAGGCGGCAGGTCATGCGACGGCGCATTCGTGGCGGGTGGCGATGGAGCGGCAGTGTAGTGGTTTGTCGCCGGGGTCGAGATATCCGGGGTCGCGCTTTTTATCAATCGCTCAATGCGGATAAAGCGATTGACATGACGGGGGTGCGTAGGCAGACTCCCCGCATCCATCGAGACCGGCAGAGGGACAGGCCCTTTGAAGCCGGGGCAACCCAGCGCAGCGCAAGCGGCGCGAAGGTGCCAATTCCTGCGGTGATCCGGTCGTCTGGCCGGTCATCGGAAGATGGTTGTCCGGCTCGCCCTCGGGGTGTCGGCCATCCTGCTCGATGGCTCCCGCCACTCCGGAAGCCCGCCATGAGCCTGCAGTTCACCCCGTTTGCCACCGAATCCCTTTCCGCTCGCGACGACGATGCCGCGTCCAGGGATGTCCCGTCTTCATCGATTGCCGCGTCGGACACCGCCAAACGTGGTGAGGTCCGGGTGGAGCTCGACCTGCGCCATGCCGGCCGGCGCTCGTTGATGTTGCGCTACGAGCGGATCGGGGATCCCGGGTTGCCGGTGGTGTTCGTGGCCGGCGGGATTTCCGCCGATCGTCATGTCGCCGCCAGCGCGGTCTTCGGTGAGGCGGGCTGGTGGGATGCGCAGTGCGGACCGGACCGCGCGCTGGATCCGGCGCGCCACGCCATCCTCGCCTTCGACTGGCTCGGCAGCGATGGCACGCTGGACGTGCCGCTGGACCCGGCCGACCAGGCCGATGCGATCGCTGCGTTGCTGGATGCCTTGCAGGTCGACCGGCTCGCCGCCTTCATCGGCTGCTCGTACGGCGCGATGGTCGGGCTGCAGTTCGCGGCCCTGCACGGGACGCGACTGAGCCGGTTGGTGGCGATCAGCGGCTGCCACCGTTCCCATCCCTATGCCAGCGCGTGGCGTGCCTTGCAGCGGCGCGCGGTCACGCTGGGCGCGCTGCAGTGCGACGACACCCACGGCCTCGCCTTGGCACGCCAGTTGGCGATCCTGAGTTACCGCACGCCGGAGGAGTTCGACAGCCGTTTCGGCGCCGCCAGGGTGGTCAATGGCCAGGTGCGCGTGGCGGCCGAGGAGTACCTGGAGCACTGCGGAAACCGCTACGCCGGCCGGACCGCCGCGACCGTGTTCGTGCGCCTGTCCGAGTCGATCGACCTGCAGGCGCTGTCGCCGGAAACGGTGCGGGTGCCGGTGACCGTGGTCGCGGTGGCGGAGGACCGGCTGGTGCCGGTCGCCGATGCCTACGAACTGGTCGAACGCCTGCGTGGCGAGACCCGCCTGCAGGTGCTGCGCTCGCTGTACGGCCACGATGCGTTCCTCAAGGAGCCGGCGGCGATCGGCGGCATCCTGCGCGAGGCGCTGCTGGATGTCGCCGATGACAAAGCATGTGCGGAGGCCTGCGCATGAGCCTGCATTCGCTGGACCGCGGTCGCGGCCATCGCTCCACCACCGCGGTGCGCGCCGGCATCGACCGCGATCCCGCGTTCGGTGCGGTGACGCCGCCGCTGGTGCTGTCGTCCAACTTCAGCTTTGCCGGCTTCAACGACAAACGCGCCTACGACTACACCCGCAGCGGCAATCCGACCCGCGACCTGCTCGGCGAGGCGCTGGCCGAGCTGGAAGGCGGCGCCGGCGGGGTGATCACCGCGACCGGCATGGCCGCGATCACCCTGGTGTTGAACGCGCTGCTCAAGCCCGGTGACCGGCTCGTGGTGCCGCACGATGCCTATGGCGGCAGCTGGCGGCTGTTCAATGCGCTGGCCGCCAAGGGCGCGTTCCAGCTGATCACGGTCGACCTGACCGATCCGCGCGCGCTCAGCGAGGTCTTGGCGCAGGGGCCGGCGCTGGTCTGGGTCGAGACGCCGTCCAATCCGCTGCTGCGCATCACCGACCTGCGTTTCGTGATCGAGGCCGCACACGCCGCCGGTGCGCGGGTGGTGGTCGACAACACCTTCCTGTCTCCGGCGCTGCAGCGGCCGATCGCATTCGGCGCCGACGTGGTGGTGCATTCGACCACCAAGTACATCAACGGCCACAGCGACGTGGTGGGCGGGGCGGTGATCGCCAAAGATGCCCAGGTGCACCAGACGCTGGCGTGGTGGGCCAACTGCCTGGGCATCACCGGCGCGCCGTTCGACAGCTTCCTGACCCTGCGCGGACTGCGCACGCTGGATGCGCGCCTGCGCGTGCACCAGGAAAACACCCTCGCCCTGGTCGAGTTGCTGGATGCGCACCCGGCCGTGCGCGTGGTGCATTACCCAGGACTGGAGAGCCATCCGGGTCACGCGGTCGCCGCGCGCCAGCAAAGCGGATTCGGCGCGATGCTGAGTGTCGAGCTGGAACATGGCGAATTGGATGGCGAAGCGGCGGCGCGCGCGTTCCTGGACGGACTGGCGTACTTCACCCTGGCCGAGTCATTGGGCGGCGTGGAAAGCCTGGTCGCGCACCCGGCCACGATGACCCATGCGGCGATGTCGGCCCAGGCGCGGGCGG
>DASTUE010000097.1:0-2075 GCA_035759805.1 Lysobacter sp. | reverse complement strand
GACATCCTCCAGGCGATGGCCGAGGGAAAAGGCCCGGCCAATGCGTTGGTCACCCTGGGCTGTGCCGGCTGGGGCGCAGGCCAGCTCGAGCAGGAACTGGCCGACAACGACTGGCTGACGGCGCCGCCGGATACCGAGCTGCTGTTCCGCCTGCCGCTGGAAGCGCGCTGGGAAGCGGCTGCCGGTCGCATCGGGGTCGATTTCGCCCATCTGGCCGTCTATTCCGGCCGCGCATGAGCGATACCGTGCCTCCGGCTGCACAGGGGTCGGCCCCGCCGGTGTCGATCCGCCGCGATGGCACGGTGTTCGGCTTCGATGTCGGTGCCCGCCGGATCGGCGTCGCCGTCGGCAGCATGTTCGGCCACCATGCGCGTGCGCTGGCGGTGATCGACGTGCATGGCCACGGCCCGGACTGGACGACGCTGGACCGCCTCCACAAGGAATGGCGCCCCGATGGCCTGGTGGTCGGCGATTCGCTTACCCTCGACGGCGGCAACCAGCCCGCGCGCGTTCGCGCCCACGCCTTCGCGCGCGACCTGCATGCGCGCTACCGGCTGCCGGTGGTGCTCGTCGACGAGCGCTCCAGCTCGATCGAGGCGGCACAGCGTTTTGCCGGCGAACGCGCGGAAGGCCGCAAGCGCCGCCGCGATGCGCAGGCCCTGGATGCCATGGCCGCCGCGGTGATCATCGAGCGCTGGCTCGCCGCGCCCGACGATGCCATCGACATCAGCCGTATCGCGCCGCAGTCCGATACCGGCAGCCCCACCTCCGATCGACCGACCTGATCCGCCAAAGGACCGCATGAGCCACCACGCCGATACCGCCCTGCCGTTGCAGCATCTGCTGACGCTCGAACATCTGCCGTGTACGCAACTAGTCGCCTTGCTGGACCTCGCCCAGCGTTACGCCGAGGGGCGCGACAACCGCCAGGCGCTTGCCGGCACCGCCGTCTGCACGCTGTTCTTCGAGGCCTCCACGCGCACCCGCCTGAGCTTCCAGCTGGCGGCGCAGCGACTGGGAGCCGACGTGCTCAACTTCGACGTGTCGACCTCGTCCACACGCAAGGGCGAGACCGCGCAGGACACCCTGAAAACCATCGAGGCGATGGGCGTTCGTGGCTTCGTGGTGCGCCACGACCAGAACGGCGCGGTAGCCGCGCTGGCCGCTGCCGCCAATCCCGGCAGTGCACTGATCAATGCCGGCGATGGCCGGCACGCGCACCCGACCCAGGGCCTGCTCGACATGCTGACCCTGCGCCAGGCCAAGGGCGATGACTTCAGCCGGCTCAAGGTCCTGATCGTCGGCGACGTGAAGCACTCGCGGGTCGCGCGCTCGGACCTGCACGCCCTGCAGGCTCTGGGCACAGGAGAGATCCGCGTCTGCGCCCCGCGCACATTGCTGCCCGGCGACGGCACCCTGGATGGCTGCACGGTGAGCGACGACTTCGATGCCGCACTTGATGGCGTCGACGCGGTGATGATGCTGCGCCTGCAGCGCGAACGCATGGAGGAAGGTCTGGTCGCTTCGCTGGACGACTACCACCGCGACTACGGCCTCACCGCCCAGCGCCTGCGCCGCGCCGCGCCCGATGCCGTCGTCATGCATCCCGGCCCGATCAACCGTGGTATCGAGATCACCGATGAGGTCGCCGACGGCCCGCAATCACTGGTGTTGCGGCAGGTGCGCAATGGCGTCGCTGCCCGCATGGCGGTGCTGGAAACCCTGCTGGCCGGATAGATACAAGGTCCCGGCGCAGGTCACTGCGGATCGGGCGGCGGCAACCGGTGGCGGATGCGCAGGAAGCGGGCGAACCGCGGCAGCCCCTTTGTCGTCAACCCGTTGTAACGGTAGGTGACATGACTGCCCAGTGGCGGTGGATCCGCGCGCTGCGCATCCGTGAACCCGCCGCCGAGCTGGAACCGCACCCCGTCGGGCCTGTAATGACCCAGCCCTTCCTGCACAGGTCAGGACGCTAAAGCGTAAGCCTCGGCGGGGGTCTTCATACCCAGCGCCTGATGCGGGCGCCGGTGGTTGTAGAACTGGATCCAGTCGCCGATCACCCGCATCGCGTGTTG
>DASTUE010000096.1:0-3149 GCA_035759805.1 Lysobacter sp. | reverse complement strand
CTGCAACTTCATGTTGACGTCCAAGGCATCGCTGGCTTCCCAGGCCAGCGAGACCTGCCCCTTCGGCCGGCGGAAGGAGCGGCGCAGTCCACCGCCGCCCGCCTGCTCGATGGTCGAGTCTTCCGCGCCGGCCGCGACCTGGAGTGTGAGGTCGGGAGTCAGCGTCCTGCCGTAGCTGCCCATCAGTTCGTAACGATCCTCCTGCACGGTCGCCGTGCCGCCGGGCAGCGGGACAGGCAGGTACGCCCCGTCGGCGCTGCGCTGGAACAGGGCTGAAGTGCTGTCCAGCCGATTGAACGCGTACTCGCCGGAGACCTGCCAGTCGCCGCCGCCCGTCCAGCGGTACTCGGCGCGCGCAATGCGCTCGGTCGTCTCGCCGTCGCGGGTAAAGCGAAATCCGTCGGTCGGGCTTCCGTCCGCATACGCCACTTCGACCGTGTCCACTGTGGGGGTATGGTCGAACTGCGACAGGCCGATCAACTTCAGCCGACCCTTGCCCAGCCCGAACTCGTAATCGCCACCGACTTCGTAGTTGTGGCCGCCCTGCTCGCTGCGCACGCTGCGGATGCGATCGGGCAAGCCAGGTCCGGTGCGGGTGCCGTCCTCGACGTAGTCGTAGAACACCTTCTGCCAGGACGCGTTGAGATTGGCCACCGCGCCGGTGGCCCCTTTCCACGCGAATTGCGTGCTCAGGCGCGGCGCGTCGACTTCCCCGGTCCACTGCTCGTCGCGGTATTCGCGCACGCTGCCATCGGCGTTGTACAGCGTCGTCGGGCCGCCGGCGCCGCTGTGGTTGCCGCCATTCTCGAAGCCCAGCGTGTAGTCCAGCCGGCCGCGCGACCCGCTGACGGACGCACTGGTCCGCGTGAGCTGCGGGTCGGTGTAGTAGCTGCGGAAGTCCGGTCGCCATTCCCACTGCCCGCTAAGCCCCTCGGCATCCGTGACCACGTTGGCGACCTGCCCGGACAGGCCCGGGATGTCGAGCGTGGCCCCGTCGACGATCTCTATCCGCACCACGTCGTCGGCGGGCACCTGCGACAGCTGGGTGATCACGTCGTTCGACTTGCCGGACAGGCGCTGCCCGTTCAGCAGCACGTTGCCGGTGGCCTGTCCGAGCCCGCGCTCGACCACGGCTTCGCGGATCACGAAGCCCGGCACCTGCTCGAGCATGTCGAGCGCATTGCGCGGCGCGTAGCGTTCGAAGTCCGCCGGGACGTAGGTCCGCGCGTCACTGGCAGGAGCGGCTGTCGCCGGCGCGGCGGCTTCCTGGGCCAGCGCGAAAGGCGGGCACGCGAGCAGCGCGGCCGCCAGGGCCAAGCGGCACAGGGATGAGTTCATGACAGCAGTTCCGGGTCGGGGCACGTGCGCCGCACGAATACTCGCCGCGCGGGCACGGCCAGGGCGCGTGCGACAAGTCACGGCGTTCGCAAGAGTGGCTTGACACGCTAGACCGACCGGTCTATTAGTAGCCCCATGGCACAGGCGACCAGGCAATTGCTGCTGGAAAAGGGCATCGAGCTACTGCTGCAGCATGGCTACCACGATCTCGGGATCGCGGCCCTGCTCCAGTCCACCGAGACCCCGAAGGGCTCGTTCTATCACCACTTCGCGTCCAAGGAGGACTACGCCCTGCAGGTGATCGACCTGTACATGCAGGACGTCCACGCGGGGCTCGAGCAGTGCCTGGGCGATACCACCCTCACCCCGCTCGGGCGGATCCGCAGCTTCTTCGAGGCCAGCGAAGAGAAATACCGGCAGCAGGGTTACCTCGGCTGCCTGCTGGGCGGGCTGGGGCAGGAACTGTCCGGGATCAGCGACGTCTTCCGCCACAAGGTCGAGCAGTGCCTGGACGAGATCGCCGGCCAGTTGGCCGGGTGCCTGCGCGAAGCGATCCGGCAGCACGAACTGCCGCCCGGCGTGCAGCCGGAAAAGCTCGCAGAGCTGCTGGTCAACTGCTGGGAAGGCGCCGCGCTGCGCACGCGCCTGCGTCGCGACCCGGCGCCCCTGCGGGAGATGCTCGACTTCTATTTCGCGGCCGTCTCGGCCGAAACAGCCAGGAGTACCGATCATGCGTATGCAGAAGAATGACGTCCCGGTGCGGATCGATGTCCCGGGTGCGGTTGCACGGCAGCAGACCGGCTTTGGTGACGCGACGGGCTACGGCGCCATGAGCGGCGAATACTTTTCCCTTGGCGCCGGTACCGATATCGCGCCGCTGCTCCAGGGCTTGCAGGACGACCTGTGCCAGGCGCCGCACTGGGGATACCTGCTGCAGGGACAGCTGGACGTGACCTACAAAGATGGCGAGCAGGAAACTGTCCGCACCGGCGACCTGTTCTATTGGCGTCCAGGCCATACGGTCAAGGCGGGTGCCGATTCCGAGGTGGTCCTGTTCAGTCCGCAGCACGAACACAGCCAGGTGATCGACCACATGCTGCAGAAGATGGCTGGCTGAAGGCGTACGCTGGCGTCCCGGATTCCACGGGAGGCCCCGATGACGATCCGAACGACACGCCGCTGGTCCTGGGGCGCCCGGCGGGTGCTGCTGGCGGCATTCCTGCTCGGCCATGCGGCCAGCGCCCATGCGGCACGCGAGATCCTCGAGTTCGAGATCGAAGGCCAGTCGCGCAGCGTCCTGCTGTTCGTGCCCGAGCTCCCGAGTGTCGAACCGAGGTCGCTGGTGGTGGTTTTCCATGGGCGCGGCGATGACAGCGTGGCTTTCGCCGATGCGGTGGAACTGCACAAGGATTGGCCGGACGCGATCGTGGCCTATCCGCGCGGAGAGACGCGGGAAGCCTCGTCGATGCGCGGCTGGCAGTACCGCGCCGGTGACCAGCGCGATCGCGACCTGCAACTGGTCGACCGGCTACTGCAAGTTACCGCGGAACGCTTCGATACTCGCCCGGAGACCACGCACGCAGCAGGTTTCTCGAACGGCGGACACTTCGTGTTCCTGCTGATGTCCGAACGCGCGGAGGCGTTCGCAACTTTCACCATCATCGGTTCGGTGCGGCCCGATTTCGCAAGCGACGCGCCGCCCAAGCCTGTCCTGTACCTGTTCGGCAGCGGCGAAGGTCGGCAGTACAAGGACGACTGGACGAAGACCGTCGAAGCGCTGACGCGCCACAACCGCACGCAAGGGCCGCTCG
>DASTUE010000095.1:0-6648 GCA_035759805.1 Lysobacter sp. | reverse complement strand
ATCGAGGACGCCAGCGGCGTCGATGTCGCCAGCGAAATCATCACCTACGCGGCCAAACGCCACAAACTCCGTGCGGCCAAGCGGTTGGCCGCGAAGGGTTGAGCCGCGGCGGCTGAGGGTCGAGTGCCAAGGATGTTTTCGGGCCGGCAAATTTTGATAACGTCGGATCCATCCGTCGCATTGCGGCATAGGGGAGCAAGGAAATGATCGTGGGGAATCGTTGGAAGAAGGGTGTTGGGTTGGCGCTGGTTCTGGCCTTTGTTGCGACGCCGGCGATTGCGGCGACCGCGATTGCGGTCGATGTCGCCAAGACGGCGGATTTCGGTGCGAAGCGCGCGGCCATCGAGCAGGCGCTTGCGGACGACGAGACTTTTGCCGAGATCACCCCGGAGGCGCGTAGCCGTGCACAGGCGCTGATGTCCGAGATGGATGCGTTGATTGGGCGAACCGGCTCGGTGGATACCTTGCCGCCGGTCCAGCAGGTCGAGGTGTTCAACCGGCAGGAGGAGCTCAACCAGATCCTGGCCCAGGCGGCCGGTGACAGCCGCCTGGTGTGTCGGCGGGAACGCCCGACCGGCAGCAAGATGCCAACCAATTCGTGCAAGACGGTCGCCGAGCGCCGTCGAGTGCGCGAAGGTGATAAGCAGTTCCTGATGACGCTGCCGAAAGCCGAAGCGAAAGTTGAGGGGCGGTAACCAGACGTTCTGACACACGTGGCCAACAGTATTCAGCTGAATTTTTAACAAGCATTTAATCGCCCGCATCGTAGTTTTTCTCAGACCGCAGCACGGCTGGTTCCACGTCGCGGTCGTCACAACGGATCCTGGGTCAAACGGTTTCAGTCAACGACCCCAGATCGGTGATGGCAGCACAGCATCGGCATCAGGCAGGTTTCGGTATCGGGGCAACAACTTTTGGCCCAGGCGCGGTGGCCCCGCGTCTGGGCTTTTTTATGGTTCGCTGGCAGGACGCACCTGGTGGGAGCTCTGGCAGAATCGGTTCCCGGGGCGGACGCGCCAGACGCGATATCCTCGGCAGCACATTGCCGTGATCCGCGGGCCGCGAAACTGTCCGCAACCCCTCCCATCCAGGAACACCCCATGCGCATCCTCGTCATTGAAGACAACCAGGACATCGCCGCCAATCTCGGTGACTTCCTCGAAGATCGCGGGCATACCGTCGATTTCGCCGCCGATGGCATCACCGGCCTGCATCTGGCGGTGGTGCACGACTTCGATGCGATCGTGCTGGACCTCAACCTGCCCGGGATCGACGGGCTGGAGGTGTGCCGGAAGCTGCGCAACGAGGCGCGCAAGCAGACCCCGGTGTTGATGCTGACCGCGCGCGACAGCCTGGACAACAAGCTGGCCGGCTTCGATTCCGGCGCCGACGATTACCTGATCAAGCCGTTCGCGCTGCAGGAGGTCGAGGTGCGCCTGAACGCGCTGGCCCGGCGCGGGCGCGGGGTGAAGACCCGGGTGCTGACCGCGGCCGACCTGGAATACAACCTGGACACGCTGGAAGTGCGCCGCCAGGGCAAGTTGCTGCAGCTCAACCCGACCGGCCTGAAAATCCTGCAGGCGCTGATGGAATCGTCGCCGGCGGTGGTGACGCGGCAGGAGCTGGAAACCCGGGTGTGGGGCGAGGAACTGCCTGATTCCGACAGCCTGCGCGTGCATATCCACGGCCTGCGCGCGGTGGTCGACAAGCCGTTCCCGACCTCGTTGATCCACACCCGCCATGGCATCGGATACCGGATTGCGGAACTCGATGCGGCCACCTGAAACAACGCCGGCGACGGTGCCGCGGCACCGGATGCGCTACCGGCGGCGGCTGCGCAGCCGCATCATCCTGTCCTTCGTGCTGCTGGGTTTCAGCCTGACCCTTCTGTTCGCCTGGGCGACCAACTGGACCCGCGCGCGGGTGGAGAACCAGCTGGTCGAGGAGATGATGAACCGCAATATCTCCGAGGCGGCGCGGCAGTTCGACCAGGATCCGAAGAACCTGCAGTTCCCGGTTGACCTGATCCGGGCCTACGTCTACACCCCCGACCGGTTCGAGTCGGTGCGGATCAACCGGCCCGAGTGGTACGAGCTGTCCGACGGCATCACCGGGATGACCGGGGTCGATGTGGACGGCGAGGAGTTCGCCTACAAGCTGGCGGTGCGGAAGACGCCGCAGGCGTGGTTCTTCCTTGCCTATGACATGACCCAGGCCAAGCGCAGCGAAGAGAAATTCAACCACGCGCTGTACGCCTCGGTGTTGTTGTTCACCTTGTTGTCGCTGGTGCTGGGCTGGTGGTCGGCGTCGCGGGTGATGAGTCCGGTGTCCGAGCTCGCGCGCCGGCTCAAGCAGTCCGGCCGCAGCGCGCAGCCCGAGGCGCTGGCGGCGCATTTCCCCGATGACGAGGTGGGGCAGCTGGCCGAGGCGCTGGACGATTACGCCGGCCGCCTGACCGAAGTGGTCCAGCGCGACCGCGAGTTCAACGCCGACGTCAGTCATGAATTGCGCACGCCGCTGGCGGTGATCCGCGGGGCGGTGGAATTGCTGCTGTCGCGTCCGGATGTGGACGAGAAGACGCGTGCGCGGCTGGCGCGGATCCAGCGTGCCGAGCAGCAGTGCACCGACCTGATCAGCGCGCTGCTGCTGCTGTCGCGCAACGAGCGCGGCCACGGTGCGACCGATGTGGCCAAACTCGCGGCGCAGTCGCTCGACGTGCACCGCACCCAGTTGGCCGGCAAGCCACTGGAACTGCGGCTGGAGGACGAACTGGGCCAGCTCATCGTCGATGCGCCGGAGGCCGCGGTGGCGGTCGCGCTGGGCAACCTGATCGGCAATGCGGTGAAGTACACGACCGAAGGCGAGGTGATCGTGCGGATGCTGCCGGGCGCGGTCGAGGTGGTCGATTCCGGCCCGGGCCTGAGTCCGGAGGACGCGGCCAACATTTTCCAGCGCGGCTACCGGGGCACCCATGCCGGCCATTCGCAGGGCGGCGGCATCGGCCTGTCGATCGTGCGCCGGCTGTGCGCGCTGTACGGCTGGGAGGTGTCGGTGCAACCCGGCCGCGAGTTCGGCGTGGTCGCGACCCTGAGGTTCGACCCGCCGGACGGAACCCTGCCGATGGATGGCAACGGCTCGGCCGGTTAGCGCCGCAGGGTCAGCCCTGGATCCACAGGCAGCCGAAATGCCGGTGCAGTCCGAACACGGTGTTCGACGGCGTGATGCCGTTGTCCAGGGTCTGTTCGATCCGCAGCGCAACGGGCGTTTCACCGGCGTGGGGATCGAACGAGGAATCGTCGCCAACGGAAAGATCCGACGCGGCGCCCGCCATGACCGGGACGACGCCGACCAGCGGATGCCTTGCCACCCGATCCAGCCGATCCATCACGGTTTTGCTGCGGCGACCCGACATGCCCGCCCAGTGGTAGACGCCGGCAAGAAGGTTGGTGTCGCGGTTGTCGATGGCGCTGGAGATCCGCAGCATCAGATCCTGCAGGTTGCGTGCGCAGCCACGCCGGTAGATGCCTGTACGTGCCCTGCTTCTGGTCGGGGCTCCGGTATTGGCATCGGGAAAGCTGAGCTGCAGCGTGGCCCCGAGATCGCTGCAGCGACGGTCGGTATACAGCGTGCTGCCGTCCGGCAGCTGGCAGCGCACCACCGCCGCCGTCGCGATCGACGGCCAGGCGACCGCGACCAGCAGCACGCTGGCAAGGAGCGACGCAAGCGGCAGGTTGGGGTAGCGGCGACTCATGCGCGCAGCGTACTACCGCGATCTGGAACGGAACGTCACTGGCCGGGTACGACGCAACGCCGCAACCCGCGGCAAGGTGAAGGGTTCAGGCCAGCCGGCTGAGCACGCCCAGGGTCGGCCTGGCCAGGTTCAGCGTGTAGAAATGCAGCCCCGGCGCACCGCCGGCGATCAACCGCTGGCACAACTGCGCGACGACCTCGGCACCGAACGCGCGCACGCTGTCGACGTCGTCGGCGTAGGCGAGCATGCGCTGGCTCACCCAGCGCGGGATCTCCGCACCGCACATGTCGGAAAAGCGCCGGACCTGGCTGAAGTTCGAGATCGGCATGATGCCCGGCACGATCGGGATATCGATGCCGGCCGCGCGCACGTCGTCGACGAACCGGAAGTAGGCATCGGCGTTGTAGAAGTACTGGGTGATCGCGCCGTCCGCGCCGGCGCGCGCCTTGGCCAGGAAGTGGGCCAGGTCGGTGTGTGCGTCGCGCGCCTGCGGGTGGGTCTCCGGGTAGGCCGCGACCTCGATCTGGAAGTGGTCGCCGGTCTCGGCGCGGATGAACTCCACCAGCTCGTTGGCGTAGCGCAGGTCGCCGGGGCTGACCATGCCCGACGGCACGTCGCCGCGCAGGGTGACCAGGCGCCTGGCGCCCATGGCCTTGTACAACTTGAGCAGGTTGCGGATTTCCGCGCGCGAGCCGCCCATGCAGGTGATGTGCGGCGCGGCGTCGTAGGCGTGCTCGCTGCGCAGGCGCTGGATCGCCTCGGGCGTGTGGCTCAGGGTCGATCCGCCGGCACCGAAGGTCACGCTGACGTAATCGGGGGCATGCGCCTTCAGGCGCGCCGCGGTGCGGTCGAGCTGCACGCGTTGCTCGTCGGTTTTGGGCGGATAGAACTCGAAGCTGATCGGGGTCATCGGGACGCAGCCGGGAAGGAATTCGGCAGAGTGTATCGCTTCATCGCGATGAAGTCGTTATGTGCCGTTCCGTGACGGGAAGCCGCCGGACCGGCGTGCGGGTTCTTTGCAGCTACGACCTTTCCTGATCCGACGTTGCCGGCTTCTTCTTCGTCCCGGGTCGCGGCACCGGCAGCAGCGCCGCGGTCCGGATCAGCAGGCGTTGCAGCGCCTCGCTGTCGTCCAGCAACTCATCGGCGACGGGATAGGGTTTTGCCACCGGATAGGGCGGACGCTGCGGCAGGCCGGGGGCGAGCTGTTCCACGGCGGCGGTCGGCTTGATGAAGAGGCTGTTGTCGCAGACGAACGCGACCACCTTGCCGTCGAGATACAGGGCGTACTCGCCGAACATCTTCTTGTGGGTCAGGCGCTCGCCCAGATCGGCCTGCCCGGCGATGTAGTCGACGAAGTCCGCATCCGTTGCCATGGCGGTTGTCCGGGATGGTCTGGGCGGGATGACGATAGCAGCAACGTGGCCGACGCCCCGGGCGGCGACGCGGTCGGCGGAACCGTTAACCTGTCGGGCCTTCCTGCCGCCGTCTCGCTGCCGACCGCCATGTCCATCGTCCTGACTCCTTTCGCCCGTGCCCGGCTGTTCCCCCGCGACCGGCGCCGCAACGCCATCCAGGACTGCACGCCGGATGGGTTCGAGCGTTACCTCAACGAGCACGCGCCGCTGAAGGTGCTCGACGGCTACGCGCCGTTCTGCAAGCTGCACGTCCACGAAAACTGGACGTCCACGCGCTGCATCACGGTGCCGGTCACCGACGCCAACCGCCATCAGCTGCGCTCGGCCTACGAGGCCCGCTCACGCGGGGAGTTGCCGGTGCTGGTGCGCTGGTTCGAAGGCGTGGAACCGCCGGTGGCGCGCTACATGGTGCCTATCCTCTACAGCCGCGAGCAGATGGCCGCGGAGGGTTCGCCCATCGACGGCGACTGGGGCGTGGTCGGTTGCCTGTACACGATGGCGCCGGAGGAAATCCCGATGGCGCCGATCACGATGATGCGCAATGCGCTCGGGGTGGACGAGGGCGGTTCAGGCATCGGCCTCGACCGCGAGGCGTACCGGCGCAGCGTCGAGTTCTGGGAGCGCAATGCCAACTGGCGGCCGTAGCGGTTGCAACAGGCAGTGCGGACCGGATGCGACTTTCCGATGTCCGGCCCGCAATAGAAAAACGGACGCCCTGCGGCGTCCGTTCTGTTTCAGCGCAACGACCGGCCAGCCGATCAGTAGCGGTAGTGGTCCGGCTTGAACGGGCCTTCGACCGGCACGCCGAGGTACGCGGCCTGTTCGGCGGTCAGGGTGGTCAGTTTCACGCCGATCTTTTCCAGGTGCAGGCGCGCCACTTCCTCGTCGAGCTTCTTCGGCAGCAGGTAGACCTTGTTCCCGTAGCGGTCTTTGTTCGCCCACAGGTCGATCTGGGCGAGGGTCTGGTTGGCGAACGAGTTGGACATCACGAAGCTCGGGTGGCCGGTGGCGCAGCCCAGGTTGACCAGGCGGCCTTCGGCCAGCAGGAAGATCGCGTTGCCGGGCTTTCCGTCAACGTCCGGGAAGATGTACTTGTCCACCTGAGGCTTGATGTTGACGTGCTGCACGCCCGGCAGCGCCTTCAGCGCATCGACCTGGATCTCGTTGTCGAAGTGGCCGATGTTGCAGACGATCGCCTGGTCCTTCATCGCCTGCATATGCGCGGCGGTGATGATGTCCTTGTTGCCGGTGGTGGTGACGTAGATGTCGCCGCGACCCAAGGTGGACTCGATGGTGTTGACCTCGAAGCCTTCCATCGCCGCCTGCAGGGCGCAGATCGGGTCGATCTCGGTGACCACCACGCGCGCGCCGTAGGCCTGCAGCGACGCCGCGCAGCCCTTGCCGACGTCGCCGTAGCCGCAGACCACCGCGACCTTGCCGGCCAGCATCACGTCCATCGCGCGCTTGAGGCCGTCGGCC
>DASTUE010000094.1:0-24415 GCA_035759805.1 Lysobacter sp. | reverse complement strand
GGAGCAGTCGCGCGACGAGATCGTCGCCGCCGGTTTCGATGCGGCGATGGTGGACCGGATGCTGCGGCTGGTGCGCATCAGCGAATGGAAGCGGCAGCAGGCCGCGCCGGGGCCGAAGGTGTCGCGCCGCGCGTTCGGTCGCGAGCGGCGCTACCCGATCAGCAACGGCTTCCGGGAATAGCAGCAGCGTCGGTCCGATGCCGGGGTGTATACTGTCCCCCAGTATCCGAGGCGCCGAGCCATGCCGCATTCACCCGAGGAAAAAAAGCGCGTCCTGGGCAGGGTCCGCCGCGTGCGGGGCCAGCTGGAAGCGCTCGAGCGCGCGCTGGAGGCCGGAGCCGATTGCGGTCCGGTGCTGCAGCAGATCGCCGCGGTCCGCGGCGCGGTCAACGGGCTGATGTCGCAGGTGCTGGAAAGCCATCTGCGGGAAGAGCTGGGAAGTCCCGCTGAAGATCCCATCCGTCGCCAGGCGGGCATCGACGATGCTGTGGCCCTGGTGCGCGCCTACCTGAAATGAATTGGAGAACGCCATGAAATCACGCGCCGCTGTTGCCTTTGAAGCCGGAAAGCCGCTGCAGATCGTCGAGATCGATGTCGAGCCGCCGCGCAAGGGCGAGGTACTGGTCAAGATCACCCACACCGCGCTGTGCCACACCGATGCGTTCACCCTGTCGGGCGACGATCCGGAAGGCGTGTTCCCGGCCGTGCTCGGGCACGAGGGTGCTGGCATCGTGGTCGAGGTCGGCGAGGGCGTCACCAGTGTCAAGCCGGGCGACCACGTGATTCCGCTGTACACCGCCGAGTGCGGCGAGTGCCTGTTCTGCAAGTCCGGCAAGACCAACCTGTGCGTCGCGGTGCGCGCCACCCAGGGCAAGGGCGTGATGCCGGATGGCAGCACCCGCTTCAGCTACAACGGGCAGCCGATCCACCACTACATGGGCTGCTCGACCTTCAGCGAGTACACCGTCGTCGCCGAGGTCTCGCTGGCGAAGATCAACCCCGACGCCAACCCGGAGCAGGTCTGCCTGCTCGGTTGCGGCGTCACTACCGGCATCGGTGCCGTGCACAACACCGCCAAGGTGGCCGAGGGCGACAGCGTGGCCGTGTTCGGCCTGGGCGCGATCGGGCTGGCGGTGATCCAGGGCGCGGTGCAGGCCAAGGCCGGGCGCATCATCGCCATCGACACCAACCCGGACAAGTTCGTGCTGGCAAGGCAGATGGGCGCCACCGACTGCGTGAACCCGAAGGACTTCGACCGCCCGATCCAGCAGGTGATCGTCGAGATGACCGAGTGGGGCGTGGATCACTCGTTCGAGTGCATCGGCAACGTCAACGTGATGCGCGCCGCGCTGGAATGCGCGCACCGCGGCTGGGGCCAGAGCGTGATCATCGGCGTGGCCGGCGCGGGGCAGGAGATCAGCACCCGGCCGTTCCAGCTGGTGACCGGGCGCAAGTGGTTGGGCACCGCGTTTGGCGGTGTGAAGGGCCGCAGCCAGCTGCCGGGCATGGTCGAGCAGGCGATGGCGGGCGAGATCGACCTGGCCCCGTTCGTCACCCACACCCTGCCGCTGGAGCGCATCAACGAGGCCTTCGACCTGATGCACGAAGGCAAATCCATCCGGGCCGTCATCACCTACTGAGGCCGGTCCGCGTGGCTGAAAAGGAGACCACATGAAACAGATCGAACAACACGCCTGCTTCGGCGGCAGCCAGGAAGTCTGGCAACACGCGTCCAGCACCCTGGGCTGCGACATGGACTTCGCGGTCTACCTGCCGCCACAGGCGAAGCAGGGGCCGTGCCCGGTGCTGTACTGGCTGTCGGGGCTGACCTGCAACGAGCAGAACTTCATCACCAAGGCCGGGGCCCAGGCCTACGCGGCGCAGCACGGCATCATCGTGGTCGCGCCCGACACCAGCCCGCGCGGCGAGGGCGTCGCCAATGACGAGGCCTACGACCTCGGCCAGGGCGCGGGCTTCTACCTCAATGCCACCCGCGAGCCGTGGGCGGCGCACTACCGGATGTACGACTACATCGTGCAGGAGCTGCCGGCGCTGGTGGACGCGCACTTCGACACCACCACCGCGCGCGGGATCAGCGGCCACTCGATGGGCGGTCACGGCGCGCTGGTGATCGCGCTGCGCAACCCGGGCATGTTCCGCAGCGTGTCGGCGTTCTCGCCGATCGTCGCGCCCAGCCAGGTGCCGTGGGGCGAGAAGGCGTTCAGCGCGTACCTGGGCGACGACCGCGAGGCGTGGCTGGAATGGGATGCGACCGCGCTGGTTGCCAAGGCCGCCGAGCGGCTGCCGTTGCTGGTCGACCAGGGCGATGCCGACAACTTCCTCGAAGGCCAGCTCAAGCCGCAGCTGCTGCGCGATGCCTGCGAAACGGCCGGCCACCCGCTGACCCTGCGCCTGCAGCCCGGCTACGACCACAGCTACTACTTCATCGCCAGCTTCATCGGCGAGCACATCGCCCACCATGCGAAGGCGATGCAGGGCTGAACCATGAGGCTGTGGTCGCTGCATCCGCAGCATCTGGACCGGCAGGGACTCACCGCGCTCTGGCGCGAAGGCCTGCTCGCGCGTGCGGTCCTGCTCGGCCGCACGCGCGGCTATGTCCACCACCCGCAGCTGGAGCGCTTCCGGACCCGGCCGGATCCGGTCGCGGCACTCGACGCCTACCTCGCGGCCGTGGTCTACGAGGCGGTCGCGCGGGGCTACCGGTACGACCGGAGCAAACTCGGGCCAGTGCCCGGGCCTGGGAATGAACTGCCGCGGATCGAGGTCAGCCAGGGGCAGCTCGACTTCGAGTGGCAGCACCTGATGGGCAAGTTGTCCCGCCGCAGTCCGGACTGGCATGAGGCCCAGCAGGCGCACGCCGGTCCGCGTTGCCATCCGTGTTTCGAGACGGTGCCCGGGCCGGTCGCGGACTGGGAGCGCGGGAAGGTGGCTGCGTAGCGACGGCGTCCCGCGGCAGGCACGGACGGTTACGCGCGAGCGTCACACACGCCGTGCGGCCTTGCGTCGCGAACGTGCAAATGTGGGATTGATGTACAGGTCGCGACTTACGTCGCTCCTGCACAAGGCCAAGGGGTCGCAGCGGGGTGTGTTGTATTGCTTCGATTGCAGGAGCAGCCTCAGGCGGCCTTGACGTCGCGCAGTTCCCAGGCGCTGCCGGCGAGCAGGCGCAGGCGCTGTTTCAGGACCGTGCCGGGAATGCTGGTGGTGACGATCAGGTCGATGTGGAGATCGTCCTGCGCGCCTTCGACGGTGGCGTCGGGGTCGGTCGCGGCCAGGGAACGGTCGACCTCGTCGGGCTCGGGCTGCTTGCGGCGCCACTTGTCGAACAGGCGGTCGCCACGCAGAGCGGCCTGCAGCTCGCTGGCGAAGCCTTCGCCGCTGAGGGCGGTGAAGGACAGGTCCGGATCGGCGCCGCGGGCCAGCGCGCCGTCGGGCAGGGTGATGTAGTAGCGGGTGGCCATTGAAAATTCTCCTGAAGATGGCTGCAGCGTAGGCAGCGCTTCATGGGGGTTTCGTGAACGGGGTGGCCCAGGTTTTGTAGGAGCGACGTGAGTCGCGACCCGTCGAACCCCGGGGCGATGTACAAGTCGCGACTCACGTCGCCCCTACGGGAAGACCCCCGAGGTCCCGGTAGAACATTCCCCGGCAGAACGCGACCGCCCCACAGCGGCCGCGTGCGTCGTTCCGGCGATCAATCCAGATGCACGTGCGCGCCGTCGCCCTTGGGGCAATGGCAGACCGCGGTCGGGCCGAACTGGCTGCCGAAGGTCTGGCCTTCGCGGTGGCGCTGCCAGTAGAAGTTCGGCGCCGCTTCCCTGCGGTTGCCGATCTCGGCCATGTCGGCCGCGACATCGAACAGGCGGCCGTCGACCATCACATAGCGGGTGTCGATGGTGGCGCGGATGTTCTCCAGCGGGTTGCTGTCCAGCACCACCAGATCGGCCTGCTTGCCGACTTCCAGCGAGCCGATGTGGTCGGACAGGCCGAGGTAGTCGGCGCCGTCGATGGTCGCCGCGCGCAGCGCCTCGAAGTGGCTGAAGCCGCCCTGGGCCAGCATCCAGATTTCCCAGTTCGGGCTCAGGCCCTGCAGCTGGCCGTGGCCGCCGACCTGGATCCTGACCCCGGCATCGCGCAGGGTCTTGGCGGCCCTGGACACCTCGACGTGCCAGTAGTCCCAGTCGGGTGCGGTCTCGCGGCGGATGCTGCGCGCGTCCAGCGTCTCGCGCGGGAAGAAGCGGTTGAGCTTCGGGTCCTCCCACACGTTGTCGCGCGCGTACCACCAGTACTCGCCGGACAGGCCGCCGTAGCTGACCACCAGCGTGGGCGTATTGCGCACATCGGTCTGCGACCACAGTCCGATGACGTCCTTGTACAGCGGCGCGACCGGGATGTTGTGCTCGATGCCGGTGGCGCCGTCGAGGATCATCGTCATGTTGTGGTGGAAGGTGCTGCCGCCTTCCTCGACCACCAGCATGCCCAGCTCGCGCGCGGCGGTGTTGATCTGCTGGCGCTGCTCGCGGCGCGGCTGGTTGTAGCTCTTGACGCTGAACGCGCCGTTCGCCTTCAGCCGGCGCAGGTGGCTGCGGGCGTCGTCAAGCGAGTTGACCACCACCTTGAAGTCGCCGTCGGCGCCGTAGAGGATCGAGCCGGTGGAAAACACCCGCGGGCCGACCATCTTCCCGGCCTTCTGCAGCTCCGACTCGGAGAACACGAACTCGGTGGTCGCCGAGGGGTCGTGCAGGGTGGTGAAGCCGAACGCGAGGTTGGTGTAGTACGCCCAGTTCTGCTGCGGGATCACGCCCTGGCCGAAGTGCGAGGCGTGCGCGTGGACGTCGATGTAGCCCGGCAGGATGGTCTTGCCGGTCGCGTCGATCACGTTCGCACCGGCCGGGATCTGGGTCGAGCCGCTGGGCCCGACCGCGATGATCTGATCGCCGCGCAGCACGATGGTGCCGTCCTCGATCACTTCCTGGCTGTTCTCCGCATCGCGCATGGTGATGATGCGGGCGTGGGTGAAGGCGACCAGTGCGGTCGGCTTGTCCACCGGGATGCTCAGGCCGACCGCGATGCCGCCGCCGGCGACCGGCTTGGCGATCTCCTCCGGTGCGCCGGGCAGGAACGCCAGGCTCTGCTCCAGCGCGCGCGAATGGTACCTGTCGCCGACCATCCAGTGCAGCGACTTCGAGTCCGCCGCCCAGTGCAGGTAGTTGCCGACATCGGCGCTGACCTGGCCGACCGGGATCGCCTTGCTGTCCTTGCCCAGCTCGACCGGCTTGCCGGTGGCGGTCATCGGCGCGACGTAGGCATTGAACAGTTCGGTGAACGCGACCCACTTGCCGTCCGGGCTGATCTGCACCGAGTCGACGTACTTCAGGTTGAACACCTCGCGCGGGTCCTCGCCGTTGAGGCCGACCGACATCAGCTTCTTTTCCAGCCCGCCGCCGGTGAGGTAGTAGACGCGCGTGCCATCGGCGCTGAACTGCGGCGCGCTGCCCTGCTCGGCCACCCGCACCGCCGCTCCGCCGCCGGACGGCATCACGTAGATGCCACGGTCGCCCGACCACAGGCTGCCGGTCAGGCTGCTGCCGCCGGACTTGCTGTAGACGATGCGCTTGCCGTCGGGCGAGAAGCGCGGGTGGTAGTAGAAGCCCTTGTCGCGGGTCAGCCGCGTGCCGCTGCCGCCGCCGCTGGCGCCGCGCACGTAGATCGCGCCGAGCGCCTCGTCCGACCAGGTCGTGTACAGCAGCTTGCTGCCGTCGGGGCTGAAGCTGGGCTCGTATTCGTACAGGCCTTCGTTGGCGGTCAGGCGCTGCGGTTCGCCGCCGGGCAGGCGTTTGCGCCACAGCTTGCCGACCGCATGGAACACCAGCGCGTCGCCATTGGCCGAGGTCGCGACGTCGCGGATCATCTTCGGCGCGAACCGGCCCTCGTCGATCTGCTGCTTGAACCGCAGCGGCTCGGCCACGGTCTGCTCGATCTGCGCGGTGAACGGGATTTCCGCCGGCTGGCCGCTGGCCATGTCAACCCGCCACAGCTTGCCCTGGGCCCAGATCACCACGGCCTTGGAATCCGGCGTCCAGTCGAAACCGGTGTACGGGCCGAAGATCGCCCAGGCTTCCTGCTGGTCGTGGCTGAGGCCGTCCCAGACCGGGCGCACCTCGCCGCTGGCCAGGTCGAGCCGGTGCAGCACCGACTTCTCGCGCACGCGCTTCACGAATGCCAGCGACCTGCCGTCCGGCGAGGGCTGCGGCCGCACCGCGCCGCCGGGCGAGGCGACGACGGTGTCGGTCTTGCCGGTCTGCCGGTCCAGCCGCTTGATCGCGTAGATCACCCCGTGCGGGTTGCGGTTGTAGTCGAACGCGCCGCCGCTGCTGACGTCCTCGGAGTAGTACACGTAGCGGCCATCGGGCGACACCGCCGGCTCGCCCAGGTCCTGCTGCTCGTTCTTCTTCTCGGTCAGTTGCAGGCCCTGCGTGCCGCCGCTGGCGTGGTACATCCACAGCTCGCCGGCGCCCAGCGAACGCCCGGAGGTGAAGTGCTTGCGGCCGATGATGAACTGCCCGTCCGGCGTCCACGCGGGGTTGTTGAGCAGGCGGAAATCCTCGCTGGTGACCTGCACCGGATCGCCGCCGTCGGTGTCGACGCGCCACAGGTTGTTGCCGCCGCCGCGGTCGGAGGTGAAGGCGATCTGGCGGCCGTCGGGCGACCAGCGCGGTTGCACGTCCCAGGCCGGGCCGGAGGTGATCCTCTGCGCGGCGCCGCCGGCGATCGGCAGGCGGTACAGATCGCCCAGCAGCGAGAACACCAGCTGGCGTCCGTCGGGCGAGACGTCGACGTCCATCCAGGTGCCTTCGTCGGTGCTGAAGCTGACCGTTTTGGTCGGTCCGTGGGGCGCGTTGACGTCCCACTTCTTCTCCGCGTCCCTGGCGTCCGCCGATGGGCGCGTCACACCCTTGGCGACCTCGGCTGCGGCCTGGGCCGGGTCGTTGGCGACCGGGTCGAGCGCGTCCTGTTCGAGCTGGACGGGGTCTTCGCTGGCGTCGCGATCCACCGGTGGGGCCGGCTGCGGCGTCGGCGGTGCGGGCGGTGCCGGGTCCTGGGCGAGGGCCGGCAGCACGAAGGAGGCGGACAGGGCGCTGGACAGCGCGAGGACAAGCAGGCGACGGGTCATCGAAAGGCACACGCGGGAATGGATCGCGCAGCGTATCGTCCCGCCGGCCCCGCGGTCGTGGGCACAAAGTCCTGCGCTGGAGTTCCTTGCCGGCATGGCTGGTCGGTATTTCTGGCCAGTGCCGGACAGCCCCGCCTACCATGGCGGACTTCGGCGGCTTCGGCCGCTTTTTTGCACGCGTCACCCGGCAGGACAGGTCCCATCATGGAATTCGGTATCGAGGCCATCGCCCTGCTCATGGGCGTGGCGTTTGTTGCGGGCATCATCGACGCGATCGCCGGTGGCGGCGGGCTGCTGACCATTCCCGCGCTGATGGCGGTCGGCGTATCGCCGGTCCAGGCGCTGGCCACCAACAAGTTGCAGAGCAGTTTCGGCACCGCCAGCGCGGTCCTTGCCTTCGCCCGCAAGGGACGCATCGACTTCCGGCGCTTCGCCCGGCCGGCGATGGGTGCGTTCGTCGGTTCGGTGCTGGGTGCCTGGACGTTGCAGCGCGTCGACCCGGCCTTCCTCGCCGGGCTGGTGCCGGTGCTGCTGGTCCTGATGGTGATCTACTTCACCTTCGGGCCGAAGGCCTCCGAGGAAGACCGCCACAGCCGCTTCGGCCCCGGCGTGCTGGTCGGCATCGTGATCGCCACCGGTTTCTACGACGGCTTCTTCGGCCCCGGCGTCGGCACGTTCCTGACCACGATCCTGGTCGCGTTTTTCGGCATGGGACTGGTGTCGGCCACCGCCCACACCAAGCTGCTGAACCTGTCGAGCAACATCGCCGCCCTGATCACCCTGATGATCGGCGGCCATGTGCTGTGGGCGATCGGCCTGCTGATGGCGATATCCAGCGTGGCCGGCGGTCAGGTCGGCGCCCACCTGACGCTGCGGGTCGGCGGGAAAATGATCCGCCCGCTGCTGGTGGTGATCGCGCTGGCGCTGACGGCGAAGCTGCTGTCGGATCCGGCGAATCCGCTGACGGCATGGGTGCTGGGTTAGGGAAGGTCCGGACCACGAGGCTGTGCGATTCCCGGACCGCGCGCCGTCACCCGGTCCGGATCACTCCTCGAACGTGCCCCGGCCTTCGGCCGCGAATGCCACCACCAGCGCGCCCTTGCCGACGTTGACCATGCCGGTCAGGCTCATCACGCTTTCGAACAGCTCGATGTCGTTCGCCGCGCAGGCCGCACGCAGTTCCGGGTAGCCGGGCAGGGCGCGCATCTCGTCCAGCTCGCCGCCGTAGCTCAGGCACACGGTCGGGGTCATCAGGCCCGCGTGGATGCGCTTGATGGTGAAGGCGAACAGCTTCTCCACCGCCGGCTCGAACCCCTTGATCTTCGCCACCGGCCCGGTCTCGCCGCGGTTGCAGTGCAGCACCGGCTTGATGTCCAGCGCGCTGCCCAGTGCGGCGCTGAGCAGGCCGACGCTGCGGTCACCCTTGGTGCGGGCGCGGGCGCGCAGGTAGTACAGGTCGCGCGGGATCATGTAGCCGTGCGTGTGCAGGGCGAGGTTTTCCAGCCGCGCGCGGATCTTCGGCGCGCCTTCGCCGGCGTCGCGCAGGCGCACCGCCTCCACCGCGGTGATGCCCTGGGCGGCGAACAGGTTCTGGGTGTCGATCACCCGCAGCGCGAACGGCGTCGTGTTGCCGGACGCCGCGCGCACGGCCCTGTACTCGTTGAGGATCGCGAAGCTGGCCTGCTGCGCGTGGTCGAAGATCGGACTGCGCGACTTGGTGATCGTCATGCAGAACACGTAGTCGTAATCGATCACCAGCCGGCCCAGGAACAGCTCCTGGATCTGCTGCACCGTGTACGGCATGGTTTCCGCCTCGGCCCCGCGCTCGGCCACGTGCGCATGCAGGAACTCCAGCGTCGCCTGCTCGTTGCGGTGATCGGCCAGCACCGCCTCGCCGATCCGCACCGTGATCGGCAGGATCGTCACGTTGTGTTGCTGCAGGTATTCCAGCGGCAAGTCGCATGCCGAATCGACAACCAGTCCAATGCGCATGAATCCCCCGGAAAGAAAATGAAGACGGCGTCACAAAAACGCCTGCAGCATAGCGTTGGCGGGGCGGATCTGCAGTACCGGTGTCCGCAGGCGATCTGCGCCTGGCATGGTACGGCGCGCGTGCCCGGCGACCGGCCGACGATGCCTGGCAACGCCGTGGCTGTCGGGTCTTTCGACACGGTGTGCCGCCCGCCATCCTTGCGGCATCATCGATTCCCCGGGAGCCACGCTCCCATCCCACCCCGGAGTGTCCATGCGCCGCATCCTTGCCGTCTCCGCGTTGTCCCTCGCCCTGTGCGTGGCCTGCTCCGCCGGTGCGCCGACCGCCGCCACGGCTCCCACGACTCCCGCGATCGCGTCTGCGCAAGCCACCGCCGAGGACGCACGCCTCAACGCGTGGTTCGAGCGCAAGTACGAGGAGCAGCTGCAGTTCAGCCCGGTCGGCATGACGTTCCTGGGTCGCAAGGACCGCTATTCCGAGCTCGACGACATGTCGCGCGAGGGCGCGGCGAAGCAGCTGGCGTGGCGGGTCGCGGCGGTCGAGGAGATGAAGTCGAGCTTCGATTACGACGCGCTGGGCGACGACGCGCGGCTGTCGTGGGACCTGTTCGTGTATCAGGCCGAGGCGGCCAGGGCGGCCGACCGTTTCAGCGACCACGGTTATCCGTTCGAGCAGATGGGCGGCGCGCAGTCGTTCCTGCCGACGTTCCTGATCAGCTTCCACAAGGTCGAGGACGAGGCCGACTACACCGCCTACATCGCACGCCTGCGCGAGGTGCCGCGCGCATTCGGGCAGCTGATGGAGCAGGTCAAGCGTTCCGCCGGGCTCGGCATCCGGCCGCCGCGTTTCGCCCATGAGGGCGTGATCGAGCAGGCCGGC
The DNA here is from genome assembly GCA_035759805.1 of Lysobacter sp. Lineage (GTDB taxonomy): Bacteria > Pseudomonadota > Gammaproteobacteria > Xanthomonadales > Xanthomonadaceae > Novilysobacter. Next base: position 14,351 of record DASTUE010000094.1, on the reverse strand, counting down.
AAGGTCGTCACCGGCGCGCCGTTCACCGACGGACCCGACAGCGCGCTGTGGACCGACGCACAGGCCAAGGCGGATGCGCTGGTGGCGTCGGGCAAGATCGATGCGGCGCGCGCGCAGGCACTGAAGGACGACGCCCGCGCGGCGCTGGTGGAGGCGGTGCAGCCGGCCTTCGCCGGGGTCATCGCCTGGTACACCGCCGACCTGCCCAACGCCGCGGTCAATCCGTCCGGCGTTGGCAGCACGCATCCCGACGGCGCCGCGTATTACGCCGAGCGCCTGCGCGCATCGACCACCACCGACCTGAGCGCCGGGCAGATCCACCAGATCGGTCTGGACGAGGTCTCGCGCATCCGTGGCGAGATGGAAGCCTTGAAGGACAAGGTCGGTTTCGACGGCGACCTGCAGGCGTTCTTCCGCCATGTCGATACCGACCCCCGGTTCAAGTACCCGGAGACCGACGCCGGCCGGCAGGCCTACATCGACGATGCCACCGCCGCGATCGCCACGATCAGGCAGCAACTGCCCGACTACTTCGGCCTGCTGCCGAAGGCCGACCTGGTGGTCAAGCGGGTCGAGGCGTTCCGCGAGGTGGACGGCGCCGCGCAGCACTACTACCCGAGCACGCCGGACGGTTCGCGCCCGGGCGTGTACTACGCGCACCTGTCGGACATGAGCGCGATGCCGAAGACCACGCTGGAGGTCATCGCCTACCACGAGGGCCTGCCGGGTCATCACATGCAGATCGCGATCGCGCAGGAGCTGGAGGGTGTGCCGGAGTTCCGCAAGCAGGCGATGTTCAATGCCTATGCCGAGGGCTGGGGCCTGTACTCGGAATGGCTGGCGCGCGAGATGCCGGGCACCTACACCGACCCGTATTCCGAGTACGGCCGGCTGACCTCGGAGATGTGGCGCGCGATCCGGCTGGTGGTCGATACCGGCCTGCACGCCAAGGGCTGGACCGAGGACCAGGCCGTCGCGTACTTCTCCGAAAACAGCTCGATCCCGCTGCCGGCGATCCAGGCCGAAGTGCGCCGCTACATCACCTGGCCGGGCCAGGCGACCGGCTACAAGATCGGCATGCTGAAGATCCAGGAGCTGCGCGCGAAGGCCGAAGCCGAACTGGGCGAGGGCTTCGATATCCGCGGTTTCCACGACGCCGTGCTGGGTGGCGGCGCGATGCCGCTGACGTTGCTGGAGCGGCGCATCGACCAGTGGATCGCGAGCGGGAAGAAGGCGGGTTGACCGCCGCGTGATCCGATGGATTCCACGGGCCCGGATATCCTCCGGGCCCATTTGTTTACGCGGTCACCGCCACGCCGCGAGGATCACCCCGTAGGCGATGAACTGGACGATGTGGTAGCCGCTGTCGATCATCCACAACTTCAGGCTGCGCCCGGCGAAGGCGTAGTTGATGCCGAAGCTCATCGACACGAAGAACAGGCCGACCACGAAGCCGATGCCGAACCCGTCGGCGACGCTCGCGGCCGGAGGCAGCATGCTGGCGAACACCAGCGCGGCGAGCAGGCTGCAGACGAAGGCGGTCGCGAAGATCCTGGCGGGATGTGCGGGAGCCGCGTCCGGATCGATACCGGCCTCGCGGCACCAGGCTTTCTTGAACAGCGGCCCGTACCAGAGTCCGCCCAGGGCGAACGCGGACAGCGCGGCGGCGAGTACGGCAAACCAGTTGAGGTCGAGTTGCGGCAAGGCTGGCATGGTCGGGGTCCTGATGGGTTGGTGGGCAGGTTGGTCAGGCGAGCTTAGCCCGACGAAGCGATGTCACCGCCGTCGGGGAAAACAAAAAACGTCCCCTGCGAACCGGATCGAAGGGGGCGTGCGAACAGCGGGTTGTGGCACTTTTCCCTAGCGGCCGACCGCCGGATACGCCGCAGGCAGCCCGCCATTGACGCGTGGAACCGGCGCCTGCAGGTAGCGGTCGCGCAGCTCGGTCTGGCGGCTGCGCATCTCGATCGGCCTGCCGTCGAACCAGACCTGGGTCGCCACCGCGTTCACCTCCAGCGGGTCGCCGCTCCACAGCACCAGGTCGGCGCGTTTGCCCACCGCGATGCTGCCCAGGGTGTCGGCCACACCGAACGCCTGCGCCGGCACCGAGGTCAGTGCGGCCAGCCCCGCGTCCCATGAAAGGCCATTGGCGACCGCGTTGCCGGCGGCCTGGCGGATCTTGCGCGCGTTGTGGCTGTCGCCGCCCTGGCTGAAGCCCACCGCCACGCCGGCAGCCGCCAGCCGGCCGGCGTTTTCCAGCGTCGCGCCGATCTGGTCGAAGCCCGAGGGCAGGTTGTCCAGCGGATTGACGAACACCGGCACCTTTGCCGCCGCCAGCTGCGGGGCCAGTTTCCAGGCCTCCGCGCCGCCGGCGATCGCGATCCTGACCTTGTGCCGGGCCGACCAGCGCAGCAGCTGGCGGATGTCGGCGGCGCGGTCGACACCGACCACCACGCGGCCGCCGTTGTCGAGGTATTTCGCCAGCGTGGTGCGTCCGGCCGGGGTCAGCAGGGCGACCTTCGCATCGGCCGCGATCCTGCCGCGCGCCTCATCGACCAGCTGGTCGAGGATCATCCATTGGCCGGCGCGCGAGCGACCGCTCAGGCCGGCGGCGTCCGAGCCCAGGTCGACAAACAACGCTTTCGGCCCGACCGGATCGGCACTGCCGTCGAGCCGCACCACGCCGCCCTGGCCGCCGATGATCGAGCCGCCCTCGCCGCTGCCGGCGCCCAGCAACGTCCAACCGATGCCCTCGATGCGGGCCACCGGCACCAGCAGCGACTCGGGGTTGTAGGCCAGGCTCACGTCGAACTCCGGGCGCACCATCATCGGGCCGTCCTTCGCGCCCAGCGCCAGGCTGCTGTCGACCGTGGCGCGCTCGCCGGACACCTCCTCGATGCCGATGCCGGTGATGCCGCCGAACAGCGTCGGCGTCAGGCGGCGCTCCTGCGCGTCGACGATCTCGGCGCCGGCCGGTGCGTTGAGGGCGGAGCCGATCGCACGGATGGTGCCGCCACTGACCAGCACGTCGGTATTGGTCAACGTGGCCGGGTGGCCACCGGTGTGCACGGTGGCGTTGCGGATCAGCAGGACCTGCCCCGGACGGGATCCGGGGTCCTGGGCGTTGGCCGGCACGGCGAGGAACGCCAGGGCCGCGACCGCCAGCGATTTCATGGCAAGACGGTTCACAACACACCTCCGGTGGCGGCGCGGCCCGGGGCCGACTGGCCGAGCATGAAGTCGGACGTGGCCTGTCGCGACGGATCGTTGATGTCGAACACCCGCGCGCCATCGACATAGACCTGCTCGGCCTTGGCGTAGACGCTGAACGGGTTGCCGCTCCACAGCACCACGTCGGCCATCTTGCCGGTCTCCAGGGTGCCGGTGCGGGCGGCGATGCCCATGGCCCTGGCGGGGTTGGCGGTCAGCCAGCCGATCGCGCGCTCGGGGGCAATGTCGATGCCGGCCAGCCGGGCGTGGGCCATGACCTTGGCCGCCTCCTGGTTGAGCCGCTGGATGCCTTCGTCCGAATCGCTGTGCACGATCGCGCAGCTGTTGGCGGGGCGGTCGACGAGGGCGATGTTTTCCTGGATGCCGTCGAAGGCCTCCATCTTGAAGCCCCACCAGTCGGCCCACAGCGCCGCGCAGGTGCCCGAAGCGGCGAGCCGGTCGGCGATCTTGTAGGCCTCCACGCCGTGGTGGAACGCGGCGACCTTGAAGCCGAACTCGTCGGCCAGGTCGAGCATCGTGGTCATCTCGTCGGCGCGGTAGCAGTGGATGTGGACGAGGATGTCGCCGTTGATCGCGCCGGCCAGGGTGTCCAGTTTCAGGTCGCGCTTGCCGTTGCCGTTCTTGTCCTTGCTGCCGTTGCCGGCACTGTCGGCGGACTGCCACCAGCCGCGCTTCTTCGACGCGCCGGTCTTGCCGCTGTTGCCCTGGCCGTTCTTCTTCAGGTACTCGGCCGCGTCGATGAAGGCCGCGCGGTAGCCGGCGACGTTGCCCATCCGCGTTGCCGGGCCGCCCTTCTCGCCATACACGCGTTTGGGGTTCTCGCCGCAGGCCATCTTCAGGCCCCACGGCGCGCCGGGGAATTTCATGCCCTGGTAGCTGACCGCGGGCACGTTCTTCAATGTCACGCCGCGGCCGCCGATCAGGTTGGCCGAGCCGGGCAGGATCTGCAGCGAGGTCACCCCGCCGGCGCGCGCGGCGTCGAAGCCGGGGTCCTGCGGCCACACCGAATGCTCGGCCCAGACTGCGGCGGTGACCGGCGCGGTCATCTCGTTGCCGTCGCTGTGCGAGCGCGTGCCCGGGCTGGGGTACACGCCCAGGTGCGAGTGGATGTCGATGATGCCGGGCGTGACCCACTTGCCGCTGCCGTCGATGCGCGTGGCGCCGGCCGGCAGGTTCAAGCCCCGGCCGACCTGGACGATGCGCCCGTCGGCCATCAGCACGTCGGCGCCCTCCAGACGCTCACCGGTGCCGGTCAGTACGGTCGCGCCCTGGATCAGCACCGCCGGCGCGGCGATCGGTTGGTAGGTACTGGGGTAGGGATCGTGGGCAAACGACGAGGGTCGGTCGCCCCGGGCGTGGGCGGCGCCGGCGAGCACAAGCCCGAGCGCAGCCGCAAGCGCGGCAGTGTGTGGACGAAGCATTGGTATTCCCCGGTTGGACGCGACGGCAGGTGGCCGCTCGCGTGGCAGTCTGTCCAGACCGTAGCCGCGTCCCGCGGCGCTGCCAACCCTGACGATGGTCATGGCGGGGTGATCGCCGGCACGGAAACTGCGGCCCGGTCGCACCGCCTGCGATCCCGCTCCGGCACACTGCGTCCGACCGGAGGAATGCCACGATGGAACAAGCCCTGTACCTGCTGTCGGGCGCCGCGCTGACCTGGGCGTTCTATTTCGTCCAGCGCCGGATCGAGCGCCGCGACACGGTCGACACGATCGAGCGCAACCAGAAACTGCTGACGCTCAAGCAGGGGCTGGAAGGCGCGGGCACCAGCCTGGACGAATTGCGCCGGTTCGAGCGCCGGCTGATCGGCAAGGCCGAGGCGGCGGTGCGGATCGCCGACCGCTACGTCAGCCAGGCCGAGCAGGTCGCGCGCGAAAGCGATGAGCCGGTGCTGGACGAGGCCGCGATGAACCTGCGCGCGATCGCCTCGTTCCAGCAGGTCGATGACCACCTGGACCGGTTGGTAACGCGCCTGCGCGCGGCATTGGACGGCACCAGCCTGGCCGCGTTCGACGCCGTGCATCTGGGCTGGCTCGGTTACCGCGAACGCTACGCCCGCTTCATCGCCGAAGCCTATTCCGGCGGCGCGATCCAGCCGTTGATCCACGCGGTCACCCTGGAAAGCATCACCGCCGCGTGGATCACCGAGCTGGAGACCCAGTTGGGCGATGGCGACGATGACGAGGAAGAGGCGTAAGCGGAAGGCAAACCGTCGCCTGTGATCGCTTAATGGTTAGGGTAGCGATGTACCGGGAGGCTGACCGCACGAGGAAAACGGCGGCTGTGATGTTCGACTGGACTTCCTCCGATCGTAGGAGCGACGTGAGTCGCGAACGCGCAGAGTCGGCCACGGCGGCGCGTTTCCGAAGGTCTGGAAGTCTTCGAGGAGCGTTCTCGTCGCTCGCCACTCGCCGCAAGTGATTGTTCAACGAGTCGGTAGCGATGCACGGGTCGCGGCTGAAGCCGCTCCTACAATGGCGTTCCTCCCGATTGTCGCGGCCCAGGCATCTGTCCCACGGGGACTTCCTTCGGTCGTAGGAGCGGCTTCAGCCGCGAACGCACTGGATTCGCAGCGGTGATGTAGTCGCGTAGATCCCGGGGTCTATGCCTCGATGCATCGGCCCTGCACAGACTCCCTGCTACCGTCGGCATCCCGACCGGATATGAGGTGACGTGATGGATGCCGTTGCGCGCGATGTCCTTGATTTCTGGCTGGAAGCCGGGCCGGAACGCTGGTTCCAGGGCGGACCCGATTTCGATGCCGAGTGCCGCGTGCGCCTGCTCGATCCGCACATGGCGGCCTCGCGCGGCGAGCTGGAGCATTGGGGCGAGTGGGCGGACAGTGCGATGGCGCTGGTGCTGCTGCTCGACCAGGTGCCGCGCAACGTGTTCCGCGGCAGCGTGCATGCCTATGCGACCGATCCGCTGGCCTGCGCGGTCGCCACGCGCGCGGTCGGCCACGGGTTCGACACCCAGGTCGATCCGGCCTTGCGCCGGTTCTTCTACCTGCCGTTCACCCACAGCGAGAATCCGATGGAGCAGCAGCGCTCGGTGGAGCTGCATCGCACGATGCCGGGCGAGGAGCCCGACAAGTGGGCGTTGCACCATCAGGCGATCATCGAGCGCTTCGGCCGGTTTCCGCATCGCAACCGCGTACTCGGCCGCGCCACCACGCCCGGCGAACAGGCGTGGCTGGACGAAGGCGGTTTCAGCGGCTGAGCAGGTCATCGGGCGGGGCGGCCGCGCCTGACCGCGCGGTGCGATGAGGAAACCCCCGGAACGGTCGGAATCGATCGCTCCAGGATCGACCGCTCCGGAACTACCGGCCCCAGAACTACCGGCGCCAGAGCCAGGCTGCGATCAGTTTCTGCTCCAACCAACCGCTCCGATCAGTAGGTCGGCACGCTTGGATCGACCTTCGCGCTCCAGTCGGCGATGCCGCCGGCCACGTTGGACAGGCGGGTGAAGCCCAGGCTGCGGAAGTGCTCGGCGACCTGTGCGCTGCGCCCGCCGGTGTGGCACAGGAATGCCAGCGCGGTGTCCTTGGGCAGGGCCTCCAGCGCGGCGCTGCCGCCGTCCTCCAGGGTCTTGAAGGGCACCTTCACCGATGCCTGCGCGCGCTCGGCCGCCGGCCGCACGTCCACCAGCATCAGGCTGCCGTCGGCGACCCGGGCGGCGGTTTCGGTCACGTCGAGCGAGCCGACCTTCGGCGGCGCGTTCGGGTTGTCGATCACCAGTCCGCGACCGCGGGCATCATCGGCCCAGTCGATCGTCAGCCCGCGTGCGCGCTGGGCGCTGGCGAGGTCGAACTGCACCCGCAGGCCTTCCGCCTCGCTGGCGATCGCGCCGGCGTCCACCGGCGCCAGCTGCAGCTTGGCGTTGAAGCGCGGGTCGATCTCGACCTGCAGCGCGTAGCCGGCGCCGGCGTTGGCGACCGCGTCGCCGAGCATCTTCGCCGCGGCCGGGGTGATGGTGATCTGCGGCGGGGTGCGGTCCGGGACCGGCACGCCGAGCGCGGTGTACAGCTCGCCGGAATTGGCGATCTGCTCGATGATGTCGCTGCCGCCGATCAGCTCGCCGCCGATGTACAGCTGCGGGATCGTCGGCCACTGGCCGTACACCTTGATGCCCTCGCGGATCTCCGGATCCGACAGCACGTCGACGTGCTGGTAGGCCACGCCGGTGGAGCCCAGCACGCCGACCGCCTTGGCCGAGAAGCCGCATTGCGGCGCGCCCGGTTCGCCCTTCATGAACAGGACGACGCGGTTGGTGGTGAGCAGGTGTTCGATGCGCGAACGCAGGGCAGGGTCGAGCGACATGGCAAGGCTTCCGTAAGGCGGGTGGAATGCGGGCTGGTGTCCCGAGCGGGGCCCGATGAAGAGCCCAAGTGTACCGAGCGCCGGCTGACGCTGGCATGATCCAGGTCATGCCGTCCCCTTGCCCGCCCGCCGGCCCGCGCCCCGGTCCATCCTCCGGCCTGCACCGCGTTCCGCGCCATCCGCATGCCTGGTGGATCGCGCTGGGACTGTCGCAGGCGCTGGTCGCGGCGGCCTGGTGGCAGTGGGGCTGGCGGCCCGGCCTGCCGCTGATGCTGGCCAGCCACCTGCCGTTCCTGTGGGGAACCCTGAGGCCGGGGTCGCGGCTGTTCAGCCCGGTGCTGACGCGGCTGCCGACCACCGGACCGGTGGTGTGGCTGACGATCGACGACGGCCCGTCGGACGACACCGCGGCGATGCTTGATCTGCTCGATGTACATGCCGCGAAGGCGACGTTCTTCCTGGTCGGCGCGCGTGCGCGCGCGCGGCCGCAACTGGTGCACGAGATCGTCCGGCGCGGCCACGGCGTCGGCAACCACAGTCACGACCATCCGCAATCGGTGTTCTGGGCCCTCGGCCCGGCACGGATGCGTGCCCAGGTGAGTCAGGCGCAAGCGGAGCTGACCGATATCAGTGGTGTCACTCCACGCTGGTTCCGCGCGGTGGTCGGAATGGCGAACCCGTTTGTTGCGGCCGCGCTGCGTGAACACGGACTGGCGCGGGTGGCCTGGAGCGCGCGCGGATACGACGCGGTGGCAGCCGATCCGGCGACCGTGGTGGCGCGGATCGAACGCGGCCTGGCCCCCGGCGCGATCGTGCTGGTGCACGAAGGCGCGCGCCATGGCCGCAACGTGGACACCTTGCAGCGATTGCTGCAGCGGCTGGACGCGCTGGGTTACCGCGCGGTGCTGCCGGAGGCGCTGGAAGGTGTCGGTGAGGTGTCTGTAGATGGTGACGTGGCGACGGCTGCCCGCGGCTGAAGCCACGACATCGCGCACAGCGTCCCCCAAACTTTTGATCGCCGATCATCGTGCAGACCATCGAGTACTGCGCCGGCATCCCCGAAGGGCAATAACGAGAACGCCGCCTGGTCGGGCGGCGTTCTCGTTATTGCGCAGTACGGAAGCGTTGGCCGTTCCCGGCACCCGCCGCCGGGCTCAATTGTCCAGCGCGGACTTCTCGCGGGCAAACGGGTTCAGCTTGCGCCAGTCGCTCGGGAACCGGGGCCAGTTGCCGCTGAGGTACGGGTGGTTCGGGTCGTTCTTTTCCAGCACGCGGCGGGCATCGGTCGCCAGGGTGTCGTTGCCCAGGCCGACATAGGCGGCGGCGAGGGTGGCCACGGCATCGTTCTGGTAGACGCTCTGCGGGTAGGTTTCCAGCAGGTAGGTCGCCCGCTCGGCGGCGGCGACATACGCGGTGCGGCGCAGGTTGTACAAGGCGACTTCCAGCTCGTGGCGGGCGAACGTGTCGCGCAGCTCGGCCATGCGCAGGCGCGCATCGGCGGCGTAGCGGCTGTTCGGGTAGCGGTCGGCGACGATCGAGAAGTCGTTGTAGGCCTGGGTCGGCGTGGCCAGGTCGCGGCGGCTGGAATCCAGCTTCCACACCTTCTGCAGGAACACCGTGTCGCGGCTGGAGTTCACCAGCCCGCGCAGGTAGTACAGGTAGGCGATGTTGCGATGGGTCGGGTAGGTGCGGATGAAGCGGTCGATGGTGCTGATCGCCTCCTCGTGGGTGCCGGCCTTGTACTGCGCGTAGGCGGTCTCGATGAACGCCTGCTCGGTGTAGGGGCCGTACGGGTACTGGGCGACCAGGTTCCTGAAGGTGGTGGCACCGGCGGACCAGTTGCCGCGCTTCATCGAGGTGTGGCCCTTCTCGTACAGCTGCTCCACCGGCGCGGTCTCCGGGGCTTCCTTTTTCTTGAACATGGCGCAGCCGGAGCCGACAAACAGCACAATCAGCATCAGCGACAACAAGCGCAGCGGGGCGGAACGATCGGTCATGGTCGGGATCACGGGCGCCGGAGGCACGAAGCGCCGATAATAGCAGTCCCGCGCCGTGTGCCCTTAACCGTGTCCTTTCAATGAACCAGCCCGCCATCACCCTCCAGGCCGTCGTGCCCGACGCTGCCGCCGGACGTCGTTTCGACGCGGTGCTGGCCGAGTTGTTCCCGTCGTATTCGCGCTCGCGCCTGGCGGGCTGGATCAAGTCCGGCGAGGTGCTGCTGGACGGCAACGTGGTACGTCCGCGCGATCCGGTGCGCGGCGGCGAGACGGTCGCCCTGCACGCGATCCCCGATGTGCAGACGCACTCGGAGCCGGAGGACATTCCGCTGGACGTGCTGTTCGAGGACGAGCACGTCATCGTGATCGACAAGCCCGCCGGACTGGTGGTGCATCCGGGCGCGGGCAATCCGGACGGCACGCTGGTCAACGCCCTGCTGCACCGGCACCCGGAGCTGAACGCCCTGCCGCGCGCCGGCATCGTGCACCGGCTCGACAAGGACACCTCCGGGGTCATGGTGGTCGCGCGCAGCCTGGTCGCCCATACCGCGCTGGTGGACCAGCTGTCCTCGCGCGAGGTGCACCGGCAGTACCTGGCCGTGGTGTCGGGCGCGCTGGTGTCAGGCGGCACCGCGATCGCGCCGATCGACCGCCACCCGCGCGACCGCGTCCGCATGGCGGTGCGCGAGGACGGCCGCGACGCGATCACCCACTACCGCCTGCGCGAGCGCTTCCGTGCCCACACCCTGCTGGAGTGCCGGCTGGAGACCGGCCGCACCCACCAGATCCGGGTCCACATGGCGCACCTGAAGCACCCGATCATCGGCGACTCGCTGTATGGCGGCTCGCTGAAGCTTCCGCGCGGGGCCAACGATGCGCTGGTCGCGGCGCTGAAGGGATTCAAGCGCCAGGCGCTGCATGCGGAGACGCTGGAGTTCGTGCACCCGGTCAGCGGCGAGCCGGTGCGCTGCAGTGCGCCGATGCCGGCCGACATGCAGGCGCTGGTGAAGGCGCTGCAGGACGACACCCGCGAAGCGGCCGAACGGGAGCGCTGAGCGATGAGCCGTGCCCTGCTGCCAGCCGACTGGCCCGCGCCGCGCGGCATCCATGCGTTCACGACCTTGCGTCACGGCGCCGGGATCTCGCCCGCACCGTTCGACACCTTCAACATGGGCAACCGCTACGCCGCCGACGGCGACGATCCGGCGCGGGTGGAGCACAACCGCACCGAGCTGGTCGCGCTGGCCGGCCTGCCCGCCGCGCCGCACTGGCTGCGGCAGGTGCACGGTGCGGGTGTCTTCCGCGTCGACGCGGAAGACGCGGCGGGCGGGGGCCATGCGTCCGAGCCCGACGCCGACGCCGCGGTTACGTCCACGCCCGGCGAAGTGCTCGCAATCCTGACCGCCGACTGCCTGCCGGTGCTGTTCTGCGCCGACGAAGGCGGTGAGGTCGCCGCCGCCCACGCGGGCTGGCGCGGGCTGGCCGGTGGCGTGCTGGAAGCCACCGTCGCCGCGATGCGGACACCGCCCTCGCAGGTGATGGCGTGGCTGGGCCCGGCCGCCGGCCCGGAGCACTACGAGATCGGCGTCGAGGTGTACGAGGCGTTCGTAGCGCAGGACCCGGCCGCGGCCGGCGCCTTCACCGCCACCCGGCCGGGCCATTGGCGGGTCGATCTGTACGCGCTGGCGCGGCAGCGACTGGCGGCGGCTGGCATCGCGCCCGGCCGTGTCCATGGCGGCGGCCTGTGCACGATCGCCGACCCGCAGCGCTTCTACTCGCACCGTCGCGACCAGCGCACCGGGCGCATGGCGTCGCTGATCTGGATGCAGGCTTCCGGCCGCTGATTTCGCAGCGTCTTCCGTACACGCCGTCCTGCCGGTTCGCATGACAGCCTCGGCGTTGCCCGGATGCGGGCGATCCGGCCCGGCTTGAACCCGCACCGAAGGACCGCATCTGGGGTGTATCGCGGCCCCGGGCCGCCCTCACGAGGAATCCCGTCATGCGGATGGACAAGCTCACATCGCGCTTCCAGCAGGCGCTGGCCGACGCCCAGTCGCTGGCGGTCGGGCGCGACCACAACGTCATCGAACCGGCGCACCTGCTGGTCGCGCTGCTCGACCAGTCCGGCGGCAGCACCCGCCCGCTGCTGTCGCAGGCCGGCGTCAATGTGCCGGTGCTGCGCGAACGGCTGGGCGAGGCGCTCGACCGGCTGCCGACCGTGTCCGGCCAGGCCGGCAGTGTCAGCGTCGGCAACGACCTGTCGCGGCTGCTCAACCTGACCGACAAGTACGCCCAGCAGCGCGGCGATGCGTTCATCGCCACCGAGCTGTTCGTGCTCGCGGCGCTGGAAGACGGCGGCGAGGCCGGCCGCGCGCTGAAGGCCGCCGGTGGCGACAAGTCCCGCATCGAAGCGGCGATCGGGAAAGTGCGTGGAGGCGAGTCCGTGCAATCCGAAAATGCCGAGGACCAGCGCCAGGCGCTGGAGAAATACACCATCGACCTGACCGCGCGCGCCGAGTCCGGCAAGCTCGATCCGGTGATCGGCCGCGACGAGGAAATCCGCCGCACGATCCAGGTGCTGCAGCGCCGCACCAAGAACAACCCGGTGCTGATCGGCGAGCCCGGCGTCGGCAAGACCGCGATCGTCGAAGGGCTGGCCCAGCGCATCATCAACAACGAGGTGCCCGAGGGCCTGCGCGGCAAGCGTGTGCTGAGCCTGGACATGGGCGCGCTGATCGCCGGCGCGAAGTTCCGCGGCGAGTTCGAGGAGCGCCTGAAGGGCGTGCTCAACGACCTGGCCAAGAACGAGGGCCAGGTGATCCTGTTCATCGACGAGCTGCACACCGTCGTCGGCGCAGGCAAGGCGGAAGGCTCGATGGACGCCGGCAATATGCTGAAACCTGCCCTGGCGCGCGGTGAGCTGCACTGCATCGGCGCCACCACGCTGGACGAGTACCGCCAGTACATCGAGAAGGATGCCGCGCTGGAGCGCCGGTTCCAGAAGGTGCTGGTCGGCGAGCCGAGCGTGGAGGACACCATCGCGATCCTGCGCGGGCTGAAGGAGAAGTACGCGGTCCACCACGGCGTAGAGATCACCGATCCGGCGATCGTCGCCGCCGCCACGCTGTCGCACCGCTACATCGCCGACCGCCAGCTGCCCGACAAGGCGATCGACCTGATGGACGAGGCCGCCAGCCGCATCCGCATGGAGATCGATTCCAAGCCCGAGGAACTGGACCGCAAGGAGCGCCGGCTGATCCAGCGGAAGATCCAGCGCGAGGCGCTGAAGAAGGAGAAGGACGACGCCAGCAAGCAGCGCCTGGCCGACCTGCAGGCGGAAATCGACACCCTGGAGCGTGAGTTCAACGACCTGGAAGAGGTCTGGAAGGCCGAGAAGGCGATGCTGCAGGGCGCGACCAGGATCAAGGAGCAGATCGAGGCCGCCAAGCTGGAACTGGAAGCCGCCCAGCGCAAGCAGGACTTCGCGAAGATGAGCGAGATCCAGTACGGCCGCCTGCCGGAGCTGGAGAAGCAGGCCCAGGCCGCGCACGAGGTGGAGACCCGAGGTTTCACCCTGCTGCAGGACAAGGTGACCGACGAGGAAATCGCCGAGGTCGTCAGCCGCTGGACCGGCATCCCGGTGGCGAAAATGCTCGAGGGCGAGCGCGAGAAGCTGCTGCAGATGGAGCAGCACCTGCACGCGCGCGTGATCGGCCAGCAGGAGGCGATCCAGGTCGTGTCCGACTCGGTGCGGCGTTCGCGCGCCGGGCTGTCCGATCCGGACCGGCCGTCCGGCTCGTTCCTGTTCCTCGGCCCCACCGGCGTGGGCAAGACCGAGCTGTGCAAGGCGCTGGCGAATTTCCTGTTCGATTCGGACGACGCGATGATCCGCATCGACATGAGCGAGTTCATGGAGAAGCACGCGGTCAGCCGGCTGGTCGGCGCGCCGCCGGGCTATGTCGGCTACGAGGAAGGCGGTTACCTCACCGAGGCGGTGCGCCGCCGGCCGTACAGCGTGATCCTGCTCGACGAGGTCGAGAAGGCGCACCCGGACGTGTTCAATATCCTGCTGCAGGTGCTCGACGACGGTCGCCTGACCGACGGCCAGGGCCGCACGGTCGACTTCCGCAACACCGTGATCGTGATGACCAGCAACCTCGGCAGCCAGATGATCCAGGAGATGGACGCCGACGACAGTCCCGAGGGCTACACACAGATGAAGGCGGCGGTGATGGGCGTGGTGCAGAGCCACTTCCGTCCGGAGTTCATCAACCGGCTGGATGACATCGTGGTGTTCCACTCGCTGGACAAGCAGCAGATCCGCGAGATCGCCCGGATCCAGCTGCACGGTCTGGACAAGCGCCTGGCCGAGCGTGGTTTGACGCTGGAATTGTCCGACGGTGCGTTGTCGCTGTTGGCCGATGTCGGCTTCGACCCGGTGTATGGCGCGCGGCCGCTGAAGCGGGCAATCCAGCAGCAACTGGAGAATCCGCTGGCGACGAAGATCCTGTCAGGCGAATTCGCCAGCGGCGAGACGATCCATGTCGATGCCGAAGGCGGCGCGCTGGTCTTCCGGAAGGGGTGAGCGCAGGCGGCTTGCGCGGCAGTGCCGCGCGCTGGGCGAACGCCCGGTGCGCGCTGTCGGCTGGGCCGGAGTTAAAAGCGGGCCCTGTCGAACCGTGAAGCATCGGGCAGTTGATTAGCAACACAGCAAAACAGCAGCTTCGATGATTTGCGCGCTGCGGGTGCCGGGCCGCGGGGGCGATTGCTCACCCCTCGGTCAGGGCGTCCTGCCCTGACTCGG
>DASTUE010000093.1:0-3522 GCA_035759805.1 Lysobacter sp. | reverse complement strand
GGCACTGAAGAAGCGGCTGGCGGACGACGCCCTGACCGCCGCGCGCGAGGCCGGCGCCACTTACTGCGACGTGCGCATCGGCCGCTACCTGCGCCAGGCGGTGATGACCCGCGAGGACAAGGTGCAGAACGTGATGAACGGTGAATCCTCCGGCGTCGGCATCCGCGTGATCGTCGACGGCGCCTGGGGCTTTGCCGCCACCAACCAGCTGACCTCCGACGGCGTGGTCCAGGCGGCGCGGCAGGCCGCGGCGATCGCGCGCGCCAACGCCAAGGTGCAGACCGAGCCGGTGCAGTTCGCCAAGGCGCCCGGTTACGGCGAGATCAGCTGGCGCACGCCGATCAGGAAGAACGCGATGGAAGTGCCGATCCAGCACAAGGCCGAGCTGCTGCTGGGCGTGAACGCGGCCGCGATGGCGGCCGGCGCCAGCTTCGTCAACTCGACCCTGTTCTCGATCAACGAGCAGAAGTATTTCGCCTCCACCGACGGCTCCTACATCGACCAGGACGTGCACCGCATCTGGGCGCCGATGAGCGTCACCGCGATCGATTCCGCCAGCGGCAAGTTCCGCACCCGCTCCGGCCTGTCCGCGCCGATGGGGCTGGGCTTCGAATACCTCGACGGCAACGCCGCCGACAAGACCGTGCTGCCCTGCGGCGTCACCGTCTACGGCAAGTCGTACGACATGCACGAGGACGCCGTCGCCGCCGCCCGCCACACCCGCGACAAGCTCAAGGCGCCTTCGGTCAAACCCGGCAAGTACGACCTGGTGCTCGACCCCTCGCACACCTGGCTGACCATCCACGAGTCCATCGGCCACCCGCTGGAGCTGGACCGCGTGCTGGGCTACGAGGCCAACTACGCCGGCACCAGCTTCGCCACCCTGGACAAGCGCGAGCAGCGCTTCCAGTACGGCAGCGACAAGGTCAACGTGTTCGCCGACAAGACCCAGCCGGGCAGCCTCGGCGCGGTCGCCTACGACGACGAAGGCGTGAAGTGCAAGCGCTGGGACCTGATCACCGACGGCAAGCTCGTCGACTACCAGACCATCCGCGACCAGGCCCACATCCTCGGCAAGACCGAGTCCGACGGCTGCTGCTACGCCGACTCGTGGTCGACCGTGCAGTTCCAGCGCATGGCCAACGTGTCGATGGCGCCGGGCAAGACGCCGCTGAGCGTGGCCGAGCTGGTCAAGGACGTGGAGAACGGCGTCTACATCATCGGCGACGGCTCGTTCTCGATCGACCAGCAGCGCTACAACGCCCAGTTCGGCGGCCAGCTGTTCTACGAGATCAAGAACGGCGAGGTCACCGGGATGCTGGAGGACGTGGCGTACCAGATCCGCACGCCGGAATTCTGGAATGCCTGCAGCGCCGTCGCCGACGAGCGCGACTACCGCCTGGGCGGTTCGTTCTTCGACGGCAAGGGCCAGCCCAGCCAGGTCTCGGCCGTGTCGCACGGCTCGTCCACCGCCCGTTTCAACGGCATCAACGTCATCAATACCGCGCGCAGCCTCGGCTGACCGTCAAGGAGTTTCCGAGCAATGAGCATCTTCACCGAACAGGAAGCCAAGGCGATCCTCGACAAGGTCATCGCGCTGTCCAAGGCCGACGAATGCACCGCCACGCTGAGCGGATCGCTCGACGGCAACATCCGCTTCGCCCTCAACAACGTCTCCACCAGCGGCATGGTCGGCAATGCCGAGCTCGCGGTGCAGGTGGCCTTCGGCAAGCGGGTGGGCAGCGCCACGATCAACGAGTTCGACGACGCCGCACTGGCGCGCGTGGTGCGCCGGGCCGAGGACCTCGCCCGGCTGGCGCCGGAGAACCCGGAGTTCATGCCGGCGATCGGCAAGCAGGCCTACACCGCCAGCCCGACCTTCAGCGAATCCACCGCCGCGATCGACCCGGAGTTCCGCGCCAAGGTCGCCGCCGACTCGATCCAGCCCTGCCGTGACAGCGGACTGATCGCCGCCGGATTCCTCAACGACGGCAACAGCTTCTTCGCCACCGCCAACAGCAATGGCAACTTCGGCTACCAGCAGGCCACCAACTTCAACTACACCTGCACGGTGCGCACCGAGGACGGTCGCGGTTCGGGCTGGGTCGGTCGCAGCCTCAAGGACGCGGCCGACTTCCGCGCCGGGCAGGACATCCAGATCGCGATGCGCAAGGCGACCGAGTCCGCCGAGGCGAAGGCGCTGGAGCCGGGCAAGTACACCGTGATCCTGGAGCCGGCCGCAGCCGCCGGTCTGATCAGCTTCATGATGCGTTTCTTCGACGCACGCACCGCCGACGAGGGCCGCAGCTTCCTGTCGAAAAAGGGCGGCGGCAACAAGCTCGGCGAGCAAGTATTCGACCCGCGGGTCAGCATCGTCGCCGACCCGCGCGACCCGCAGGCGGCAGTGCTGCCGTGGGATGGCGAGGGCATGCCGCGCGACCGCGTGGCGATCATCGAAAACGGCAAGGTGGCGAGCCTGAACTACTCGCGCTACTGGGCGCAGAAGCAGGGCAAGACCGCCAACGCACGGCCGGGCAACCTGCTGATGAGCGGCGGCGAGAAGTCCACCGCCGAGCTGGTGCGCGAGACCCAGAAAGGCATCCTGGTCACCCGCACCTGGTACATCCGGATGGTCGATCCGCAGACCGTGCTGCTCACCGGCCTGACCCGCGACGGCACCTTCTACATCGAGAACGGCCAGATCAAGCACCCGGTGAAGAATTTCCGCTTCAACGAATCGCCGGTGATCATGCTCAACAACATCGACGAGCTGGGCAAGCCGGTGCGCGTGGGCGGCGACGAGTCGCGCTTCGTGATGAAGATTCCGCCGATGCGCCTGCGCGACTTCACCTTCACCTCGCTGTCGGACGCGGTGTAAGTGCTTTCCCCCTCTCCCGACGGGAGAGGGGCTTTTCGAGACATCAAACCGTTGCTCCAGTCCCGCCTCACGCGTGCGCAATTCCTGCGGCTGTTGCTCGGCGGTGCCGCCGTGGCGGCGCTGCCGGGGCCGCTGCGTGCGCAGGCCGGCCGCTACGACTTCTGGTTCACCCGCCTGAAGTACGACTCCGGCGACTGGGACGTGGACGCGCGCATGCCCTCCAACGTGATCACCTCGCTGATCGACTACACCTCGCTGCGGGTCGATCCGGAGGAGCACGTGATCGCGCTGGCGGACCCGCGCATGCTGCAGGCGCCGTTCTGCTACCTGGCCGGGCACACGCTGGTCGAGTTCAACGCCGCCGAGCGGCAGAACTTCGTGCGCTACGTGCGCAACGGCGGCTTCGTGTTCGTCGATGACTGCAACCACGACATCGACGGCCTGTTCGCCAAGTCGTTCGAGGCGCAGATGGCGGCGCTGTTCGGCCCGAAGGCGTTGCGCAAGCTGCCCAACAACCACGCGCTGTACCGCAGCTTCTTCTCGTTTCCCGACGGCCCGCCGGCGACCGGCTTCGAGCTCAACGGCTGGGGTGACGACCTGGTCCACGACTACCTCAAGGGCATCGAGGTCGACGGCCGGCTCGG
>DASTUE010000092.1:0-26231 GCA_035759805.1 Lysobacter sp. | reverse complement strand
GGGGAGTCCGCCATGGTCACGACGTCGTCCGTCCGCCCGGCCTGGTTTCCGGTCGTGGCCTCGCTGCTGCTGCTGTGGAACCTGTTCGGCGTCGCGATGTTGTTCCTGCAGTACACGATGACGCCCGAGGCGCTGGCCAGGCTGCCCGAAGACCAGCGCACGCTGTTCGAGGCGATGCCGGGGTGGCTGTGGGTTGTGTACGCGGTGGCGGTGCTCTCCGGCGCGCTCGGCGCGCTGATGCTGCTGCTGCGCAGGCGCGCCGCCGTGCCGCTGTTCTGGCTGTCGCTGCTCGCGGTGCTGGTGCAGTTCGGCTACACGCTGCTTCCGGGTCGCGCGGTCGAGGTGCTCGGGCCGGCGCAGGCGCTGCCGATGCCGCTGACGATCATCGCCGTCGCCGCGCTGCAGGTCTGGGTGGCACGCCGGGCGCTGGCGCGCGGCTGGGTCGCGTAGGGCGGGCCCGGCGCGCCATCGGCGCGTCGGTCGTCTGCAGGCTCTCACCGACAAGGCGGGCCGCGTCCCGCCTAAACGATGCCGGTCGCGTAGAAGAGGCCGATCACGAAGAAAACGGCCGCGGTCTTGATCAGCGTGATCGCGAAGATGTCGCGGTAGGCCTGCCGGTGGGTCAGGCCGGTCACCGCCAGCAGGGTGATCACCGCGCCGTTGTGCGGCAGGGTGTCCATGCCGCCCGACGCCATCGCCGCGACGCGGTGCAGCACCTCCATCGGGATGCCGGCGGCGTTGGCGTTGGCGATGAAGGTCTCGGACATTGCCGCCAGCGCGATGCTCATCCCGCCCGAGGCCGAGCCGGTGATGCCGGCCAGTGCGGTGACGGTGATGGCCTCGTTGACCAGTGGGTTGGGGATCGCGCCCAGCGCGTTGGCGACGATCAGGAAACCGGGCAGGGCGGCGATCACGGCGCCGAAACCGTACTCGGACGCGGTGTTCATCGCGGCCAGCAGCGAGCCGCCGATCGCATCCTTGGTACCTGCGGCGAAGCTGGTCATCACCGGCTTCCAGGCAAACGCGATCACCGTCAGGATGCCGACCAGCAGCGCGCCTTCTACGGCCCAGATCGCGGTGACCGACGAGATCTTCTGCACCACCGGCGCGGCGTTGCCGATCACCGCGGGAACGAACGAATGGCTCTCGCCGTACAGCTGCGGAATCCAGCCGGTGAACAGTTTGTTGGACACGCCGACCAGCACCAGCGGCAGGATCGCGATGAGCGGATTGGCCAGCCGGCCGCCGGTGAATTCCGCCGGCTCGTTGACCAGGCTGGCCGCGTCGCCATAGCCCTCACCGGCCTTCAGCGCGATGCGTCGACGCCAGTCCAGATAGGCCACGCCGACGATGAGGATGAACACGCCGCCGATCGTTCCCAGCCACGGCGCGGCCCAGGTGTTGGTGCCGAAGAACGTGGTCGGGATGATGTTCTGGATCTGCGGCGTGCCGGGCAGGGCGTCCATGGTGAAGGTGAACGCTCCCAGCGCGATGGTGCCGGGAATCAGGCGTTTGGGGATGTCGCTCTGGCGAAACAGTTCTGCCGCGAACGGGTACACCGCGAACACCACCACGAACAGTGACACCCCGCCGTAGGTCAGCAGCCCGCAGACGACGACGATCGACAGCATCGCCCGGCCGGCGCCGAACAGGCGGATGGTCGCGGCCACGATCGACTTGGAAAAGCCCGACAGCTCGATCACCTTGCCGAAGATCGCCCCGAGCAAAAACACCGGGAAGTACAGCTTCAGGAAGCCGACCATCTTGTCCATGAACAGCCCGGTGAACATCGGCGCGACCAGGCTCGGGTCGCTCAGCAGCACCGCGCCCAATGCCGCGACCGGCGCGAACAGGATCACGCTGTAACCGCGGTAGGCGACGAACATCAGGAACGCCAGCGCGCCCAGGACGATCAGGAAATCCATGCAAACCCCTGCGCATTCGATGACCGTGGAGTCTCGGTGCCGGAGGCGCTGCAGGGCATTGTCCGAAGGTACAGCTGTCGCCGGTGGCGCGGCCTTCTAGTCTTGCCGGCATGGTGGGATGGGTCCGGGTTGCCGAGGACCCGCGGCCCACGGGAAAAACTCCGGCAAGCCAATCGAATCAAGGGGAGAGTACGCATGTACCGCAGCATGTACCGCAAGCAGTTGAGCGTCGCCATCGTCTGCGCATTGCTCGCGCCGGGTGTCTGGGCGCAGGAGTCGGCCGCCACCGCGGCACAGGACAATGCCGCGCCGGGCAGCCAGGCCAGGACCCTCGACGCCATCACGGTGACTGCGCGTCGCCGCGCCGAGTCGATCCAGGACGTGCCGGTCGCGGTCAGCGCGTTTGGCGAGGAGGAACTCGCCGACCTCCAGGCCAGCGATGTCAGCGGCCTGCAGGGCGCGGTGCCGAACATGAACATCGTCCAGGGCCGCGGCTCGGCCAACAGCGTCAACGTGTTCATCCGCGGCATCGGCCAGCCCGACGCGCTGCAGACGTTCGACCCCGGCGTGGGCATGTACGTCGATGACGTCTACTACTCGCGCATCAACGGCGCGTTGTTTTCGTTGTTCGACATCCAGCAGGTCGAAGTGCTGCGCGGGCCGCAGGGCACCCTGTACGGCAAGAACTCCACCGGCGGCGCGGTCAAGCTGACCACCAAGAATCCGTTCGACAACGAGGGCGGCGCGTTCGAGGCCACCTTCGGCGACTACGGCCGCAACGAGCAGCGCGTCTACTACAGCGGCAAGATCAGCGACACGCTCGCCGGCAGCATCGCCGCCGCCTCGATCCGCAACGACGGCTACGTGCGCGATGCCGTGACCGGCCGGCACTTCAACAACGACGACACCCAGGCGGTGCGCGCGAAACTCGCGTTCGCACCGGTCGACAATTTCCGCGCCACCCTGAGCCTGGATCACACCGAGCAGGACGTCGCCCCGACCCTTGGCCGCCCGATGGCGCCGCTGCTGCAGACCGATCTCGGCCTGGGCAAGGTCACACTGCAGCCGGGCGAGACCGGCGACTGGAACCATCGCTCCCGGACCTCGTTCCTGCCGCCGGGCCATGGCCAGCAGCTGGAGCATTCGGGTGCGTCGCTGTCGATGGAGTGGGACATCAACAGCCAGTGGCTGTTCAAGAGCATCAGCTCGCACCGCAAGCTCAAGACCCATTCGTTCATCGATATCGACGCGTCGCAGTACGAGCTGGGCGACGTGCTGGTGGCGCTGGACCAGAAGCAGAGCAGCCAGGAGTTCCAGCTCCAGTACGACAACGGCAGCAATCTGCACGCCACCTTCGGCGCGTACTACATGAAGGAGAAGGTGCCGTCGCACCAGGAAGCGTATGCGGGTGACCTGTTCGCGTTGTTCGGTACGCCGATCGACTTCCTGCGCACGATCGACGACGACCTGGCCACCACCAGCACTGCCGCGTTCGCCCACCTCAACTGGGAATTCGTGCCGACCTGGACCCTCGCCGCCGGCGTGCGCCACACCCGCGACAGGAAGGACTACGAGCGCAGCACGAGCACGTTCTGGGGCGCGCCGTTTTCCGCCATCAATGAAACCGTCGCCTTCAGCGGCAGCAAGACCTGGTCCGCGACGACGCCGTCGGTGAGCCTGCAGAAGGCCTTCAGCGACAACATGATGGGTTACGTCTCGGCCAACCGCGGGTTCAAGTCGGGTGGTTTCAACGGTCGCGCCAACACCGTCTACGACACCCAGCACGCCGTGTTCGATCCCGAGTACGTGTGGACCTACGAGCTCGGCCTGAAGGGCAGTTCCGCCGACCGCCGTTTGCGCGGCAGCATGGCGGCGTTCAAGAGCGACTACAGCGACTTCCAGGCCCGCGTGTCGCAGGACGTCGGCACCTTCCCGGTGCTCAACGCCGCCGAACTGGACATCAAGGGCATCGAGCTGGAAGGCAGCGCGCTGCTGGGCGAGGCCACGGTGCTGAGCGCGCAGCTCGGCTGGCTGGATGCGAAGTACAGCAAGTTCGACGACTTCCGTCTCGATCCCGCGTACCCCGGCTACGATCCGAACCTCAACCACGACCACGTGCCGTTTTCGCCGAAGACGACCGCGCGGGTGGCGCTGCAGCACAGCTTCAACCTGGGCGACAACGGCAGCCTGGGCGTGGGCGGTGATGTGTCCCATCGCAGCAAGACCTGGCTGTCGGTCGACAACCGCGAGGTGCTGAGCCAGGGCGCGTACACCCTGTTCGGTGCGTTCGCGGTGTGGGATTCCCCGCAGTACAGCTGGCAGGTGCGGGCCGGCGTGCGCAACCTGACCGACGAGAACTACAAGACCGAAGGCCAGGAGTTCGCCAGCGTCGGCAACATCCAGACCGCGTACTACGGTTTGCCGCGCAACTACTACGTGTCGTTGCGCTACAACTTCTGAGTTGCAGTTTCCGACCTGGACCCATCAGGTCGCATCGTCCCGGCTGACCCCCGGTCAGGTGGCGGCGGCGGGCTTGAATCCGCCGTCGCCACGCTTGTTTCGGGCATCGGCCCGTCATTCCCGCTAAGGCGGGAATCCAGTGCCGTCACCCAGACCCTGCCTAACGCTGCGGCGTGAACTCGATCGGCACGTTCACCGTGCCGACGGTCGGGCGGCCGTCCTGCAACGCAGGCTGGAACCGCCAGCGGCGTACCGCGTCCACGGCGGCGCGGTCCAGCAGGCGCGAGCCGCTGCCCTTGGCCACCGTGACCGAGGTCGGGACGCCATCGGGGCCGATATGGGCCTGGACCAGCACGGTGCCGCTTTCGCCACGTCGCAATGCGCGCGTCGGGTAGTTCGGGGCCGGCGTTCTGCCGGCAATCGGCACCGGCTGGGTGGTCGCGACCATCGGGGCGGGCCTGGCGGGCGGGGCAACCGGCATGGGCGGCGGTGCCGTTTCGATCACGCGCGGTGGCTCGACTTCGACCCGTCCGCTTTCATTGCCGGGCGTCGATGGCGAATCCAGGCCCGGGGTCCCGCCACTGCGCTCGCCCGAGGGAACCGGCAACGGGGTGTACTCGGCTGCCGCGGAGGTGGGCGGTGCTTCGCCGGCGCGGTAGAAGTCGTGCTGCTGGCGACTGCGGGACCAGACCAGCACAAACAGCGCCACGCCGATGGCGAACGCGAGCAGCATCCACAGCCATGCGCGGCGCGGAGGCAGCCAGTCGGACACGGCGGACCGGCGCGGAGAGGGAGCAGGCGAGGGTGCGGGCATGGCGGATCAGGCAGCGGAGAAGTCCGCATTGTGCATGGACGTGGTTAACACTTCGCCAATTGCGCGCCCATCGTGAGTCGATCCACGCGATAATCGCGACTTCGATCACCCTCCGGTTCCGACATGCTTGATCCCAACCTGCTGCGCCAGCAGCCCGCCGAACTGGCCGCCCGCCTGCGCGAAACCCGCGGTCACGATCTTGATGCCCACGTGCTGCAGACGCTGGAGAGCGAGCGCAAGCAGATCCAGGTCCGCACCCAGGAACTGCAGAACCTGCGCAACACGCGTTCCAAGGCGATCGGCCAGGCGAAGGCGAAGGGCGAGGACGCGACATCGTTGCTGGCGGAGGTCGCCGGTTTCGGCGACGAGCTCAAGGCCAGCGAAGCGCGGCTGGAGGCGATCAAGGCCGAGCTGGACACCATTGCGCTGGGCCTGCCGAACCTGCCACAGGCCTCGGTGCCCGCCGGCGCGGACGAGAACGACAACGTCGAACAGCACCGCTGGGGCACACCGCGCATGTTCGATTTCAAGGTCAGGGACCACGTCGAACTGGGCGCTCCCCATGGCGGACTCGACGGGGACACCGCCGCCAAGCTCAGCGGCGCGCGCTTCACCGTGCTGCGCGGTTCCGTCGCCCGGCTGCACCGCGCGCTGGCGCAGTTCATGCTCGACCTGCACACCGGCGAACACGGCTACCAGGAAACCAGCGTGCCGTTGCTGGTCAATGCCGAAAGCCTGCTGGGCACCGGCCAGTTGCCGAAGTTCGAGGACGACCTGTTCGCCACCGCGGTGGGCGAAAGCAAGCGCTACCTGATTCCGACCTCCGAGGTGCCGCTGACCAACATCGTCCGCGACGAGATCCTCGACGATGCCGCGCTCCCGATGCGCATGACCGCGCACTCGATGTGTTTCCGTGCCGAAGCCGGTGCCTACGGTCGCGATACCCGCGGCATGATCCGCCAGCACCAGTTCGAGAAGGTGGAGCTGGTCAGCATCGCCCGTCCGGAGGAGTCCGACGCCGAGCACGAGCGCATGACCCGCTGCGCCGAAGTGGTGCTGGAGAAGCTCGGCCTGCCGTACCGCCGCATGCTGCTGTGCTCGGGCGACATGGGGTTTTCCGCTTCCAAGACCTTCGATCTGGAAGTCTGGCTGCCGTCGCAGGACACCTATCGCGAGATCTCCTCGGTCTCCAATTGCGAAACCTTCCAGGCGCGGCGCCTGCAGGCGCGCTGGCGCAACCCGGCGACCGGCAAGCCGGAGCTGGTGCATACGCTCAACGGCTCCGGCGTCGCCGTCGGTCGCGCCCTGGTCGCGGTGATGGAGAACTACCAGCAGGCCGACGGCTCGATCACCGTGCCCGACGTCCTGCGGCCGTACATGGGTGGCGTGGAGAGCATCGCCTGACGGCATTGCAGAGTGGATATGAAACAGGCCCGCGATTGCGGGCCTGTTTCGTTGTTGGACTGTTTGATTGTTGCCGGGCGAGCAGGCGGGCAGCGGTCGGCGCTGCTCAGGCCGCGACTTTTTCCTGCGCCCCGGCGATGCGTTCGTGCGCGGCCTGCATCGAGCGGGCGCGCTGCTGGGGCGATACGGCCAGCCCTTCGGCCGTGATGAACTCGACGTCCTGGATGCCCCAGAAGCCGAACACGAAGCGCAGGTAGGGCTCGATGAAGTTGGTCGGAACGTCGCCCGAGTGGAAGCCGCCGTAAGCCCCCGCGACGATCACCTGCTTGCCGCCTGCCAGGCCTTCGGGGCCGTTCTCGGTGTAACGGAAGGTCTTGCCGGCGACGGAAATGCGGTCGATCCAGCCCTTGAGCTGGGTGGGGATATTGAAGTTGTACATCGGCACCCCGATCACCACCACGTCGGCGGCCAGGAATTCCTCCATCAAGGCATCGGCTTCGGCCACTTCACGCGCATCGCTTCCCGCCAGCGACACCCCGCTCAGGTGCGGCAGGAATGCACCGGCGAGATCGCGGTAGGTGACCTGCAGTCCCGGCACTTCGGCCTGTCGACGCGCGACGATGGCGGCACTGAGTTCGCGGCTGGCCGAATTCTGGCCAAGGATGCTGGAGTCGATGTGGAGCAGTTTCATGGGCTTCTCATGTGGTGGACGGCAATAGCGCCGATGGCCGAAATAATGAGGCGTTGTTTTGGTGGAATAAAGGTGATCAAATATCACTCAACGTTCTGTTATTGGGATTGTCTCGCATGCATGATCTGAATGATCTCCACTATTTCGCCCTGGTGGTCGAGCACTCCGGATTCGCCGCCGCCGAACGTGCGGTCGGGATCCCGAAATCCCGCCTGAGTCGCCGTATCAGCCAGCTGGAAAGCGATCTGGGTGTCCGCCTGCTGCAACGCTCGACCCGTCGTTTCGCTGTCACCGACGTGGGCAATGCCGTGTACCGCCACGCTCAGTCGATGCTGGCCGAGGCCCAGGCGGCGCGCGAGGTGGTCGATCGCCTCAGTGCCGAACCGCGCGGCGTGGTGCGCGTCAGCGTGCCGGTGGGGACCGCCCAGCAACAGATGCCGGTACTGCTGCCCGAGTTCCTCGCGCGCTATCCGCAGGTGCGGGTGCAACTGCACGTCAGCAACCGCCGCGTCGATGTCATCAACGAAGGCATCGACGTCGCCCTGCGCGTGCGCACCAAGCTCGATGACGACGGCAGCCTGGTGATGCGCAGCTTCGGCCAGATCCAGGAGCTGCTGGTCGCCAGCCCCGACTACCTGCGCAAGATGGGCCGGCCGGAGACGCCGGAGCAGTTGTCCGAACACGTCACCATGA
Source organism: Lysobacter sp. (assembly GCA_035759805.1). Classification (GTDB taxonomy): domain Bacteria; phylum Pseudomonadota; class Gammaproteobacteria; order Xanthomonadales; family Xanthomonadaceae; genus Novilysobacter. The sequence goes on along the minus strand of DASTUE010000092.1, from coordinate 18,244 downwards.
GCATGAGCGAGGACGACGCGCGCCAGCGCTGGGAGTTGCACGGCCCCAAGGGCGACGTGCAGCGCATCGACATCAAGCCGCGGGTGATGGGGTTCGACCTGCCGATGCTGCTGTCGCTGGCGACCCAGGGCGTCGGCATCACCCTGCTGCCGGAGACCGTCTGCGCCGACGCCGTGCGCCGCGGCGAACTGCAGGTCGTGCTGCCCCAATGGCGCTTGCCGCAGGGCATCTTCCACGCCGTGTTCGCTTCCCGCCGCGGCATGCTGCCGGCCGTGCGGGTGTTCATCGACTTCCTCGCGGAAAAGGTGCCTGCCCTGGTCGAGAGTGCCCGCCTTGGCTGTGGCGACATCAACGGCAAGCCCTGCAGCGAAGCCGAATTGAAAGCCTTCAAGCGCTGACGAACCAGTGTCCGCTCGTGCGAGAATGGCGACCCCGCGCGGGTTGCCAGTCGCACGGCAGGTTCACGCAGCGCTCTCGTGCTGCAGGTTCACGGAGAGATGGCCGAGCGGTTTAAGGCACCGGTCTTGAAAACCGGCGAAGGGTCAAACCTTCCGTGGGTTCGAATCCCACTCTCTCCGCCAATTGTCGTTATGGATCAATGGCTTGCCTGAAGTTTCCGGGGCAAATCCATCAACGATCCCACCCATTCGCCGAGACATCCCATGCACGGGTGTCCGGCGTTTTTCTGGTACTTCTCCCGTCCAAGGGGTAAGCGCGACATCTGCGGGGTGGCCGGGGTGCCGGGAGCGAATGCCCTTGTGTGCGAATGTCCCCCGGCTCCGATGAAGCCGGTGCCTCCTCCTTTATTTCACACCCAAGGGCATTCGCACCCGTCGTTGCAGCGTGGCGGGGGTTCCAGAAGCGCAGGCCCGGCTGCTGGGCTGTCCGCGTACCTCTGCGATCCGACAGCACCGAAGTGACCTGCAGGCCTTCGGGGCGAAGTAGAGGAGGAGGCACCCGCCGCAGGCGGGGGCCGGGGGACATTCGCCGCGAAGGCCTGCAGGTCGCGGCCCGGCCCGTCTTCCCAACTTGCCCGGAGTCGGGAGATGAACCGTTTTTTTGTGGTTCGGCCGGACCACAGTGCGCGTGGATGCGCCAGACGTTGCCGGCAGTCGCCACCGGACGCCATATCGCAAGCCGGGACCCGCTTGCGGTTGCGGCGCCGGAACCCGCCCGGTAGCCTCGCTGCGGGGGGATCACCATAGGGAGGGGAAAGGATGACCATCCGTGTATTTATCGTGGACGACCATGCGCTGGTACGCGCCGGCATGCGCATGATCCTGTCGGCGGAGACCGATATCGATGTGGTCGGTGAGGTGGAAAGCGGCGAATTGGCGTTGCCGTTGATCCGCCAGTTGAAACCCGACGTGGTGTTGTGCGACCTGCACCTTCCGGGCCTCAGCGGCCTGGAGGTGACCGAGCGCGTGATCAGGGGTGGCTACGGGTGCCGGGTCATCATCGTCTCGGTGCTCGAAGACGGGCCGATGCCGAGGCGGTTGCTCGAGGCAGGCGCGTTCGGTTATGTCGGCAAGGGCGGCGATGCCACCGAGTTGCTGCGCGCGGTACGCGATGTGGCACGTGGCCGCCGCTATCTGGCCAGCAACATCGCCCAGCATCTGGCGTTGTCGGCGGTGGACGGGAGCCATTCGCCGTTCGACGAGTTGTCTCCGCGCGAACTGGAAGTCGCCCTGTTGCTGGTGCAGGGGCTGCGGCAGGAAGAAATCGCACGGCGCCTCAGCCTGAGCGCGAAGACGATCAACACGCACAAGACCCGGATGTTCGAGAAGCTGGCGATCAACGACAACATCGCGCTGGCGCGATTGTTGGGGCAGTACGGATTGCTGGAGCCGGCGCGGGTGCTATGACGCCACTTGCCAGTCGGTGCAACAAAAAACGGGCCGCAATTCGCGGCCCGTTTTCATTGCGGCTGGTGATGGCCGCGTGTTGCGATGCAGGTGTCAGGCGTTGTGCTTGTTGTCCGGTGCCTGGTTTTCTTCCGTGTCCTCTTCGGAGTCCTCTTCCGCCACCTGCTTGTCCGCCGCGTCGACGGCGGTTTCCGCCGGCTTGGCGAACGGCGTGGGCGAGGGGACGCTGTCGAACAGGCTGGCGGTGCGCGGCTCGTTCGGAGCGGCGTTGGCCGCAGCGATGTCGACTCCCGGCTCGCCTTGAGCAACGTCTTCCGACGGGCTCGATTCGATGGCGGGCCTGCTCTCGCTGGTGACCATCGGCGGGGACGATGCGGCTGGAGCCTCCACCGTTTCCACCTGCACGGCCTCCACGACAGCGGCCGGCTCGACAACCACAGTCTCGACAGCCGCCGCCGGGATAGCCACCGGTTCGATGACAGCGGATTCCGTCGAGGCAACCACGGCTTCTTCGATCACGGTCGGAGCCGGCACCGGGATCGTTTCCACCACGGCAACGTCGACGGTCGCGCTCCCGGACGGCGTATCGGCCACAGCAACAGGGCGACCTTCGGCCGATGTACCGCTGACGACATCCGTCACCGGAGCTTCGGCTGTCGGAACTTCCGCTGCCGGAGTTCCCGTCAGTGGCGCTTGCGCTACGGGAGCCTGCCCGGCCAGGGATGCGGAGGGAGCATCGGTCGGACCGGACGTGTTGTCCGACTCACCGGCGGCTACCGCGGTCCGTTTGGCTCGCGGCGTACGCGGCTGGCGCGGAGCGCGGGGTTCACGCGGTGTCCGCCCGGCAGGCTTCGGTGCCTCGGGGTCGGCCATATCGGTGCTCGCGTCGGCCTCGGTCGACTCGACTGTCACGCCGGTGGGAGCCGAAACACCGGTCTCAGGCGTCCGATCGACCCTGGCCGGGGACTCCGTGTTTTGCGGCTTGGCCACCTGGTTGCCGGACCCGCTGTCGATCTCGTCATCGAAGTCGAATTCGGGCTGTGAGCGATTGGCGGCCACTGCGGACTCGGCGTCCCCGGTGTGCCCGTCGTCGAGCAGCGCGTTGTCCAGCGTCTGCTCCTCGTTGGCCACACCTTCGGCACCGCCACGGCGACGGCGACGACCGCCACGACGACCGCGACGGCGACGGCCGGTGGCTTCGCCTGCAGCTTCCTCGTCAGCCGCGCCTTGTTCGTGCTCGGTTCCCGCGATGTAACCGCCGGGATGGACAGCCGGAGTCGCAATGGCGGGGATCGCCGTCACGACAGGCTTGTCGGTCGAGTCCGCGTTGGCGCGGTCAGGGGCAGCAACCGCAGCGGCTGCTACCGCGGCGACCGGCAGGTTGTTGATGGTCTCGGCAGCCGGAGCGCCGGCTTCCTTCGCGACGGGCCGCTCGCTGCGAGGTGGCCTTGGCTGCCTCTGTTGCGATGACGTATCGGCGGCCTGGTCCGCGGACGCGATGCGCTCCTCGCGCTGCGGCCTGGGCTGTTTCTGCCTGGGCGGTTTGGGGCCGCGGCCGTTGGACGCCTGCGTATTCGGCGTGCGCTCGTCCTGGGCCTGGCCGTTGCCACGGCGCGCCTCGTCGCGGCGGTTGCCGTCACGGCCCTGCTTGCCGCCACGACGCTGGCCGTTGCGGTCGTTGCGCTCGCCGCCCCGGTCGCTGCGTTCGCCACGATTGCGGCTCTCGTTCTGGCGTGCGGTCGCGGCCGATTCCGTTGTGCCGGTCTGGCTGCCGCGGAAGAAACGCATGATCCGCTCGACCATTCCGATCGAATGGGTAGGGGCGACCACGGCGGCCGCCGCAACCGGTGCTGGTGCTGCCTCGATAGGGCGTGGCTCGCGCAGCGGGGCAGGCTGGGTGGGCTTGACGTTGGTCACGGCCGGCGCGACCGGAATGTTCAGGTTGGCCTTGGTCAGCGCGTGCGTGGGCAGCTTGCGCGGGGTGCCGCGGTGGTAACTCGGCCGGCTGCTTTCCTCGCCCATCTCGTTGTCGCGCAGGCGGGTGACTTCGTAGTGCGGCGTCAACAACTGCTCGTCGGCGACGATCACGATCGGCGCGCCATGGCGGGTCTCGATCTCGTTGATGGCACGACGCTTTTCATTGAGCAGGTAGTTGGCGATCTCCGTCGGCGCCTGCACCAGCACCTGCCCGGTGTTCTCCTTCATCGCGTGCTCTTCGCTGACACGCAGGATCGACAGCGACAGCGACTCCACGCTGCGCATCCGGCCGTGGCCTTCGCAACGCGGGCAGATCAGCTGGCTGGATTCGCCCAGGCTGGGACGCAGGCGCTGGCGGCTCATTTCGAGCAGGCCGAAGCGCGAGATGCGGCCGACCTGGACGCGGGCGCGATCCTGCTTGAGCGAATTCTGCAGCCGGTTCTCGACTTCGCGCTGATGCCGGTTGGAGGACATGTCGATGAAGTCGATCACCACCAGGCCGGCCAGGTCGCGCAGGCGCATCTGGCGGGCCACCTCTTCGGCGGCCTCCAGGTTGGTGTTGAACGCGGTTTCCTCGATGTCGCCGCCCTTGGTCGCCCGCGCGGAGTTGACGTCGACCGCGGTCAGGGCTTCGGTCTGGTCGATCACCAGCGCGCCGCCCGACGGCAGGCGCACTTCACGCTCGTAGGCGTTCTCGATCTGCGACTCGATCTGGAAGCGGTTGAACAGCGGCACATCGTCGGTGTAATGCTTGAGCTTGCGCAGGTTGTGCGGCATCACCTGCTCGACGAACTCGCGCGCCTCGGCGTACATCTCCTCGGTGTCGACCAGCACCTCGCCGATGTCCGGGCGCATGTAGTCGCGCAGGGCGCGGATGATCAGTCGCGACTCCTGGTAGATCAGGAACGGCGCAGGCTTGGTCAACGCGGCTTCCGCGACCGACTTCCAGACCTGCAGCAGGTAGTCCAGGTCCCACTGCAGTTCCTCGGCATCACGGCCGACGCCCGCGGTGCGGATGATCACGCCCATGTCGTCGGGAATGTTCAGCGCATCCATGGCGCGCTTCAGCTCGGCGCGGTCCTCGCCCTCGATCCGGCGCGACACGCCGCCGGCGGTCGGCGAGTTCGGCATCAGCACCATGTAGCGGCCGGCCAGCGAGATGAACGTGGTCAGGGCCGCGCCCTTGTTGCCGCGCTCCTCCTTGTCCACCTGCACGACCACTTCCTGGCCTTCGCGCAGCAGCTCCTTCAGGCCGGCCTTGTTGTGGTCGACGCCGGCGGCAAAGTAGTCGCGGGAGATTTCCTTCAGAGGCAGGAAACCGTGGCGCTCACCGCCGTACTCGACGAAAGCCGCTTCCAGCGAGGGCTCCAGACGGGTGATCCTGCCCTTGTAGATGTTGGATTTTTTCTGTTCCTTCGACGGTTGCTCGATGTCGATGTCGTACAGGGTCTGGCCATCGACAATCGCGACGCGCAGCTCCTCGGCTTGCGTTGCGTTGATCAGCATGCGTTTCATTGTTGCATTCCTCGCGCGCTCTACCGCGCGGAACGCCTTGGCGTTTCGCCTCTGGATACTGCGTCCCGTCGCCGCGATTGTGGAACCTGCAAAACGGCAAGCCGGTTTGCGCGCGCTGACGTGACCTGACAATTTCCAGCGCTTCTACACCACGGCAAACCGCGGGAGCGCTTGTTTTTGTAGCTATCCAAATTTTTCTGGGCCGGCGGCGCGTCCGGCAGATGCCCTGGCGCCGCGCGGGTCGTGTTCATCGACCGGTCGTTGTGACGATTGCTGATATGACAAAACCGGACGAGCCGAGGTTCCACCGGGCTGTCGCTGCTAACATGGCCGCCCCGAGGGCAGGGGTTAGACGCAGACCGGAAACGCAGGTCGGGCTTTTGGCCCGGATCCCGCGCCACCATGAACATCTGGGCGGCGGGGCAACTCCCTGCGAAATCAAAACCTTATCTCGCGTCGCGAGTGTATCAGACAAACCCCTGCGGATGACCCATTCAGAAACCCCGGAAACCCGTGCTGCGGCACGTACTGTCGTCGTGTCCGACGATCGCGACGGCCAGCGGCTGGACAACTTTCTGCTCGGCCAGTTGAAGGGCGCGCCCCGGTCGCTGGTCTACAAACTGGTGCGCTCCGGCCAGGTGCGGGTCAATGGCGGGCGGGCGAAGGCGGATCGGAAGCTGGAGGGCGGCGACAAGGTGCGCATCCCGCCGGTGCGTCTCGAAGAAGAGGGAGACAAGCCGACGCCGCCAAGGGGCTTCATGGACGCGCTGGATGCGGCGATCGTCTATGAGGATGCCCGGCTGCTGGCACTCAACAAGCCGTCCGGGGTCGCCAGCCACGGCGGCAGCGGGATCAGCTTCGGTGCCATCGAGACCTTGCGTGCCCTGCGGCCGGGGCAGTCGCTGGAGCTGGTGCACCGGCTCGACCGGGACACTTCGGGCGTGCTGGTGATCGCCAAGAAGCGCTCGGCGCTGACGGAAATGCAGGCGCTGATGCGCGAAGGCAGCAGCGGCGGCGATGGTTTCCGCAAGCGTTATCTGGCATTGCTGACCGGCCGCATGCCTGACGGCGTGATGACCGTGGATGCGCCGCTGCATGTCGGTCTGCGCCAGGGCGGCGAACGGCACGTTCAGGTCAACCCGTCGGGCAAGCCGTCACTGAGCCATTTCCGGGCGCTGGAACGCCTTGGTGGACACTCTTATTGCGAGGTGCGCATCGAGACGGGGCGCACCCACCAGATCCGTGCGCATGCCCAGCACATCGGGCATGCGGTGGCCGGTGACGACAAGTACGGCGACCCGGTCATCAACAAGCGTCTGCGCGACCAGGTCGGGCTGAGGCGGTTGTTCCTGCACGCCTCGACGCTGGAGTTCTCGCTCGATGACGGCAAGACGCCGTACCTGCTGACCGCACCGCTGGCCCCCGAGTTGCTCGATGTGCTCGACCGGCTGAGGTAAGCGGCTGCACCGGAACGACGGCAGCGATCACCAGCGGGGTCTTCGCCGGCGATCGTTACCGGGCCGGCGACATCCCCGCGTCCGTTACTCCTGCAACGGGGCCTGGTCTTGGATGCACTCGTCGGAATCCATGTCCTGCGGGGTGAAGGTGACCGGCACCCGCAAGTCGGTTTCCACCGGTTGGCCGCGGCTGGTACCGGGCTGGAAGACCCAGGACTTGACCGCCTCGACCGCCGCCTGATCCAGCTGCGGATGCCCGCTGCCGTCCTCGACCCGGACGTTTTTGGGCAGGCCGTCGGCACCGATTTTCAGGATCACGCCGACCTGGCCGCCGATGTTGTTGCAGGCCAGTTCGATCGGGTAGGACGGTGGTGGGGTTTTCACGGCCAACGGCTGGGTGGGCGCGATCTGCGGCGTCTGGTTGTCCTGCCCCTGGGTGCAGCCCGCCAGGAACAACAGCGATGCCATGCCCGCGATGGCGATGGCGATGCGGGAGCGTCCGGCAGCGGATGGCTTGGCGGTGGGTGTCCGGGTGTTGGCGGTGCTGGTCATGGAAATCACTCCTGGAGTGCCTGGGTTTTTGCCGCACAGATGAAATCGTTCTCGCTCAGTCCGCCGACGTCGTGGGTGGAAAAGCGCACCACGCAGCGGTTGTAGTGCACGCTCAGGTCGGGGTGGTGGTCCTCGCGGTGGGCGATGAAGGCCAGCGCGTTCACGAACGCCATCGTCCGGTAGTAGTCGTCGAACGTGAAGGTCCGGCTCAGGGCGTGGCCGTTTTCCACCAGCTCCCAGCCACTGACCTGGGGCAGCAATTCGCGCAGGCGCGCCTCGGTGAGCTTGTGTTCGATGCCCCGGCGGGGGATGCAACGGGCCTGGGCAAGCGGGATCATGTCGTTCATGGAAAACTCCTTGCAGCAGGCACCGGCTGAACGGGATTTGTTCGGCGGTGCCGGGGCATTTGGGGTAAACGGTTGTATAGCGCGCAGGTCGTTAGAATAGCGGCATGATCCAGATATCCGAATCCGCCCAGACCCATTTCCGCACATTGATCGAACGCGAGGCGTTGCCCGGCCTCGGCGTCCGCTTGTCCGCCGTCCACGCCGGTACCCCTCGCGCGGATGTGCGCCTGGAGTTCAGCGAGCCGGGCGACCTGCAGGGCGACGAGTGGGCAATCGATTGCAACGGCTTCACGTTGTGGCTGGAAGCGGCCAGCGTGAGCGTGCTCGACGGTGCCGAGATCGACTACGAAACCAGGGCCACCGGCGGCCAACTGCAGATCCGCGCGCCGAAGATCAAGGGCGTGGTGCCCGGCGAGTCGGCTTCGCTGGTCGAGCGGGTGCTCTACCTGATCGAGAACGAGATCAACCCGCAGTTGGCCCAGCACCGCGGCAACGTGGCCTTGCAGGAAGTCACGGCCGATGGCGTGGTGGTGTTGCGCTTCGGCGGCGGTTGCCACGGGTGCGGCATGGCCGATGTGACCTTGAAGCAGGGCATCGAGAAAACCCTGAAGGAAAAGGTGCCCGGTGTGACCGGGGTGCGCGACGCGACCGACCACGACTCCGGCGCGGCACCGTACATCGCCCGCGATCACGGCGGCTGACCCCGGCGGCGCGTTGACGACCCCGGTCGAGGCATGGATTCGCGCGCTCCAGCTCCGGATGAAGCTGGTTGCACCGCATCGACGCACGCCGCCGGGTGAGTTCCCGCCGGGCTGGCAGCAGTGGTTCGCTGCGATGCCCGAACGCACGGATGCGGTTACCGGTGCGGATGTGGATGCGCTCGTCGAGGTGTTCGTGCAGCGGGAGCCGGCGCGTCCGCCCGCCAGTGCGCCGGAGCTGAGCCGCTGGCAGGCATTCAACACCTTGTGGCGGCAGGAGTGGGATCCGCCGACTCCTGACGATCGCCCGGTGCGCTGGATCGCCTGGACCATTTCAGTGGGCTGGCACCTGCTGCTGGCCGGGTTGCTGGTGTGGTTGATGTACTTGCAGCTCACCTCGCCGTCCCATCCGCCGCGCAAGGGCGAGGAAGAGGTGGTGCAGATCGAGTTCGTGGGCGAGGGCACGTTGCCCGAAGTCGGTGGTGGGCCGGCGGCCGAACCGGCACGAGAGACTGAAACCAGAACGCTGCCGGAGTCCGGGCAAGCCAGCGCGGCTCCCGCGCCGAGCCAGCCCGCTCCCAGCGAAACTGCGCAGATGCCGGATGAAAGGGCCGCCGAGGTGACGCCGGTTGAGACGCCTCCGCCTGCTCCCATGGAGACAGCGCCATCGGAAGTTGCCGAGCCGGCGCCGCCGGCGGTGCAGCAGGCGGTGCAGGTCAGCGAGCCCGTGCCCGAGGTTAGTCAGGAGTTCGTCCTGCCGCCCCCGACGCCGGTCCTGCAACGGGATGTGGTGCCATTGGCGATGCCCGAGTTGACGATGCCGGTGCCGCAGGTCGAGGTGGCCGAGCTGCCGAACCTGCAACGCCCCAGCGTCGCGGTCATCCCGTCGCAGTCGATCAGGCCGCCGGTGCTGGAGCAGGCGGTGCCGAAGCTTGTCGAACGCGAGATCGCCGCCCCCTTGCCGCGCCTGCCGACCCCCTCCATTGCACAACCGGTCATCGCCAGCGTGGAACGGCAGCCGACGGCTCCCGCGCTGCGTTCGCGCGATATTCCTTCGCCGCCATCGGATTCGTCGCCCTCGGAACAGGCGAAATCATCACCGGCGACGGCGTCCGCGAGCGACGTGTCGACGCCGGCACCTGCCGCCGCGGGGGCGGATACAAAGCCCGGCGCGATCGCCGACACCGCCGGTCCGAAACCCGTGGCCGCACCGGGAGGCTGGGCAACGCCGGCACGCGGCGACGACTGGGGCGACTCGACCCGCGAGCGGCCCGGCGCACAACGCGGGCAACCACCTGGTCTGTACGACAGCGATGGCAGCGTTCGCCTTGCCGAACCACCCGGCTCGGCCTCGCCGGGCCGGCCTCCGGGCACCCCGACGGATGAAATCGTGAACCTGGACCGCGCCGGCACCTGGCTGAAGCGGCCGCCGACGGATTACGAGCCGACCGCGTTCGATCGTTACTGGCGTCCCAACGAGAGCCTGCTGGAGGAGTGGGTGCGCAAGAGCGTCACCACCATCCGCGTTCCGATCCCCGGGACCAATAAATACGTTGTCTGTACGACAGTGATGCTGGTACTGGGCGGGGCCTGCGACATCACCGATTCCAACCTCAACAACCAGCCGGCGACGGCGCGACCATCGCCGGACGTGCCGTTCAAGCCGGAGTTGCAGGAGGGCAACGGCAGCGCACCGGCTTCGGGCGGTTAGGCATCGCCCGATGTCTGTCCATATCGGATTTCGGGACGGGAAGGGATCTTGTGGGGCGAGAAACGCGAAAGCCCGCTGCGATGCGGGCTTTCGTGCCGGACTTTCAGTCGCCGGAGCGGCTGCGGTGACGCCCCTTACTTCTTGTGCGAGCCGGTGAGGTTGATCAGCTGGCTGTTGCGCGAGCCGAAATAGGCGGCCAGGTCGGCAATCTGCTGGTCGGTCAGGTCCTTGGCCTGCATCGACATCATCACGTGGTCGCGGCTGCCGTCGCGGTAGCTCTCCAGCGCGTAGGCGAGATAGTCGGCGTACTGGCCGGCCAGAATCGGGTAGCTCGGATCGATCGGTGCATTGCCCTCGGCGCCGTGGCAGTCGATGCACGACTGGCCGGTGGCGGCACCCTTGGCATTGGCTTGCTTCTCGCCGGCAGCAACGAACCCGGGCGGCAGGCCGGCGGAGGACGATTTCGCGGCGGCGGCCCCTTCAGGGGCCTGCGACGGGGAACACGCCGAAAGTGCAAGTCCCAGGGCAGCGACAAGGAGGGCAGGGGCGATGGCGAAGTTGGCGCGGATCGTCATGGGCGTCTGCTCTCTCACTTGAGGGTCGAAAGGAATGCGGCGATGTCGGCGATGTCCTGCTCGGAGAAGCTCTGCGCCTGGGCGCGCATCGTCGGGTGCTTGCGGGTGCCATCCTGGTAGGCGGTCAGCGCATTGACCAGGTAATCCGCCGATTGGCCACCCAGCTTGGGTACGTGGTAGTTGGGGTAGGCGTTCTTGTAACCGTCGATGCCGTGACACCCCTGGCAGGTGTAGGTCAACTGGTAGCCGCGTTCCACACTCGTGGCGGAACCGGTGGGTGCGGCGGTTGCCGCATCCTGGGCCGCCACCGGGGCGGACATAAGGGCAAGTGCCAAACAGGCGGCTATGGTCAGCGGTCGCATCATGTCGTAATCCGCAATCTCTGGTGGCTGGCGAAGTGTGGAAACTGGCTGGCGGTGCACGCGTCACCGTGTCTGCCGCGCATAATTCGCGAAGTATAGCTCGCGTTCATCGATCAACGAAGCGCCCCCTGTTCCACTCCACTGGCTGGGAGACCGCTGCGTGTCCGGTAGGCCATCACCATGACCTTCGGCGGATATGCCATTCCCGGTGTTGGTGATATACCTATCTACAACACCGGCATGCAGCCGGAAAAATGCGCATTCACACTTAATTTCCGGGGTTTTCCTGATGCGTCACACCAGCTCCTTGCGTGCCCATGGCTGCTTTCGTGCAACCGCCCTGATCCTGCCGTGCCTGCTGCTTCTGGCGGCCTGCAAAGGAGGGCCGTCGGAAGCGTCGACCAAGGGCGACGGTGAAAAGGGGCCGGAAGCGATGCCGGTGGAAGTGGCCGTGGCGCAGCAGCGTCCGATGGCGGCCAGCTACACGGGCACCGCGCCGCTGGAGGCGCCGGTCGAGGCGCAGGTGGTGGCCAAGACCTCCGGTGTCGCACTGCAGGTGATGGTGGCCGAAGGCGATGTGGTGCGCGCCGGCCAGACGCTGGTGCGGCTGGATTCGGATCGCGCACGCCTGCAGGCCGCGCAGACCTCCGCACAATTGAGCAAGTTGCAGAACCAGTTCGCACGGGCGCAGAAGATGGCCAGCGAGCAGTTGATCGCCGCGTCCGACTACGACCAGATCCGTTTCGACCTCGCCAATGCACAGGCCGCCAACCGCCTGGCCAACCTCGAGTTGTCCTACGCGGACGTCAAGGCACCGATCGGCGGCGTGATCGCATCGGTACCGCCCAAGCCGGGCAACTTCGTCCAGATCAACACGCCGATCGTGCGCATCGTCGATACGTCGGTACTCGAGGCGACCCTCAACGTGCCCGAGCGCGAGCTGGCAACCCTGGCCGACGGGCTGCCGGTGACGCTGGTCGTGGATGCGCTGCCCGGCAAGCGCTTCGAGGGCTCGGTGGAGCGCATTTCGCCGGTGGTGGATGCCGGCAGCGGCACGTTCCGCGTCATCGCGCGGTTCGCCAGTGCCGGTGTGTTGCAGCCGGGCATGTTCGGCCGGATCAGCATCGATTACGACCAGCGCGCCAATGCGCTGGTGGTGCCGCGCTCCGCGTTGCTGGAAGGCGAGGGGGAAGCGGCGGTGTTCCTGGTCGACGACGGCAAGGTCAAGCGCGCCCCGGTGCAGCTGGGCTATCTGGACGGGAGCTGGGCGGAAGTCCGCAGCGGCCTGGCACTGGGCGACCAGGTGGTCATTGCCGGCAAGAGCGCCTTGCGCGACGGCAGCGTGGTGACGGTGATCGGTGACGAGGCTGCGGCCGCGAAGACGCCGGCCGATGGCCAGCCGGCCACCACGTCGCCCGCCGCGACCAGTCCGTAAGGCGGGCCGACAGTGAGCGACATCAAGGAGCGGTCTTCCTCCCACCACGTGCCCGGCCCGCACGCATCGCGCAGCTTCAACCTGGTGGAATTCGCCACCCGCCGCCGCGTGACGGTCGCGATGGTGACCATCAGCTTCCTGCTGTTCGGCCTGATCGCGCTGGGCAACCTCAAGGTCAACCTGCTGCCGGACCTGAGTTACCCGACCCTGACCGTGCGGACCGAATACACCGGCGCGGCCCCCACCGAAATCGAGACCCTGATCACCGAGCCGGTCGAAGAAGCGGTCGGCGTGGTCAAGGGCCTGCGCAAGCTCAAGTCCGTCTCCCGTACAGGCCAGAGCGACGTCGTGCTGGAGTTCGCCTGGGGTACCGACATGGACCAGGCAGGGCTGGAGGTGCGCGACAAGATGGAGTCCCTGCAACTGCCGCTGGAAGCCAAACCACCGGTGCTGTTGCGGTTCAATCCCTCCACCGAACCGATCATCCGCCTGGCCCTGTCGTCCAACGCGGACGGCGATGAGCTGCGCCAGCTGTCGTTGCTGCGCCGCTATGCCGAGGAGGACCTGAAGAAGAAGATCGAGCCGGTGACGGGCGTGGCCGCGGTCAAGGTCGGCGGCGGGCTGGAGGACGAGATCCAGGTGCTGATCGACCAGCAGAAGCTGGCCCAGCTCAACCTGCCCATCGCGACCGTGATCCAGCGCCTGGCGCAGGAGAACATCAACATCTCCGGCGGCCGCCTGGAAGAGGGCTCGCAGCGGTACCTGGTGCGCACGGTCAACCAGTTCGCCACCATCGACGAGATCCGCAACATGCTGGTCACCACCAGCAGCGGCGGCGGCAACGCGGCGCAGGATGCCGCGATGCAGATGGCACGGGTTGCCGCGGCTTCCGGTTCGGCTGATGCCATGGCCGCCGCGGCATCGGTGCAGAGCGCATCCGCGGGCAGTTCGACCACCGTCGCCGGCGGCAAGGCGGTGCGGCTCAAGGACATCGCCGAGGTGATCCAGGGCCACAAGGAACGCGAGGCGATCATCCGTCTGGATGGCAAGGAAGCCGTCGAGCTGGCGGTCTACAAGGAAGGCGACGCCAACACCGTGGCCACCGCCGACGCGGTGCATGAGCGGCTGGCGAAGATCCAGGCGCAGGTTCCGCCCGACATCAAGTTGACGGTGATCGACGACCAGTCGACCTTCATCCGCAACGCGATCAGCGACGTCAAGAAGGACGCGGTGATCGGCGGCCTGCTGGCGATCCTGATCATCTTCCTGTTCCTGCGCGATGGCTGGAGCACGTTCGTGATCGGCCTGTCGCTGCCGGTGTCGATCATCACCACGTTCTTCTTCATGGGCCAGCTCGACCTGAGCCTCAACGTGATGTCGCTGGGCGGCCTGGCGCTGGCGACCGGTCTGGTGGTCGATGACTCGATCGTGGTGCTGGAGTCGATCGCGAAGGCGCGCGAACGCGGGCTGGGGATACTCAAGGCGGCGATCGTCGGCACCCGCGAGGTCAGCATGGCGGTAGTCGCCTCGACCCTGACCACGATCGCGGTGTTCCTGCCGCTGGTGTTCGTGGAAGGCATCGCCGGCCAGCTGTTCCGGGACCAGGCGCTGACGGTGGCGATCGCAATTGCCATTTCGCTGGCGGTGTCGATGACCCTGATCCCGATGCTCAGCGCACTCAAGGGCCGACCGGCGGAGTCGTTTCCGGAAGAGGCGCCGCAACCGGAGTGGCAGCCGACATCGCGGTTGCAGAAGCCGCTGGCCCTCACCGAGCGGGGTATCGCCGCCGGTGTACGAGGCAGCTTCTTCGGCGTGGCGTGGCTGGTGGTGCGTCTGTGGCGCGTGGTGGCGGGAACGATCGGGCCGGTGATGCGCAAGGCCAGCGATCTGGCGATGGCCCCCTACGGTCGTGCCGAGCGTGGCTATCTGAAGCTCCTGCCGGCAGCGCTGGCGCGACCGGCATGGGTACTGGGCACGGCGACGGCGGCGTTTGTGCTGGCGTTGCTGCTGGTGCCATTGCTGGGGGCCGACCTGATTCCGCAGTTGGCGCAGGACCGCTTCGACATGACGGTCAAGCTGCCTCCGGGCACGCCGTTGCGCGAGACCGACGCGCTGGTGCGCGAACTGCAGAAAAAGCACGCCGATGCGCCCGGCATCCATGCGCTGTATGGCGTGACCGGCAGCGGCACGCGGCTGGATGCGAGCCCGACCGAGAGCGGCGACAACATCGGCAAGCTCAACGTGGTGATGAGCAACGGTGGCAGCGAGCGGCTGGAGGCATCCATGACCGAGGAACTGCGCGGGACGATGCGGGCGCATCCGGGCGTGCAGGTCGACTTCAGCCGCCCGGAGCTGTTCAGTTTCTCGATGCCGCTGGAAATCGAGCTGGCCGGCCCGGACCTGGAAACCATCCGCCGTGCAGGACAGAAGATGGCGGCCCTGCTGCGCGCCAACCCGCATTACACCGACGTCAGCTCGACGGTGGAGCAGGGGTTCCCGGAGATCCAGATCCACTTCGACCAGCAGCGGGCGGCGGCGTTCGGCCTGACCACGCGCCAGATCGCCGATTCGGTGGTGTCCAAGGTGCGCGGCGAGGTCGCCACGCGTTACAGCTTCAGGGATCGCAAGATCGACATCCTGGTGCGCGCGCAGGAGAGCGACCGCGGTTCGGTCGAGGACATCCGCAACCTGATCGTCAACCCGGGCAGTTCCGCGCCGGTGCGGCTGGGCTCGGTCGCCGACGTGGTCTCCACCACCGGCCCCAGCGAGATCCACCGCGCCGACCAGGTCCGGGTGGCGATCGTGTCGTCCAACCTGCGCGATATCGACCTGGGCAGCGCGGTGCTGGAAGTGCAGAAGATGGTCGACCAGAACCCGCTGGGCGCCGACGTGAAGATGCATATCGGCGGTCAGGGCGAGGAGCTCTCCAGCTCGATCCGCTCGCTGCTGTTCGCCTTCGCGCTGGCGATCTTCCTGGTCTATCTGGTGATGGCATCGCAGTTCGAATCGCTGCTTCATCCGTTCGTGATCCTGTTCACGATCCCGCTGGCGATGGTCGGCGCGGTGCTGGCGCTGCTGCTGACCCGCTCGCCGGTGTCGATCGTGGTGTTCATTGGTCTGATCCTGCTGGTCGGACTGGTGACCAAGAACGCGATCATCCTGATCGACAAGGTCAACCAGTTGCGCGAGGCCGGCGTGGCCAAGCACGAGGCACTGGTGGAAGGGGCGCGCTCGCGCCTGCGGCCGATCGTGATGACCACGTTGTGCACGCTGTTCGGCTTCCTGCCGTTGGCGCTGGCGTTCGGTGAGGGCGCGGAGGTGCGCTCGCCGATGGCGATCACGGTGATCGGCGGCCTGCTGGTGTCGACGCTGCTGACGCTGGTGGTAATCCCGGTGGTGTACGACCTGCTGGACCGGCGCCCCGACGAGTATTACCGCATCCGCGCGCAACGCATCGACGAGGCGTCGCAGCTCGCCGGCAGTGGCGCGGGCCAGGACGGTGCGGGGCAGCCTGCATGAGCATCGCCGAGATCAGTCTGCGACGACCGGTCACCACCATCATGCTGTTCGTGTCGATGGTGGTGATCGGGCTGATCGCGGCGGTGCGCCTGCCGCTGGAGGCATTGCCGGACGTGTCCGCGCCGTTCCTGTTCGTCCAGCTGCCGTATGCCGGCTCCACGCCGGAAGAGGTGGAGCGCAACATCCTGCGGCCGGTCGAGGAAGCGCTGGCGACGATGAGCGACATCAAGGGCATCCAGGGGCGCGCGTCGGCCGACAACGCCAGCGCGTTCCTGATGTTCTCGGACTGGGACCGCGACATCCAGATCGCCGCCTCGGAAGCGCGCGAGCGCATCGATGCGATCCGCGACGAATTGCCCGACGACCTGCGCCGCTACTTCGTCTTCAAGTGGTCCACCAGCGACCAGGCGATCCTGCGCCTGCGGTTGGCTGGCGACCTCGACATGAGTCATGAGTACGACCTCATCGAGCGTGAGCTGAAGGCACCGCTGGAGCGGATTCCGGGGGTCGCCAAGGTCGACATCGGTGGCGCGGCGGCCAACGAGGTGGAGGTGGCGATCGATCCGGACCGGCTGGTCGCGCACGGCCTCAACCTCAACGAGCTGACCGCGCGCCTGCAGGCCGCGAACTTCTCGGTGTCCGCCGGCAAGATCGAGGAGGCGGGCCGCCAGCTGCGGGTGCAGCCGATCGGCGAGTTGAACGATCTGCAGCAATTGCGCGACCTGGTGCTCAACAACACCGGCCTGCGGCTGGGTGATGTGGCCGAGGTGCATCTGAAACAGGCGCGGCTGGATGTCGGACGACGCCTGAACGGTCGTCCGGCGGTGGCGCTGGAGGTCTTCAAGGAACGCAATGCCAATCTGGTGGAAGTGTCCCGCCTGGTGATGGCCGAGCTGGACCGGATCCGGCAGAACCCCAGCCTGCGCGGGGTCGATGTCAAGGTCATCGAGAACCAGGGCAAGGACGTGACCAGCTCGCTGCTGGAACTCGCCGAGGCCGGCGGGATCGGCCTGCTGCTGTCGATCGCGGTGCTGTTTTTCTTCCTGCGCCACTGGCCGTCGACGTTGATGGTCACCCTGGCGATCCCGATCTGTTTCGTGATGACGCTGGGCTTCATGTATTTCGTCGGCGTCACCCTCAACGTGTTGAGCCTGATGGGCCTGCTGCTGGCGGTCGGCATGCTGGTCGACAACGCGGTGGTGGTGGTGGAGAGCATCTACCAGGAGCGCGAGCGGATGCCCGACCAGCCGTTGCGGGCCTCGATCGTGGGTACCCGCAACGTCGCCATCGCGCTGTCGGCGGGCACCTTGTGCCACTGCATCGTGTTCGTGCCCAACCTGCTGGGCGAGACCAACAACATCAGCATCTTCATGTCGCAGATCGCGATCACCATCTCGGTGTCGCTGCTGGCGTCCTGGCTGGTGGCGGTGAGCCTGATTCCGATGCTGTCGGCGCGCATGAAGACCCCGGCGGCGGTGCAGAGCGACAGCGGCCTGATCCGCAAGCTGCAGAAGCGCTACGCCCGGTTCCTGCGCTGGACGCTGGAGCATCGCGGCTGGAGCGTGACCGGCATCGTGCTGATCGTCGCCGTCAGCGTGGTGCCGATGACCCAGACCAAGTTCGACATGTTCGGGGGCGGCAACCAATCCGGCGAGGTCAACATCTACTACCGCTGGAACGGCAGTTACAGCAAGGAGCAGGTGTCGGACGAAGTGGCCCGGGTGGAGCACTACCTGGACAACAACCGCGACCGGCTCCAGATCGCCCAGATCTATTCGTGGTTTGGCGCCGGCGGCGATTCCGGCACCGTGGTGACCTTCAATGAAGGCGTGCCCGATGTCGGCGCGCTGGTGGAGGAGGTCCGCAAGGGCCTGCCGAAATCGGCCCGGGCGGACATCGGTATCGGCAACCAGGGCAATCAGGGCGGCGGCGGTACTGGCCAGAACGTGCAGGTCCAGCTGGTGGGCGATTCATCGCAGACGCTCACCGAGCTGGGGCAGGACATCGTGCCGATGCTCGAGCGGCAGGCGGTCCTGCGCGATGTCCGTGTCGATGCGGGCGACAGCAACAACGAGCTGAACGTGCGGGTCGATCGCGAACGTGCTGCGGCCTTCGGCTTCAGCGCCGAGCAGGTGTCGCGCTTCGTCGGCCTGGCGTTGCGCGGTGCCCAGTTGCGCGACTTCAGCCGGGGCCAGACCGAAGTGCCGGTCTGGGTCCGCTTCGCCGGCGCC